>JANNGT010000220.1:0-8906 GCA_031404015.1 Gammaproteobacteria bacterium | reverse complement strand
CAATCGGGGCAGTGCTGCACGCCGAGCTTCACGTACAGCAACCGCAGAAAATGATGCACTTCGGTCAACGTGCCGACGGTGCTCTTGCGGCCGCCGCGACTGGTGCGCTGCTCGATCGCGACCGTGGGCGGAATCCCGAAGCTGGCATCGACATCGGGTCGAGAGGCCGGTTGCACGAATTGCCGCGCGTAGGCATTGAGCGACTCGAGGTACCGCCGCTGCCCTTCGGCAAAAATGATGTCGAACGCGAGCGTGGATTTGCCGGAGCCGGAGACGCCCGTCAGGACGGTCATCCCGTCGCGCGGGATCGTCACTTCGATGTCGCGCAGGTTGTGCTCACGGGCGCGGTGCACGACGATCGAATCGCGTGCGCGATCGGCCACGGCATCGCGAGCGACGACGGGCAGCGCCAGTGTCGGGACTAACGCGCGGCCGGCTTTCAAGACCGCAGCACGCTCGGCTGCGTGATCGAGCAGGGCTCGCCCCGTGTGCGACAGCGTCGCGGCCATGACTTGTGCCGGCGTGCCCGCGACGAGCAACTGTCCGCCCGCGTCGCCGCCTTCAGGGCCCAGGTCGAGGATCCAGTCTGCCGCACGGATGACGTCGAGGTTGTGTTCGATGACGAGCAGTGAATGCCCCGCGTCGAGCAGCCGCTTGAAGGCGCCGAGCAGTTTTGCGACGTCGTCAAAATGCAGGCCCGTCGTCGGCTCGTCGAACAGGAACAGCGTCCGCGGAGAATAGGGACGCTTCCCGATTTCCATTGGAAATCGGGAAGCGTCCCTCACAACCTTCACGTCGGCCAGGTGGCCAGCGAGCTTCAGCCGCTGCGCCTCGCCGCCCGAGAGTGTCGGCACCGGCTGGCCGAGTCGCAGGTAATCGAGCCCCACTGCCGCGAGCGGCTCGAGCCGGTCGAGCACGTCGCGGTGATCTGCAAAGAAAACGACCGCCTCGGACACCGTCATTTCGAGCACGTCCGCAATGCTGCGCAACGGACCGTCGCCACGCCGAATCCGCACTTCGAGAATCTCGGAGCGGAACCGCTTGCCGTCGCAATCGGGGCAACGCAGGTAGACGTCGGACAGGAACTGCATCTCGACGTGCTCGAAGCCGTTGCCGCCGCAGGTCGGGCAACGGCCATTGCCGGAATTGAAGCTGAACGTGCCGAGCGTATAACCGCGCTCGACTGCGAGCGGGTCACGCGCAAACCGCTTGCGGATCGCGTCGAACGCGCCCACGTAGCTCGCCGGATTCGAGCGCGTGGTGCGGCCGATCTGCGCCTGGTCGACCATGACCACCTCGGCCACCAGGTCCGCGCCTTCCAGCACGCGGTGCGCGCCCGGTGTCTCGGTCGCCTTGCCATGCGCGCGGCGCAAGCCTGCGTACAGCACGTCCTGGACCAGCGTCGACTTGCCGGAGCCGGACACGCCCGTCACGCAGACGAGGCGATGCAGCGGGATCTCGACATCCACGTTCTTGAGGTTGTGCTCGGTGGCACCCAGGACACGGATGACAGGCTCGCCCGGCTGCGGCGCGTCCCGATGACCTGCGGCAGTGACCGCGTCGAGACGGCCCGACAGGTACTTCGCCGTCAGCGTGTCAGAGCGCGCTGCAAGTTCAGCCGGCGAACCTTCGAACACGATCTGTCCACCGTGTTCGCCCGGGCCAGGACCCATGTCGAGGATGCGGTCCGCCGTGAGCATGATCTGCGGGTCGTGTTCGACCACCAGCAACGAGTTGCCGTTGTCGCGCAATCGATGCATGACCTCGATCACGCGCCGCATGTCGCGCGGATGCAGTCCCACCGACGGCTCATCCAGTACGAACAGCGTGTTGACCAGCGACGTGCCGAGCGCCGTCGTCAGGTTGATGCGCTGCACTTCCCCGCCGGACAACGTGCGCGATTGCCGATCGAGCGTCAGGTAGCCCAGCCCCACGCGCACCAGGAAGCCCAGCCGCGACCGTATCTCGCCGAGCAACTGGTCCGAGGCTTCATCGAGCGGCGCCGGCAACACGATGCGGTCGAAGAATGCGAGGCACGAATCCAGCGGCAGCAGCATCAGTTCGTGGATGTTCAGGCCCGCGGGGCGGTCGCGCGAGACCAGGCGCCACAGCAGCGCCTCGTCCTTGAGTCGCGCGCCGTTGCAGACCGTGCACGGGGTGTAGCTGCGGTACTTGGCCAGCAGCACGCGCACGTGCATCTTGTAGCTCTTGCTTTCGAGCCACTGGAAAAAGCGCCGCACGCCGTACCAGACCTTCTTGTCCCAAGGGCCTTCGCCGTCGATGACCCAGGCCCGCTGCTCATCCGTCAGTTCGCGCCACGGTGTATCGACGGGGACGCTGCGCTTTTTGGCATGGCGCAGCAGGTCTTCCTGGCATTCGCGGTTCGATTCAGTCTGCCACGGCTTGATCGCACCGCCGCGCAGTGTCTTACCCGAATCCGGTACGACGAGTCCGAAGTCGATGCCGATGATGCGGCCGAAGCCACGGCAGGTTTCGCATGCACCGAGCGGCGAATTGAATGAGAACAAGCTCGGCACCGGCTCGCGGTAGTGGATGTCGCAGTCGGCACAATGCAGGTCGGTCGAGAAGCGCCAGACCGTTTCGACTCCCTCTCCCGCTGCAGCGGGAGGGGGTTGGGGTGAGGGCGAGAAACCCTCACCCGCGCTGCGCGCGACCTCTCCCACTGACGTGGGAGAGGTGCGGACGTTCAAGCGCCCCTGCCCGATACGCAGCGCCGCCTCGAGCGAGTCGATCACCCGTCCGCGCTCAACGTTGCCGAGGCGGAAGCGGTCCTGCACCACTTCGATCCTGTTCGCGAGCCGCTCGTGGATGCGCGTGTAGCCCTGCTGTTCCAGCAGCTTGAGCACCTCGGCTTCGGTGAAGTTATCGGGCACGGGCACACTGAACGTGACGAGCAAGCGGGGATCTGCCTCTAGCCCTTGCGTGCGCTCCACCAACACTCCGTAAATGGAATCAGGCGTGTCACGGCGGACAGGACCGCCGCAGCCACGGCAGTGCAGCTGTGCGCCCCGGGCGTAGAGCAGCTTCAGGTGGTCGTTGAGCTCGGTCATCGTGCCGACGGTCGAGCGCGACGTGCGCACGGGATTGGTCTGGTCGATCGCGATCGCCGGCGGAATGCCATCGATCCGGTCAACCTGCGGCTTGTCCATGCGGTCGAGGAACTGCCGCGCGTACGGCGAAAACGTCTCGACGTATCGGCGCTGGCCCTCGGCGTAGACCGTATCGAAGACGAGCGAGGACTTGCCCGAGCCAGACACGCCCGTCACGACCACGAGCTGTCGCAACGGGATATCGAGATCGAGGCCGCGCAGATTGTTCTGCCGGGCCCCGCGAACGCGGATGCTGTCGTGTGGCGACTGGGTCATGCGGAGCAAGGGGAGCCCGAGGCAATGTCTGGGCATTGCAACGCTATCACGATCCGCCGCGGTCGCCGCTACTTCGCGCTCAACGAATCCGCGCCGCCCCCGAGCCCGAATAGTGTCTCAGTCTGACGCCGCGCGGCGAGCCGAACGGCAACGTTGCCGCCGGTCTCGCTGCAGCTGAGGAGCGGCTGACCGTTGCGCTGATCCTGGGCGTCAGCTGCTGCGCAATCGCGCGACGATGTCGCGCACGGTGTCGGCCAGCGTGTCGTAGCGCAGGTCGGTCATTTCACCCGCGTCGAAAAACGTCAGCCCGCACGGCGTACAGCGGTCGAGCCGGATGTGTTCCTGCCCGGGCGCCTGCAAGCGATGCATCGGTGCGCCACAACCGGGGCATGGCACGTCCGTCTTGTCGTTCCAGCGGCGGCCTTCGCTCGCCTCCCCGGAATCGAGATCGCGCGGATCGTGCTTCGGCCAGAGGAACCACTGGCGCTGCAGGTCGTAAAGCGCATCGTCGTTGCAGGCGATGCCGTGGCAGCTCTCGCAACGGTGGATCGTGGCGGCGAATCCCGCGGGCATCTTGTTCATCGCAGAACCGCATTTCGGACACTGCATCGGATCGTCTCCCTCTGCTTTATGCCGAGACAGTATCACGGGGCGGGGCCACCCCTTAAGCTGCGGACATGAACGCCCCCTATCCGCACCTGCTGGCCCCCCTCGACCTCGGTTTCGTCACGCTGCGCAACCGCGTGCTCATGGGCTCGATGCACACCGGGCTGGAGGACGACGCGCAGCACTTGCCGCGGCTGGAGGCCTATTTTGCCGAGCGCGCTCGCGGGGGCGTCGGCCTGATCGTGACCGGCGGATTCGCACCCAACATCGAAGGCTGGGCCGCGCCGTTTTCGGGACGCCTCTCGACGCATGCCGCCGCCGCGCGCCACAAATCGATCACGGCAGCGGTGCACGCCGAGGGCGGCCATATCGCGCTGCAGATCCTGCACACCGGCCGGTACGGCTATCACCCGCTGGCAGTGGCGCCGTCACGGCTCAAGTCGCCGATCTCACCGTTCACGCCACGCGCGCTCAGCGAGCGGGGCATCGAGCGGCAGATCCGCGCCTTCGTGCGCTGTGCGTCGCTGGCCCGCGAAGCCGGTTACGACGGCGTCGAGATCATGGGGTCCGAGGGGTACTTCATCAACCAGTTCATCGCCGCTCACACCAACCGGCGCAGCGATCGCTGGGGCGGCAGCTTCGAGAACCGCATGCGCTTGCCCGTCGAAATCGTGCGTCGGACCCGCGCCGCCGTCGGTCCCGACTTCATCCTCATCTATCGACTGTCGATGCTCGACCTCGTACCGGACGGCAGCGACTGGAACGAAGTGGTGCAACTGGCACAGGCGATCGAGCACGCCGGTGCCACGATCATCAACACAGGTATAGGCTGGCACGAGGCCCGGGTCCCGACGATTGCGACGTCGGTGCCGCGCGCGGCCTTCGCGTGGGTGACGCGCAAGCTCAAGGGCTCGGTGCAGATCCCGCTTTGCGCGACCAACCGGATCAACACACCGGAAGTGGGCGAGCGCATCCTCGCCGCGGGCGACGCGGACATGGTGTCGATGGCGCGCCCGTTGCTTGCCGACGCCGAGTTCGTCAACAAGGCGGCGGCAGGCCGCGCCGACGAGATCAACACCTGCATCGCGTGCAACCAGGCGTGCCTCGACCACGTATTCCAGCGCAAGATCGCGTCGTGCCTGGTGAATCCGCGCGCGGGACACGAGACCGAGCTGCGCTACGAAACCACTGCGGCTCCAAGAAGATTTGCGGTCGTCGGCTCTGGCCCCGCCGGTCTCGCGTGCGCGACGGTGCTCGCCACTCGCGGACATCACGTCGACCTGTTTGATTCCGCTGACGAAATCGGCGGCCAATTCAACCTGGCACGGCGCATCCCGGGCAAGGAAGAGTTCGCCGAGACGCTGCGGTATTTCCGGCGTCGACTCGAAGTGACCGGGGTCAACGTGCAGCTCGGCGTTCGCGCCGACCTGGCTCTGCTGCGCGACGGCGGCTATGCCGAAGTCGTGCTTGCCACCGGCGTCATGCCGCGGGATCCGGACATCCCCGGCGCCGATGAGCATCGCGCGTCCGGTCGCGTGCTCGGTTACGCCGACGTGCTGCTCGGCCGTCACGCATGCGGGCCGCGCGTCGCGATCGTCGGCGCCGGCGGCATCGGCTTCGACGTCGCTGAATTCCTCACCTCACAAAGTCATTCGACCGCGCTGGACCTGCCTGCGTGGCAGCGCGAGTGGGGCGTGACGGATCCGGCAACGGCGCGCGCCGGTCTCGCCGCACCGCAAGTCGCGCCGTCCGATCGTCACGTCTACCTGTTGCAGCGCAAGTCCACGCCATTGGGGAAAGGACTCGGCAAGACCACCGGCTGGATCCACCGTGCAGCACTGCGCATGAAGCGGGTAGAAATGCTGGGCGGCGTGAATTACGAGCGCATCGACGACCATGGCCTGCACGTGAGCTTCGGCGAGCAACGCACCAGGCCCACGGTGCTCGAGGTGGACAACGTCGTGCTTTGTGCGGGCCAGGTTTCGCTATGCGAGCTGTACGTTCCACTGGAGATGTCGGGCGTCACGGTGCACAAGATCGGTGGCGCGGACGTGGCGGCCGAACTCGACGCCAGGCGCGCGATCGACCAGGGCTCGCGGCTGGCGGCCCGCCTCTGATCATGCGAGCGGAACGGCACGGCGACGCAGTGCGGCGACGCTCAGGCCCGGTGCGTGTGCGGCGCCTCGCCTGAACGATCGAGCAGCATTTCGACTTTGTCGCGGAAACTTCGGCTCAGCTTCACTTCCTGCCCTGACTGCAGCTTGAGGAAGCACTCGCCATTGAGGTGCGGCCGCAGCGATTTCACACGCGCCAGATTCACGATGGTCGAGCGATGCACGCGCTGGAACACCGACGGATCGAGCATCTCTTCGAGTTCTTTCATCGTGGCACGCAACACGTGCGTCTGTCCGTCCGCGTGCAGACACATGTAGTCTCCGGCTGCATCGATCCAGTCGATCGTCGTGACGTCGAGCCGCAGCGTTTCGCGGCCTGAGCGGATCGGCAGCATGCGGGCATAGCGTCGCGTGCCCGCGGTCGCCGTGTCCGGCTCAACCGCCAGTTCACCATTGCCTTTGACCTCGGCGAGCAGCGCCATCAGTTGCTCGCGCTGCGCCACGGCCTGCTGCTGCTGCCACTGTGCGCGCACGCGGTCGAGCGCCAGGGCCAACCGGCTGTCGTCGACTGGCTTCAGCAGGTAGTCGAGTGCGTGGGCCTCGAAGGCATTGATGGCATAGCGGTCGAACGCGGTCACGAAAACCACCATGGGCATGCTTTCCTGTGGCACCTGTGCGACGAGGTCGAGGCCTGAAAGGCCCGGCATCTGGATGTCCAGGAACATCAGGTCGGGAGCGTCTGCGGCGATCGCAGCGAGCGCCTCGCGCCCGTTGGCGCATTGCCGCACGACGGTGATGTCCGTGTGCTCCTTGAGGCGCAGCTCGAGGCCGCGTCGGGCCAGGGGTTCGTCGTCGACGATCAGTGCGCGGATATTCATGTCGGTTGGGTCGCCCGTTCGAAGGGCAGCGTGATTTCGAGCCGCAGCCCGGGCCTGCAAAAGCGCACCGCGATTTTCTGCTGGTCGCCATAGAGCACGGCCAGCCGCTCACGCGTGTTGCGGAATCCTACGCCGCGACCCGCGCCGAGTTCCACTCCCACGGGTAGTCCTGGACCATCATCCTGTACCGCGAGGTGCAGGCGGCCCGCGGCCTCGCGCGCTTCGATCCGCAGGCGACCGCCCTCTTCGCGCGGCGCCACGGCGTACTTGAGCGCATTTTCCACGAGCGGTTGCAGCACCATCGACGGCACGAGCGCCTGCGTCGCTGTGTCGTCCACAGCGTATTCCAGCTTGAGCCGGTCACCGAAGCGCAGTTGCTCGATGCCGAGGTACATGTTCAGCGCGTCCAGCTCCTGGCGCAGCGTGATTTTCTTCATCGGGTCCTGGTCGAGCGTGAAGCGCAGGAAATCCGAGAGACGGCCGACCGCCTGGTTGGCGGTCCTGGCCTGGCCGTCGAGGATCAACGTCGAGATCGCGTTGAGCGTGTTGAACAGGAAATGTGGATTGAGCTGGTAGCGCAGCATCTTGACCTGGGCTTCCTGGGCCAGCGCGGAGGCACGCAGCATCGACTCGCGCTGTTCCTGCAACGCCTCGTAGTACTTGATGCCGAAGTACAGGCCCGACCAGCAGAGCATGAGGTAGGTCGAGGTGATCGCGCCGACAAAGATGCCGTACCAGGGCTCGCCGGCCATCGAGTCGGGCTCGACCCAGCGCACGTACGACGAGTTGATGACGACGCGCCAGCCGAGCGCCACGATCCATGAGGCGAGCAGCACGGCGGGCACGACGACGGCAAGTCGCTGCCCCCACAACCGACGATGGATATAGCGCAGCGGCGCGGAGAGCACGAAGCCACCCACGGCCGCCGCGAGCAGGACCTGGATGTAAGAGGTCGGCTTCTCATACAGCAGCGCACCGACGTACTGTGCGATGAGGTATGCGCTCCAGCCGAGCGTGTGCAGGGCCCAGAAGAGCAGGTTGCGATTGCGGCGTAGATCGTCGAGGGTCACTGCGGCAGCTTAGCGGTGCCGCGTAACCGGCGGACACGATTTGTCGCAGTGCGCGCACGCCTCGTCCCGCCTCAGTCAGCCAGGCCGTGGACGTAGGCCTCGCAGCCCGCCTCAAAGCGGGCCCCGGCACCGGCGCACTGGCACGGGTCCACGAGGTCATTCTCGCGCGCCCATTGGAACCCTGCCTGTTCGGCCGTGACCACCTGCTCCGCAAAGACACGGCACCCTTCGGTAAAAGCCGCGTCATTGCGCGTGACGCACGCCCGGGCCGCGGTGATGCGGTTGCGCTCGGCCCAGTCAAAGCCAGCCTTGTGCGAGCCGCAGCGTTGATCGCGGCAGGGATAGCCGAGAAAATCACGTGGCGGGGAAGCCGGGCTTGCTGACGGGGCACAAGCGACCGTGACCTGACCGCCCGGCCGGGCCACGACCGGCCCTTGGGCGCACAGGCCAAAGGCGACCGCGAGTGCAGCGATGTAAGGCCGCGCGGTCCTTGTTGCGGATTGACCAACGGAGCAACGGGTGACCATGTGATCCTCGTGCGGGCTTGCGGCCCGGCACGGCTCACGCTAGGGCATCACCCCGCGCAAGAGGCCGCGAATATTCCGCCGGTTGCTGCAGATTCGGCGGACCGTTGGCTGTGCGCAGGCCGCAGCCGCCGCAACTGCAACCGGACGGGATCAGCGGTGCCAGTGGCCCGTGCGCAGGACCGCCTGCACAACGTGTTCGATCCCGTTCAGGGCTGCCACCACGATGAGCATGACGACGAACAGGTCCACGCCAAGCAGCTTGAAGGTTTCCATCCAGGTCATTTCCACGATCGTCTCCTCGGTCGGTGTCCGGGTGCCGCCTGGC
>JANNGT010000219.1:0-9886 GCA_031404015.1 Gammaproteobacteria bacterium | reverse complement strand
GGTGCCCCGGGCTTCGGCATCGTGCACCAGGTGAACCTCGAGTACTTCGCGCGCGGCGTCTACAAAAGCCCGTACGACCAGGGCGACCCTCCCGTGTGGTACCCCGATTCGCTGGGCCACCCAGTTCGTAGTCCTGCGCGGCCGCGAGCATGCCGCTCTCGACGTAAGCGCGCGCGGCATCGTGACTGCACTGTGGCAGCACGACGTTGCCGTCGACGACTTTCGGCTCCTCGACGTCCACCAGCCGGTTGAACGGGGCGAACTTTTCGTCCGCGATGCGCTGGCAGGTGTCGAGCACGGACTCGAACGTGATGCGACTGTGGTCAGCGTAGCGCGGTCGCTCGGCAAGCGCAGGCACGTCGAGCCAGTCGTTGAGCAGGAAATCGATCGTCTTGCGCATGGGATGTCTCGGGCTGGGCTGTTGCAGAGAATCCTAGGCTAGAATCCCGCGGCGTGACACAACAGTCGAACATTCCGCCCAACACCCCTGTGATCTCGCAGTACCTCCGTATCAAGGCGCAGTACCCGGACGCGCTGCTGTTCTACCGCATGGGCGATTTCTACGAGCTGTTCTTCGATGATGCGCGCAAGGCGGCGCGCCTCCTTGATATCACGCTGACGGCGCGCGGCACTTCAGGCGGTGAGCCGATCCCGATGGCGGGAGTTCCGGTCCAGACACTCGACAACTACCTGGCTCGCGCCGTCCGCAAGGGTGAGTCGGTCGCGATCTGCGAGCAGATCGGCGATCCCGCCAAGGCCAAAGGTCCGGTCGAGCGACAGGTGGTGCGGGTCGTCACGCCCGGAACTGTCACCGACGACTCTTTGCTCGAAGAGCGGCGTGACACGTTGCTCGCAGCCATCTGTCCGGGCGCAGACGGCTTCGGCCTCGCGTGGCTGGAGCTGTCCAGCGGCCGCTTTCACGCGCTGCAGGCGAGCGGCGAGGAAGCGCTCGCCGCAGAACTCGAACGCCTGCGTCCCGCTGAGCTGCTGATTCCCGAAAACGCCCTGCCTGCATTGCAGGGGCGCGGCGACATTTCGGTGCGGCAACGTCCACCGTGGCATTTCGAGGCCGGCAGCGCAGAACGTCAGTTGTGCGAACAGTTCGGCACGCGCGATCTCGCGGGCTTTGGCCTGGCTGGACGTTTGCTTGCGATCGGTGCAGCGGGATGCCTGCTCAACTACGTGCGTGAGACGCAGAAGTCCGCGCTGCCGCACTTGCGCGGCATCCGCACCGAACTGCGCGAGGACGCGCTGCTGCTCGATGCGGCGACGCGCCGCAACCTCGAACTGGACAGTAGCCTGTCCGGCCGACTCGACAGCACGCTGCTCGGCGTGCTCGACCGCACCGCCACCGCGATGGGCGGCCGCGAGCTGCGCCGCTGGCTGCAGCGTCCCCTGCGCGGCGTCGAACCACGTGCATTGCGCTTGCAGGCGATCGAGGCCTTGCTCGATTCAGGGTTGCATTCCACGCTGCATTCATTGCTGCGACGCGTGGGCGACATCGAACGCATCCTTGCGCGCGTCGCATTACGCTCGGCCCGCCCGCGTGATCTGTCACAACTCCGAGAAGCGCTGGGTTGCCTGCCAGAGTTGCAGGGTGTGCTGCAGGCGGCTGACGCGCCGCTGCTCCAGCGCCTGGCGGCCACAGTGGGCACGCACCCCGCGATCCACGAGCATCTCTCCACGGCGTTGGTCGCAACGCCACCGGCGCTGCTGCGCGAAGGCGGCGTGTTCGCGACCGGCTTCGATGCGGGCCTGGACGAGTTGCGTCGCATCAGCGAAAACAGCGATGAAGCACTGCTCGACCTCGAAAACTGCGAGCGCGAGCGCACCGGCTTCCAGAACCTGCGCTTCGGCTACAACCGCGTGCAGGGCTACTTCATCGAAGTGAGCCGCAGCCAGGCCGATCGCGTGCCGGCCGACTGGGTGCGACGGCAGACGGTCAAGAACGCCGAACGCTACATCACCAGCGAATTGAAATCGTTCGAGGACAAGGTGCTGGGTGCGCGCGACCGCGCGATGGCCCGCGAACGCGAGTTGTATGAAGGACTGCTCGACACGCTGATCGACACCCTGCCTGCGTTGCAGGCGTCGGCTGCCGCGCTCGCGGCGATCGACGTGCTCGCCAACCTGGCCGAACGTGCCATCACCCTGCGCCTGACACGGCCCGAACTCTGCGACGACTCGCGCATCGACATCCACGGGGGTCGTCACCTGGTCGTCGAGCAGTACATCGAGGACCCGTTCGTGCCGAACGACCTCGACCTGCGCGATGGCCGGCGCATGTTGATCGTTACGGGCCCCAACATGGGCGGCAAGTCGACGTACATGCGGCAAGCGGCGCTGATCGTGATCCTCGCCGGCATTGGCAGCTATGTGCCCGCCGAATCGGCGCACATCGGCCCGGTCGACCGCGTGTTCACACGCATCGGCGCGGCGGACGATCTTGCCGGCGGCCGCTCGACGTTCATGGTCGAGATGACCGAAGCCGCGAACATCCTCAACAACGCCACGCGCGATAGCCTCGTGTTGATGGACGAGATCGGCCGCGGGACGAGCACCTTCGATGGCCTGTCGCTGGCGTGGGCGTGCGCCCGGCACCTTGGACGTGAGATCGGCGCATTCACGCTGTTTGCCACGCACTACTTCGAGTTGACGGCACTCGCCGACGAACTTCCCGCTTGCGCCAACGTCCACCTCGACGCCACGGAACACGGCGACCAGCTGGTGTTCCTGCATGCGGTCCGGGAAGGTCCGGCCAACCAGAGCTACGGACTGCAGGTCGCGCGGCTGGCGGGCGTGCCGAAGACCGTGATCGGGGAGGCTCGCCGTTACCTGCACGAACTGGAGCAGCGCGAACACGCGACCCGACCGCCGACGCCGCAGCAGGAGCTCGCGCTCGAGCCCCCCGCCAACGAGACCGAGTCCGCGCTGCGGCGCATGCTGGACGGGGTCGACCCTGAAGCGTTGAGCCCCCGCGCGGCGCTGGAGGTGTTGTTCAGGCTCAAGGAACTGCTGGACCCGCAGCCCTGAACCGCCGCGGGCTCATTCACGCGCGGCGGTCCAGTTCAGCACGAACGTGCGTTGCTCGGCCCACGTCTGCCCGAGGATCCGGTCGCCGACCAGAAAGAAGGAGCGCATCGCCACGGACGCAAGCTATGTAGCGCTGCTCCTGATGCCGCTGGGTGCCTACGACCTGTTGCCCGAAATACCGCTGCTTTGGGGTGAAGACAACCGGCGCTACCGGCAGTCATCGCAGTTCAAGCGCCACCTCCGCGAAAGCGGCGTCTACGACTACTGGCGCAAGGCGGGCTTCCCCGAGCAATGCCAGCCGATCGGAGCGGACGACTTCCGCTGTGACTGAGGGTACCGCCGAGGGTCAGGGAGGAGACGCCGGGAACGGGAGTCCGACTACATGCGATCGAGCCTCACGTGGCGCTCAGCCTCGCAACAGACGGCGCGAAAGCAACTCCTGCAGGTCACGGCGGCCGTCCGCGATGAGGAAGATGACTACCCGCCTGTCGACGACCCGATAGATCATCCGGTAGGGCTTGAAGAAAACCTGCCGGAACTCCGTGATTCCGAGGGCGCGCAACTCCTTCGGCTGCGACCCGCGGTCCGGAAGCGCCGACAGGCTTTCCGCGGTTGCGAGCAGACGGTCCAGCACATGGTCGGCGCTGACCTGCGAGTCGAAATCGACGATGTAGTCGTACAGATCCTCGAGATCCCGCTCCGCGTCGGCGGTCAGCAGGACCTCGCGGCGCATCACTCGGTCGCCGAGCGCTCGCGAAGTCGCTTGACGACGTCGGCGACGGGTTTGACCCTGCCTTCGGTGACCTGCTGATTCCCCAGCGCCAGGATCTTGAGCAGCGCGAGCAGCTCCTGCGTCTCCTCGAAGGACGCGACGTCCTGGATGACGGCACGAGCCTCGCCGTTCTGCGTGATGACGAGAGGCCTGCGCTGCTCCGTCAGTTCATTCAGTACCTCGGCCGCATTCGCCTTGAGGTAGCTGATGGGTTTGATCTGGGTCGAGTAGCGCATCGGGCAGGCACGGCATTCGGTGGGAGGACTGAATATAGTCCATTAAGAGTCCACCGCCAACGCCTTCGTGAACGACTGCCCGGGCTGGTAGTTCACATATCCACCCCGCGACGGCCTGCAACCGGAAAGACCTCTGATGCGCGAACACAGTCCGTCGTTCGAACATAGACGGCCCGCCCCGGGTTCGCAAAATCTTTCTGCCACAGCGACAGCTGCGCCGCTCGGCCGGTGAAAACCTCGCTCGCCGTGCAGTGCGTCAACCGTCCACTCGGGCGACGTCAGGGGGCTGCCGAGGGAATCGAGTGCGCGATCGGTGGCTCTACCTGCCGTCAAACCTGGTTCGTTCTGCCAACTCCTGCTCGAAGCGCCCATTGCGCAGGAAGTGCGCAACCTGGTCCGCGACGTCGTTCGCGAACAGCAGGCCCATGTGGCTGTGCTGCACCACCAGGTGATCGTCGAGGCCCGGAATGACGGTCTCGCTGAGGGCGACGGTGCCGTCGTTCTCCTCGTCGAAATGCGCGAAGAACTGGCCTGTGCCCATGCGTCGCGTGCCCGCGATCGCACCCAACGCCGTGGGCGAGCCGCCCGACCAGCAGCGGCCACACGGTTCGGCCAGGTCATGCAGGATGTGAGGACCGAGCAGCGGTCGCAGCACGGCAAAGCGTGCCGCGCCCTGTGCGGCGCGACTGCCGTTGAGCGGAGATCCCAGTACCACTGCATTGCCCGGTCGTTCGCGCAGGCCGTGTTCCGCCAGCGCCTTGTAGACGATCGCACCGCCCAGGCTGTGCCCGACCAGGTGCACAGGCACGCCTGCACTGGCTCGGGTGTGCACGAACTCCGCGAGCTCCGCCGCGATCTCGGTGGCGCTGCCATGCAGCGATGCGTACGAGAACGCATGCACGTCGAATCCGTGCCGCGTCTGCAGACGCTGCCGCAGCACGCCGAACTCCAGCCCGCTCATCCACAGGCCGTGCACGAGGATGACGGGGTCGCGCGTGTCCGTCGTCACTCCTTGACCGGCAGTTTCACGCGAATGTGCAGGTCGCGCAGCTGCTGCTCCGAGACCTCGGTCGGTGCGTCGGTCAAGGGACAGGTCGCGTTCTGCGTCTTCGGGAACGCGATGACGTCGCGGATCGAGTCCGCGCCCGCCATCAGCATGGCCAGGCGATCGAGGCCGAACGCGATCCCGCCGTGTGGCGGAGCGCCGAACTTGAGCGCGTCGAGCAGGAAGCCAAATTTCTTTTCAGCCTCCTCCGCGCCGATGCCGAGCATTTCGAACACGGTGGACTGCATCTCGTTGCGATGGATACGCACCGAGCCGCCGCCGATTTCGGAGCCGTTCAGCACCATGTCATAAGCGCGGGCCAGCGCGTCACCGGGATTCGCCTTGAGCGCAGCGGGGTCTTCGTTGACCGGTGATGTGAAGGGATGATGCATCGCGGCCCAGCGCATCGAATCAGCGTCCCATTCGAACATCGGGAAGTCGACGACCCACAGCGGCGCCCAGCCCTCGCTCACCAGGCCGAGATCCTGGCCAACCTTGATGCGCAGCGCACCGATCGCGTCGTTGACGACCTTAGCCTTGTCCGCGCCGAAGAAGATCAGGTCGCCGGTCCGCGCGCTGGTACGTTCCATCAATCCCGCAACCGCGGCATCCGACAGGAACTTCAGGATCGGCGATTGCAGGCCATCACGGCCTTTCGCGGCATCGTTGACCTTGACGTACGCGAGGCCCTTCGCGCCGTAGCGCGCGACGAACGCGGTGTAGTCATCGATTTGCTTGCGCGACAGCTTCTCGCTGCCTTGCGGCACGCGCAGGGCCGCCACGCGACCTCCGGCATCTGCGGCAGGCCCAGAAAACACCTTGAACTCGCAGTCCTTGACCAGGTCTGCGACGTCGACGAGTTCGAGCGGGATGCGCAGGTCCGGCTTGTCGGACGCGTAACGGCGCATGGCGTCCGCATAGGTCATGCGCGGGAACGGCTCCGGCAGCGACTGCCCAAGAACATCCTGGAACAGCTTGCGCACCAGGGCTTCCATGAGGCCCATGATGTCGTCGCGCGTCAGGAACGACGTCTCGATGTCGAGCTGGGTGAATTCGGGCTGGCGATCGGCACGCAGGTCCTCGTCGCGGAAGCAACGCACGATCTGGTAGTAGCGATCGAGGCCCGACATCATCAGCAGCTGCTTGAAGATCTGCGGCGACTGCGGCAACGCAAAGAACTTGCCCGGCTGGGTGCGGCTCGGCACCAGGTAGTCGCGCGCGCCTTCGGGTGTGGCCTTGGTGAGCATCGGCGTTTCGACGTCGATGAAGCCGTTGCCGTCGAGGTACTCGCGCATTGAGCGCGTGATCGCATGCCGCTGGCGCAGCCGCTTCTGCATCACGTCGCGACGCAGGTCGATGTAGCGGTACTTGAGCCGCGTCTCCTCCTTCACCTCTTCGTCGAGCTGGAATGGAATAGGCTCGGAGCGATTCAGCACCTCGATGCCGCGCGCCAGCAGTTCGACCTGGCCCGAGGCGAGGTTCGCATTGGCCGTGCCGGCCGGACGCGGACGCACCGCGCCGGTGACCTTGATAACCCATTCGCCCCGCAAACGTTCGGCTTCAGCGAACACGTCCGCCGCATCGGGGTCGAACACAACCTGCAGCAGGCCGTCCCGGTCACGCAGGTCGACGAAAATGACGCCGCCATGGTCGCGCCGGCGGGCGACCCAACCGGCAACCTCGACCGTGGAACCGACGAGGCGCTCGTTGACGTCGCCGCAATAGTGGGTGCGCATGGGCATGGGGGAAATCCCGAAAAAATGGGGGCTGCGACGGGCCAGGGCCCGCCCGACAAGCTGAGCCGGGGAATGTTACGGAGGGGGTTGCTGCGGCGCAAGATTGGGCCGTTCGGCACCCTTGGCCTGCCAGTCGGGGGTGATCACGCCCAGGGTGAAGATCATCTTGAACGCGTCATCGACGGACATGTCCATGAAATGGACTTCGCGACGATCGACGGCGATCAGGAAGCCGGTCGTCGGGTTGGGCGTGGTGGGCACGAAGACGTTGACCAGGTCGCCAACGCCCGTCCTGGTGCGGATCTCCGCAATGTCCTCCGACATCAGGAAGCCGATGCTCCACGCCCCGGGGCGAGGAAACTCGACCATGACGACCTGCTTGAATGACTTGCCCTTGTCGGTCAGCACCGTCTCGCTGAACGTCTTGGCGCCGCCGTACACCGCGCCGATTACCGGAATGCGCCGCACGAGGTTCTCGAATCCCTCGACAATCTGCCCGCCGAAAAGGTTGCGAACCACGACCCCAGTGAACAGCAGCACCAGGAAAGACAGGATGATGCCGACCCCCGGCACGTATTGGCCCACCAGCGCTTCAGGGCGCCAGGAAGGCGGCAGCAGCACCAGCGACTGATCCAGGATGCCGGCCAGGAAGCGGATGACCCAGACGGTCACCATGATGGGGATCCAGATCAGCAGGCCCGCGATCAGGTAATTGCGCAGCTTCCGCGCAGGGCCACGCTGCCCGTTCGGCGCGATGTCGGCGGGATCTTCGTCCCGGGCTATCGGTATTAAATCAGGCACTCGCCTTTATACCGTGCGGGGCAGTCTCGGCGCGATCAACGTCGACGAACGGACTTTTTCGCCGGGCTCTTCTTCGCGGCAGGCTTGGCGCGGGCGATCGGCTTGGCGGCGGACTTGCTTGCGCTCTTCGTGGCAGCCACGGCCTCGGGTTTCGGCGCGGGCTTGGCTTCGGGCTTCGCTTCGGACTTTGAATCGGCCTTTGAATCGGACTTTGAATCCGCCTTGTCTGTGGCCGCTGGTTTATCAGCCGCTTCCGCGGCGGGCGCTTCTTCCTTGCCGGCGAGGTTGCGCTTGCGCTCGTTGTCCGATTTGAAGTCGGTTTCGTACCAGCCGCTGCCCGCGAGACGGAACATGGGCGCGGAAATGAGGCGCTTCAACGAGTGCTTGCCGCACTCCGGGCATTCGCGCAGCGGCTTGTCGCTGAACTTCTGCAGCGCCTCGAGGTGATGCTGGCACTTCTGGCACTGGTATTCGTAGATCGGCATGGTTCGTCGAGGTGCGCGGTTTATCGATGGAGGTGGCGATTATACGGAAGGGGGGCGCCGACGACGGCTTCATCCGCGGGGACGCCGTAAACACGTCCCTGTGGGCTCGCGCGCGACGTCCATGTCGCGCGACGCCCCGCGGACGAATCCGTCATCGACGCCCCCCATCGGCTCAAACCGACGCGGCAGCATCGAAATCCAGCACGCCATCGCGCACGGTGACATGAATCGAGTCGCCCGGCGCGAAATCGCCACGCAGGATCCTCTGCGCCAACGGGTTTTCGAGTTGGTGCTGGATCGCGCGCTTCAGCGGTCGCGCGCCGTACACCGGATCGAATCCCGCCTCGCCAAGGTGGTCGCTTGCTGCATCGTCGAGCACGAGGCCCATGTCCCGGTCGGCGAGACGACGTCGCAAATAGCCGAGCTGGATGTCGACGATGCGGCGAATGTGCTCCCTGCCCAACGGGTGGAACACCACGACTTCGTCGACGCGGTTGATGAACTCGGGCCGGAAGTGCTGCCCGACGATCTCCATCACGGCCGCCTTCATTCGGTCGTAGTTCGCCTCGCCCGCCATCTCCTGGATGACGTTCGAGCCAAGGTTCGACGTCATGATGACGACGGCGTTGCGGAAATCGACGGTGCGGCCCTGGCCGTCCGTCAGGCGCCCGTCGTCGAGCACCTGCAGCAGCACGTTGAACACGTCGGGGTGCGCTTTCTCGATTTCATCGAGCAGGATCACCGAGTACGGCCGGCGACGCACGGCCTCCGTCAGGTAACCGCCCTCCTCGTAACCGACATAGCCGGGAGGCGCGCCGATCAACCGAGCGACCGAGTGCTTCTCCATGAACTCGGACATGTCGATGCGCACCATCGCGTCCTGAGTGTCGAAAAGGAACTCGGCGAGTGCCTTGCAAAGCTCGGTCTTGCCAACGCCCGTGGGGCCCAGGAACAGGAACGAGCCATTCGGCCGCTGCGGATCGGACAGGCCGGCGCGTGAGCGACGGATCGCATCGGACACGGCCTTGACCGCCTCGGCCTGGCCGACGACTCGTTTTGCCAGCCCCTCTTCCATGCGCAGCAATTTCTCGCGCTCGCCCTCGAGCATCTTCGAGACGGGGATTCCCGTCCACTTCGAGACGACTTCGGCGATTTCCTCGTCGGTCACCTTGTTGCGCACCAGCGTTGGAATCTGCGCCTCGCTCTCCTGCGCAGCCTTCAGTCGCTTCTCGAGCTCGGGCAGCTTGCCGTACTGCAGCTCGGACATGCGTGTGAGATCACCCGCGCGGCGCGCGGTCTCGAATGCCTGGCGTGCGTCCTCGAGTTCCTGTGTGATCTGTGCGGCGCCCTGCGCGCTCGCTTTCTCCGCCTTCCAGATTTCCTCGAGGTCCGCGTACTCGCGGCCAAGGTCGCGCAGTTGTTCGTCGAGCGCGTCGAGCCGCTTGCGCGAGGCCTCGTCTTTTTCTTTCTTGATCGCCTCACGCTCCATCTTGAGCTGGATGATGCGGCGGTCGAGCCGGTCCATTTCCTCCGGCTTCGAGTCCATCTCCATGCGGATACGCGACGCCGCCTCGTCGATCAGGTCGATGGCCTTGTCGGGCAACTGCCGGTCGGCGATGTAGCGATGCGAGAGCGTGGCCGCCGCGACGATGGCCGGGTCGGTGATCTCGACGCGATGGTGCACCGCGTAGCGCTCCTTGAGGCCGCGCAGGATCGCAATCGTGTCTTCGACCGAAGGCTCTTCGACCAGCACTTTCTGGAAGCGACGCTCGAGCGCC
>JANNGT010000218.1:0-18128 GCA_031404015.1 Gammaproteobacteria bacterium | reverse complement strand
TCTGGTTGCCTGCGATGACCTGTGCGACGTCGCGATAGGTGGGGTTCAACGCGACCGGCAGCAGGATGCGCTGCGACTTCGACTTGCGGTTTGCGCGCACGGCCATCAGGCACGCTTCGGCGAGACCGGAGGCGCCGTCGTAGAGCATCCTGCTGCCGGTCGCGTTGAACCCCACCTATCGCGACGTCGCACAGGTCATCGCAGGCAACCAGAACCTCGCGTTCGAACTGCTGCCGTATGACGCAAAGGGCGGCCAGACACTCGTCTCTGCGCTCGAGAAATACAACGGGCAGGACATCACGGCCGTCGTGCTGCAGCACCCGAACTTCTTCGGCACGCTCGAAGACGTCGACGCCGTTACCGACTGGGCGCATGCCAACACCGCGCTGATGATCGCTGTGGTCAATCCGACATCGCTCGCGGTGCTGAAGCCGCCGGGGCAGTGGGGCAAGCTCGGCGCCGACATCGCCGTGGGCGATGGGCAGCCGCTCGGCGTGCCGCTGTCGTCGGGCGGTCCCTACTTCGGCTTCATGGCGACGCGCACCGAGCATGTGCGTCAGATGCCGGGCCGCATCATCGGCCGCACGCTCGATCTGGACGGCAAGACCGGCTTCACGCTCACGCTGCAGGCGCGCGAGCAGCACATCCGCCGCAGCAAGGCGACGTCGAACATCTGCACCAACCAGGGCCTGCTGGTCACCGCGGCAACCATTTACATGTCGCTGCTCGGCCCGCACGGCCTGGCGCAGGTGGCTGCCACGTCGATGCAGCGCACGCAGCAACTCGTCGATGCGCTCACGCGCGTGCCGGGCGTGCGACTCGCCTTCGACCGCCCGCGCTTCCACGAGGCGGTGCTGCTGCTCGATCGTCCAGTAAAGCCGGTGCTCGAGTCGCTGGCACGTCGCGGTGTCATCGGCGGCGTCGACATTTCGGAGCGTTACCCATCGCTCGGCAACGCGCTGCTGGTGTGCGCGACCGAAACCCGCACGCTCGCCGACATCGAAACGTACAGGGAAGCGCTGGGTGAAGCCCTGCGCACTGCAGCCGCCGCGGCCTGAGGTCAACCCGCCATGCATGAAAAACTGATCTTCGAGCATTCGGCCCCGGGCCGCCGCGCGGTTGCGCAATACCCGCAGGTGTCGGTCGAGGCGCCGATCCCCGCGGAGTTGCGTCGTGCGGCTCCGCCGCTGTTGCCGGAGGTGTCGGAACTGCAGGCGGTGCGGCATTTCACGCGCCTGTCGCAGCTCAACTTCTCCATCGACACGCACTTCTACCCGCTCGGGTCGTGCACGATGAAGTACAACCCGAAGGCGTGTAACCAGTACGCGATGCTGCCCGAGCTGCTCAACCGCCATCCGCTCGCGCCCGAATCGACGGGGCAGGGCATCCTGCAGATCCTGTTCGAGCTGCAGGAGATGCTGCAGGAAGTGACGGGCATGCGCGGCGTGTCGCTCACGCCGATGGCGGGCGCGCAGGGCGAGTTCGCCGGCGTGGCCATGATTCGTGCGTACCACAAGGCCCGCAAGGACCTGGCACGCGTCGAGATCATCGTGCCGGATGCCGCGCACGGCACCAACCCGGCGACCGCAACGATGTGCGGCTGCACGGTCAAGGAAATCCCGACGAAGGCCAATGGCGACATCGATCTCGATTCGCTGCAGGCCGCGGTGGGCCCGCAGACGGCAGGGATCATGCTGACCAACCCGTCGACCATCGGCGTGTTCGAGCGTCACATCGACGACGTGCGGCGCATCGTGCACGAGGCCGGCGGCCTGCTGTATTACGACGGCGCCAATCTCAACGCGATCCTCGGCAAGGTGCGCCCGGGCGACATGGGGTTCGACGTGATCCACATGAACCTGCACAAGACGTTCTCGACGCCGCACGGTGGCGGTGGTCCGGGCTCGGGTGCCGTGGGCGTCAGCGAGCGACTGCTGCCGTTCATGCCGGTGCCGATCGTGGGCCGGGAAGGCGATCGCTTCCGCTGGCTCGACGAAAAGGACCTGCCGCAGACCATCGGCCGGCTGTCGGGTTTCATGGGTAACACCGGGGTGCTGCTGCGCGCGTACATCTACATGCGCATGCTCGGCCGCGACGGCATGCAGCGCGTGTCGGAGTTCGCCACGCTCAACTCCAACTACCTTGCTGCACGCCTGCGGGCAGCCGGATTCGAGTTGGCCTATCCGGAGCGACGTGCCAGTCACGAGTTCATCGTCACGCTGCGGCACGAAGCCCGGGAGTGGGGCACCAACGCCATGGATTTCGCCAAGCGCCTGCTGGACTACGGTTTCCATGCGCCGACGACCTACTTCCCGCTGCTGGTGCCCGAGTGCCTGCTGATCGAGCCCACCGAGACCGAATCGAAGGAGGAACTCGACGCGTTCGTGGCCGCGATGATTGCCATCCGCCACGAAGCGGAAACCGAGCCTGATAAACTCAAGGGCGCGCCGTGGACGCTGCCGGTGCGTCGCCTCGATGACGTGCGCGCGGCGAAACACCTCGACCTGACCTGGAAGGCCGCATGACGGAAGACCTGCGAGAAGGCAACCGGCCCACGGGCCTCAAACGACTCTGGCTCGCGACGCTGAATTCGCGGCGTGGAATCCAACAGTGCTACCGCAGCGAAGCCGCTTTCCGACAGGAAGTGTGGCTCGCGTGCGTGCTGCTGCCGACCGGCCTGTGGCTGGGGCAAAACGGGGTCGAACGAGCGCTGCTGGTGGGCAGCGTCATCCTGCTGCTGATCGTCGAGTTGCTGAACACCGGCATCGAAGTCGTGGTGGACCGCATCGGGCTCGAACGGCATCCCCTGTCCGGTTTCGCCAAGGACGTCGGCTCCGCGGCCGTCTTCTTTGCACTCGTCCTGTTATTCTCGACGTGGGCCCTGATTCTCTGGGACCGCCTCTCCTGATCTTTTCTTAATCTTCCTTCCTGCCCTTCCTGCCCTTCCCGTCCTTCCCCCTATGACAGCACTGGTCTGCGGTTCGCTCGCCTTCGACACCGTCATGGTTTTCCCGGGTCGCTTCCGCGAGCACATCCTGGCGGACCGCATCCACATGTTGAACGTGTCGTTCCTGGTGCCGAGCATGCGGCGCAATTTCGGCGGCTGCGCCGGCAACATCGCGTACAACCTGACGCTGCTCGGCGAAATGGGCGCGCCGATGGGCACGGTCGGGCACGACTTCGAGCCGTATCGGCGCTGGCTCAAGGCCAGCAACGTCAGCCTCGACTACGTGCGTGAACTCGACGACGCGTTCACCGCGCAGGCGTTCATCACCACGGACCTCGACGACAACCAGATCACTGCTTTCCATCCGGGCGCGATGGGGCAATCACACCTCAACGCAGTGCCGACCGCGGCCGGGGTCACGCTCGGCGTCGTCGCACCCGATGGCCGCGACGGCATGGTCCAGCACGCATCGCAATTCGCCGCCGCGGGCATCCCGTGGCTGTTCGATCCGGGGCAAGGGTTGCCGATGTTCGACGGCGCCGACCTGCGCGAGTTCATCGGCAAGGCCACGTGGGTTGCCGTCAACGACTACGAGGGGCAGATGCTGCAGGAGCGCACGGGCTGGAGCGCAGAGGAAATCGCCGGCATGGTGCGTGCGTACATCGTGACGAAAGGGGCCGGGGGCAGCGTGATTTACGCGGATGGCCAACAGCACGAGATTCCGACGGCACCGCCCGATGCGGTCAAGGATCCAACGGGCTGCGGCGATGCCTATCGAGCCGGCCTTATTTTTGGCCTCATGAATGAACTCGACTGGGAGACGACGGGTCGAATCGCCTCACTGATGGGTTCCATCAAGATCGCCCACTCCGGCACACAGAATCACCGCTTCGACATGCACGAATTCAAGCAGCGCTTCCGCGCGGCGTACGGCCGCGACCTGTGATCCCCTGGGTGGCGTCGATGTTCGCCTCGATTGGGGTCGGGGGCAGGCGCCTGTTTTGCCTGCTGCTGCTGCCGTGGCTGGGGCTCGGCCTGGTGGCTGGCGCTGCGGCGGCTGAGAGCCCGGCGTGGGACCGCACGCTCGAGCGCATCGCGCCGTCGGTCGTCACCATCGAAATCGACCAGACTCGCGCGTTCGACACCGAATGGAACCAGTCGAGCCAGGCGACCGGCTTTGTCGTCGACGCGGCGCGCGGCCTGATCCTCACCAATCGGCACGTCGTGACGCCGGGACCGGTGGTTGCCACCGCGGTGTTCCAGAACCGCGAGGAAGTCGAATTGCACGCGGTGTACCGCGACCCCGTGCACGACTTCGGCATCTACCGTTTTGACCCCGCCAAGTTGCGCTTCGTGCAACCCGTGGCGTTGCCGCTATACCCCGAAGGCGCGCGGATCGGCACCGAAATCCGCGTGGTTGGCAACGACGCCGGCGAGCAATTGTCGATCCTGGCCGGCACGCTGGCGCGGCTCGACCGCGAGGCGCCCGTGTACGGCGTCGGCAAGTTCAATGACTTCAACACCTTCTACATCCAGGCCGCGTCCGGCACGTCAGGCGGCTCGTCCGGATCGCCCGTGATCGACATCCAGGGCCGTGTCGTCGCATTGAACGCTGGCGGCAGCAGCGGCGCGCAGTCCAGCTTCTACCTGCCGCTCGGGCGCGTGCAGCGGGCCCTGCAGCTGATCCAGCAGGGCCAGCCGGTCAGTCGCGGCACGTTGCAAACCGTGTTCAGCTACACGCCGTATGACGAACTGGTGCGGCTCGGGTTGCAGCCGGCGACGCAGGAGGCGGCGCGCAAGGCGCGGCCCGACCTCACCGGCATGCTCGTCGTCGACGAAGTGCTGCCGGGCTCGCCCACCGAAGGCAAGTTGCAGCCTGGCGACATCCTCACGCACGTCAACGGCCAGCTCATGACGACGTTCCAGCCGCTCGAGGAGATCCTCGACAGCTCGGTAGGCGGCCAGGTGCAGATCACGGTCGAACGCGGCGGCGAGCAGGTCTCGCAGTCGCTGCCCGTAAGCGACCTGCATGCAATCACGCCGTCGGAATACCTCGAATTCGGCGATGCGGTCGTGCACACGCTGTCGTACCAGATGGCACGGCACTTCAACGCGCCGGTGCGCGGGGTGTACGTGGCCAATCCGGGTTACGTGCTGAATGCGGCAGGCGTCCCGCGCGGCGCGGTCATCGCGAGCGTCAATGGCAAACCAGTCGAGAATCTCGCCGAGTTCCGCGACATCATCGCCACGTTGGCCCACGGCGAGCGGGCGGCGCTGCGCTACACGACCCTCGACGATCCCAAGGGATCCGCAACGCGCGTGATGTACATGGATCGCGCCTGGTTCCCGGCAAAGGTGTGTGGACGCGACGACGCGACCGGCCTCTGGCCCTGCGTCGAACTGCCCGCAGTGCAGGTCGCCGCCAAGCCCGCACCGGTGCGCGCCTCGTTTGCCGTAGGTGCGGACAAGCGGGCTGACCAACTGGCCGCGTCCCTGGTGCTGGTCAGCTTCGACATGCCGTTCTCGGTCGCCGGCATCACCGAGCGCAACTATCACGGCACCGGCGTCATCGTCGACGCCGAGCGTGGCCTGGTCGTGGTCGATCGCAACACCGTTCCCGTCGCGCCGGGCGACGTGCGCATCACGATCGGCGGATCCGTCGAAGTGCCTGGCAAGGTTGAATACCTGCATCCGCTGCACAACCTGGCCATCGTGTCGTTCGATCCAGCAGCGCTGGATGGCACGCCGATCCGCGCGGCGCAGTTCGACACGCGCGAACTCGAACCGGGCGAACCCGTGACGGTGGTGGGGCTCGCGGGCGATTCACGCCTGCGATCGCTTGCGACCTACGTGTCCGCGGTCGACGACGTCAACTTCCCGCTGTCCCGCACCTTGCAGTTCCGCGACGCCAACCTCGAGGTCGTGTCGCTCGTGAATTCCCCGTCGGACTTCGACGGCGTGATCGCAGGCAAGGACGGTCGCGTGCTCGCGCTGTGGTCCAGTTTTGCGACCGAGGGCGCGCGCGACAGCGTGCAGGTCAACCGTGGCATGCCGGCCTCGCTCGTGCTGGAGACCTTGACGGCCGCGCGCGACGACAAGCCCCTGTATTCGCTCGAGGTCGAGTTCGAGGCTCTGCCCCTCGCGGCAGCACGCAAGCTGGGTTTGCCTGACAACTGGGTGACCCGCTTCGAGAAGCGCAACCCGGCGCACCGGCAGGTCCTGGCCGTCGCCCGGGTCGGGGCGGGATCCGGCGCGGCCAAGGTGCTGCAGGAAGGCGATCTGTTGCTGGCGGTCAATGGAGCCACGCTAAACCGTTTCCGGGAAGTGGAAGAGGCGACCCAGGCGCCGCGCGTCAAGCTCACGGTGTTGCGTGATGGCACGGAGCAGGTCGTGGACGTCGAAACCGCGGCCCTGCGTGGCGAGGACATCGACCGGATGCTGCTGTGGGCGGGTGCCGTGTTGCATGCTCCGCATCGCGCGATGACGATCCAGCGGTCGATCCCACGCGAGGGCGTGTTCGTCGCGTACTTCGCTTACGGGTCGCCCGCAACGCGCTACGGCCTGTTTGCCGGACGCCGCATCGTGGAGGTCGACGGCAAGCCGGTGGCCGATCTCGATGCGTTCATCGCGGCTGTACAGGGGCGCGCGGACCGCGCCTCCGTGCGCCTCAAGACGGTCACCTGGAACGGTACGACGGGCGTCACGACGCTCAAGCTCGACCAGAATTACTGGCCGACGTATGACCTGCGTCGCACCCCGGACGGCGGATGGGAGCGCACGGCCATTCCTTGACCCCGGGCCTGCGCGACGACGCCTGTTTGCGGCTATCATTCGCGCCCTATGGTGACGGCCCGACTACCGCAGGACGAGATCGACCAGGCCGTTGAGGCCTTGCGCGACGGCGAGGTCGTCGCATTTCCGACCGAAACCGTCTACGGCCTGGGCGCGGACGCGTCCAACCCCGACGCCATACGGAAAATTTTCGAGCTCAAGGGCCGGCCTGCCACCCACCCGCTGATCGTGCACATCGATCACGTGCGGGCGCTCGACCGCTGGGCCTTGAGCGTGCCACCCGCCGCCGCCGCGCTCGCAGAAAAATTCTGGCCCGGACCGCTCACCCTGGTGTTGCGGCGCGCACCTGCGGTGGATCTGGCCATCACTGGCGGGCAGGACACCGTCGCCGTGCGCATGCCGGGCCACCCGGTCGCACAACAGTTGCTGCGGGCGTTCGGCAGCGGCATCGCTGCGCCGTCCGCCAATCGGTATGGCCGCATCAGTCCCACGCGGCCCGAACACGTCCGCGACGAGTTCGGCGACGATCTGCGCATCGTGCTCGACGGCGGCGACTGCAAGATCGGGCTGGAATCCACGATCGTGTCCTGCGTCGACACCGTGCCCCGCATCCTGCGGCCAGGCACGCTCACGCTGACGCAGCTGCGCACCGTCGTGCCGGACATGCAGGCGGGCCCGGACAGTGGCGCGCCGCGCGTCCCGGGCAGCGACGCGAAGCATTACGCACCGCGCACGCCCCTGAGCCTGGTGGCCAGCCGCACGCTCGAGGAAGTGGTGGGGCAGCTCACGGAGGACCACGACAAGGTGGCCGTCCTCGCGATGCGCCCGCCGCGTGTCGCGAACAAGTACATGACGTGGATCAACGCGGGCCGACGCGCCGACGTCTACGGGCGCGAGCTGTACGTGAACCTGCGCACCCTGGACAAGTCGGGCGCGAAGGAAATCCTGGTCGAGGAAGTGCCTGCGGGTGAGGCCTGGGATGCCGTGCGCGACCGCCTGCGTCGCGCCGCCTCCGCCGAGAACGTCGTTTCGGGCGATCCCGACATTGCGGCCCTGCGCGCCGATCTCGGACAGGATTAATCGAGCGTGAGTCGGGCGCCGGATTTCCACGCGCTCGTTGCGCAACATGGTTCGCCGCTGCTGCTGCTCGACTGCGACGTGGTCCGCCGCCAGTACCAGAGCCTGCGCGCCGCCTTGCCGGGCGTCGACCTGTTCTACGCGCTGAAGCCGTTGCCGCATCCTGCCGTCGTGGCCGAACTGCGCGACCTGGGCGGCTGCTTCGACGTCGCTACGTCGGGCGAGATCAGGCTGGTCAAGGCAGCGGGTGTTGGGCCCGAGCGCTGCATCCACACGCACCCGATCAAGACCGACGCCGAGATCCGTGCCGCCCTGCGGTTCGGCATCCGCACGTTCGTCGTCGACAACCCCGATGAGATGCGCAAGTTCGAGCGTCATCGCAAGCATGCGGAAGTGCTGCTGCGCCTGAGCTTCCGCGATCCCACGGCCGTCGTCGATCTGTCGCGCAAATTCGGGTGCGAGCCGACCGCCGTGCCGCCACTGCTGGAGCTTGCGCGCGGGCTCGGCGTGCGGGTGCGCGGCTTTTCGTTTCACGTCGGCTCGCAGGTGGCGGAGCCGAAAAAATACGTCGAGGCCATCGGGGTCTGCACCGAGCTCATTCAAGTCGCTCGAGCGGGCGGCCACAACGAGTTCGACCTGCTCGACATCGGCGGGGGCTTTCCGATTCCCTATGGTGGTGAGCTGCAGCCCATCCGCGAGTTCTGTCGCCCGATCCGGCAGGCGCTCAAAAAGCTGCCGCGCGGCGTGCGCGTGATCGCGGAGCCGGGACGGTTCATCGCAGGTCCGTCCGGCACGGCAGTGGCCACCGTGGTCGGCCGCGCGCAGCGCGAAGGGCGCTGGTGGTACTACCTCGACGACGGCATGTACGGCTCGTACAACGGCCAGTTGTACGATCACGCCCGTTACCCGATCGACGTCGCGGGCGCGAAAGGTCCTGCCCATCCGAGCGTGCTGGCGGGCCCCACCTGCGACAGCATCGACGTCATCCGCGAAGACATCCTGCTGCCCGAGCTGCGGCTCGGGGACCTCGTCATCGGTCGCATGATGGGCGCGTACACGGCCTGCTCGGCGTCGGATTTCAACTTCATCCCGCGCGCGAAGATCGTCGCGCTCAACGTGCAGGCCAGGGGGCGACGTGCGGATTGAAGTGGTCGATCACGTGGCTGGTGCGAGGCGCGCTCGTGGCATTGCGCTCGTCATCGACGTGTTCCGCGCGTTCACCGTGGCGCCGCATGCCGTGGCAGCGGGCGCCAGTCGAGTGCTGCCGGTGGGCCAAATCGACGACGCGCTGGCACTGCGCATTGCGATGCCGGATGCCGTGCTCGTTGGCGAACGACACGCGCGCCCGCTGCCCGGCTTCGATGCGGGCAACTCGCCCACCGAGATCCTTGCTGTCGGCGTCGAGGGACGTCCCGTCGTGCACACGACACACGCCGGCACGCAGGGCCTCGTCAACGCCACGGGCGCCGACGAAGTCCTCACGGCCAGCCTGGTCAATGTGTCGGCGCTCGTGCGCTACGTGCGCTCGCACAACCCCGACTGCGTCACGCTCGTGCGGATGGGGCACGAGGCGCGCGAGCGTTGTGCCGAAGACGACCTCTGCGCGGAGGCACTCGTGTCATTGTTCGAAGGCGGCCGCGCGCCCACCACGCAGCAGGCACGTGATCGACTGCGCGATTGTCCCGCCGCGGTGAAGTTCTTCGACCCCGCAGCCGACTGGGCGCCGCGCGCTGATTTCGACTATTGCACCGAAGTCGATCGCTTCGATTTCGTGCTGCGTCTGGGCACGGGCATCGATGGACATCGTGAACTCGAGCGCATCGAAGTACCGGGTCCATCCGCGTGACCAACGCATTGGCCGCAGCGCCAGGCTTCGAGCCTTTCGGCGTCCCCCTGGAATTCGTGCTGTTCGCGTTGACGCTGCTCGGCGTGGCGCTGCTGCACCACCGCACGCTCCAGGTCGCGTTGTCGGGCCTGGCCTCGATCGTGCTGTACAAGCTCATTTTTACGGGGTTTCATGCGGGAGCCGGGGTCCCCGGACTCACGCATCACCTCGTGGCCGAGTGGGTCGTGCTCGGGAACCTCTTCGGATTGCTGATGGGCTTCGCCCTGCTCTCGCGGCACTTCGAGGAAAGCCACGTGCCTGCGAAGCTGCCCGACTACCTGCCGGACGACTGGCGCGGGGCGTTCCTGCTGCTGGTCATGGTATTCGTGCTGTCGAGCTTCCTGGACAACATCGCGGCCGCGCTGATCGGCGGCACGGTCGCGGCGACCGTGTTCCGCCACAAGGTGCACATCGGCTACATCGCCGCGCTGGTCGCGGCTGCGAACGCGGGCGGGTCCGGCAGCGTGGTCGGCGATACGACGACCACGATGATGTGGATCGATGGCGTCGACCCGCGTGACGTCCTCCATGCGTACGTTGCGGCCGGCGTCGCGCTGGTCGTGTGCGGCATACCGGCCGCGCTGCAGCAGCATCGATTTTCGCCGATCATCAAGCAGAGCAGCCAGCGCAGGCACGTCGACTGGAGTCGTGTCGCCATCGTCGCCGTGATCCTGCTCGCAGCGATTGCAGTCAATGTCCTGACGAACGTCAGGTTTCCGGACTATTCCGCTCGCTTTCCGTTCCTCGGCGCGGCCGTATGGCTCGCGATCCTGGCGACCGCCGCATGGCGCCGACCCGACTGGTCCGTGCTGCCGGCGACGCTCCGCGGGACCCTGTTCCTGCTGTCGCTGGTGCTGGCGGCGTCGATGATGCCGGTCGACCGCTTGCCCGCGCCATCGTGGGAGACGACGCTGGGCCTCGGTTTCGTGTCCGCCGTGTTCGACAACATCCCGCTCACGAAGCTGGCCCTGGAGCAGGGCGGTTACGACTGGGGCGTGCTGGCGTACGCCGTGGGTTTCGGCGGCTCGATGCTCTGGTTCGGCTCGTCCGCGGGGGTCGCGATCACTAACCTGTTTCCAGAGGCGCGCTCGGTGGGGGGCTGGTTGCGTGGGGGATGGCATGTTGCGGTTGCGTACGTGATCGGCTTCGCTGCCGTCATGCTGGTGATGGGGTGGCAGCCGCATGCCCCGCATAAGCCGTTGACCGCCGCCCCGACGACGAGCGCACCCCTGGCGGCCGAGGAGATTCGATGATCCGCAACGTGGTGTTCGACGTCGGCAACGTGCTGGTCAAGCTGCATTACCAGCCGTTCATTCGGTACCTGGGGCAATCCGGCATCGACATGACCGACCTGCCGCGCTGGCTGAGCCAGGTGGACCTCGAGGCGCACGAGCGCGGCGAAGTAGGCGGCGAGGTGCTGCTGCAGCGAGTCGCTGCCATGGCGCCGCAGCCACTCGATCCGGCCGAGCTGCGCACGCAGTGGGTCTCGATGTTCGAGCGCTGGGAAGAGATGTTCACGCTGGCGTCGGGCCTCATGGCGGATTACCGGGTTTACCTGTTGTCCAACATCGGCGACCTGCACTGGGCGCACCTCGACGCGCTGTACGGACTCGACACGCTGGTGCATGGGGCCTGCGCCTCGTTTCGCGTCGGGGCGATCAAGCCGCACACCGACATTTATCGCAAGGCCGAACTCATGTTCGACCTGGACCCGGCAGCCACCGTGTTTCTCGACGACCTGCCGCAGAATGTGGCAGCCGCGCGCAGTTGCGGATGGCACGCGATCCAGCACACGGACGCGGCTCTTTCGCGCACGCAGTTGCGCGCGCTCGGCGTGCGGTTGCCGCCGCCTTTTGCCTGACGTTGTTCCGGAGGTGACCATGTCCGCAACTCCACCCGAGACGCAAGCAACAGCCATCCACCAGCGCGTGGCGGCCTGCCGTGCCGGCACCGATCCTACGGTGATCGCCAGGATGCGCTCCGGCTGGGCGGTGCTGGGGGATCCGCAGGTACTGCCGGGTTACTGCATGCTGCTGCCGGACCCGGTGGTCCCGCACCTCAACGCACTGGATCCCGCGGGCCAGCAGCAGTTCCTGGCTGACATGGCACGCATCGGACAGGCTGTGCAGGACATCACCGATGCGGTACGCATCAACTACGCGATGTTCGGCAACGTCGAGCCCGCCCTGCATGCGCACGTGATCCCGCGCTATGAGGACGAGCCCGCCGAACTCATCAAGGCCCCGCCGTGGGCCTACGACTGGAACGCGGCGCCGCGGTTCGACCCTGAAGCCGATGGTGATCTGCTGCTCGCGATCCGCGCGCGGCTGGAACGCATCCCGTAGAGCATGTACCTGGAAGGCCCCCGCAGCCCTCGATGCATCCAGGCAATGGCGTGGCTCGCGGTCTGCGCGGCCTGCGCGTGGGTTAGCGCACATGCCGCGGCCTATCGTTACAAGGATGCACAAGGCCAGTGGGTTTACGCGGACCGACCACCGCCGGCCGGCCAGGCGTCGCAGGACGTCAGGCTTGGTGGCACGGCAGTCGCATCGCCGAAAATGATGGTCACGCCGCGCTCGACGGAGCAGGGCGTCGCGCTCGTGGCCGTCAACGATTGCGCCTGCCCGGTTGAGTTTGCCGTGCGCGCACAGACGGCGGCCGGTGAGAAGCAGGCGCGTGGCACGGTGCAGCCTCGCTCGGAACAGGTGCTGCTCGACGTCGCCGCGACGGACGGCCCCTCCAGCGTCCGCTACGAATACGGTTACGTCGTCGGGATCCCGGGCGCGCAGCACCAGCCACCCGAGCCATATCGCGCGCCTTTCGCGCTGGCGCAACGCTTCACAGTCACCCAGGCGCCGCCCGTCGTCATCACGCATCGCGATGCAGCGAGCCGCGATGCGATCGACATCGCAATGCCTGTCGGCACCGCCGTGCACGCTGCCCGCGCGGGCATCGTGATCGACGTGGCTGCCCGGCACTTCCGCAGCGGCCTCGCGACGCAGAACATGGAGGACGCCAACTTCGTGCAGGTGCTGCACGACGACGGCACCAATGCGATCTACGCCCACCTGCAACTCGACACCGTGCGCGTGCGCCCCGGACAGCACATTGCACGCGGCGAGTATCTTGCCAACTCGGGCAATACCGGGTTCTCCAGTGGTCCGCACCTGCATTTTGTCGTACTGCGCAACGCGGGCCTGCGCAGCGAGTCGGTGCCGGTGCTGTTCGCGGGACCCGGTGCGTCGGCCGTGCCCGCTAAAAGCGGCCAGGACCTCGTGGCGTACTGAGTCGAACTGTCGGCGACGCTGCTCCCGTGGGGGCTGGATTCAGGCGGTGGGGTGCGGCCTGATTTCACGCACCAGCTGTGCGAGCGTCGGGACTGGCGGCGAGCACGTCATGCCGCGGCAAACATAAGCGACGGTGCTGCCGAGCGGTCGCTTGCTCGCGAGCGCCGGCGGCAGTGTTGTCGCATCTGCCGGCACGCCGACAATCATGCGTCGCGGGTCGTACAGCTTGTCGATCTCACTGCACCACACGTCGAGTTCGTCAGCCGGTCCGCGCAGCACGAGGATGGCCGGCGGCGCGGCGAGTTCGTCGAGGGCCAGCAGCAGCGTGCCATGGCCGTGCGGGTAGCGCTCGACGGCAGCGTTGGCCGCGCGCAGCGTCGCGGCGGCCGCCTCCAGATAACGCGTTTCGCCGAGCAGGTAACCCAGCCGAATCAACACGCGCGCAGCGACGCCGTTGCCGGCGGGGGTCGCATCGTCGGCAAACGTCTTCGGCCGCAGGATCAGCGACTCGTGATCGTCCGCCGTGAAAAAGCAACCGCCCGCCGCGTCGTCGGCGAAATGCTCCAGCATCACTTCGACCAGTTCGACGGCCCACTGCAGCGCCGTGCTGTCCCAGCGTGCCTCGAGGATCTCGAGCAAGCCCCACGCCAGCATTGCGTAATCGTCGAGGTAGGCAGGGAAGCGCGACTGGCCGTCGGTGTGCACCGCGAGCAGTCGACCGTCGCGCCAGCAGTGTTTGTGCAGGAAGTGCATCGACTGCACCGCCGCATCGCAGAGATCGTCGCGTGCGAGCGCACGACTGGCACGCGCCAGTCCGCCGATCGTGAGCCCGTTCCATGCAGTCAGGATCTTGTCGTCGCGCCCGGGGCGCACGCGCTCACGGCGAGCGTTCAACAGCAGCGCCCGCGCAGCATCGATGTGCGCTTCGACCGCGGCTTCGTCCAGGCCGAGTTCTGTCGCGATGTCGGCGAGCGACTTGAACGTGTGCAGATGCCAGGCGCCTTCGAAGTTCGCGTCGCGGTCCAGGCCGTAGCGCCTGGCGAAGACGTCGTACTGCTCGGGCTCGAGCAGCTCGCGCACGGCGTCCGCCGTCCAGACGTAGAACTTGCCCTCGTGTCCTTCCGAGTCCGCATCGAGCGCCGAGTAAAACCCGCCGCCTTCGGCACGCATCTCGCGCAACATCCAGTCGGCCGTCTCGGCCGCGATGCGGCGAAACAGGGGATCGCCCGTAGCGACCGCAGCCTGCGCGTACACGCCGAGCAGCTGCGCGTTGTCGTACAGCATCTTCTCGAAGTGCGGAATCATCCAGTACGGATCGACGGAGTAGCGGTAGAACCCGCCGCCGAGCTGGTCGAACAGCCCGCCTTCGCCCATGCGCGTCAGCGTGAGAGTCGACATGTACAGTGCCTGCAGGTCGGGTTCTTCGCTCTCCGCGGATGCGCGCCAGGTGCGCAGCAGCAGCTCGAGGTTGGCAGGGCGCGGAAACTTCGGCGCCTCGCCGAAGCCGCCGAAGCTGCCGTCGAACTCACGCTGCAACGTGGCCCGTGCCGCCAGTAACGGTTCCAGCGACAGCTCGCCGTCGACCGCGCCGGGCGGAGGCTGCAGTTGGCCGAGCGCGTCGACCAGTTTGTCGCCGAACTCGGCCAGGTCGCTGCGTCGCGTGTGGTAAAACTCCGCCACTTTCTCCAGCACGGTGCGGAAGCCGGGCATGCCATGGCGCTGTGCTGGCGGAAAGTACGTGCCCGAGAAGAACGGTCGATGCGAATCGGGTGCCAGGAACACGGTGAGCGGCCAGCCGCCGCCCGCCTGGTTCATGACCTGGTGCGCGGTCTGGTAGATGCGGTCCAGATCGGGACGCTCCTCGCGATCGACCTTGATGTTGACGAAGTGCTCATTCATGACCGCTGCGGTCGCGGGGTCTTCGAACGATTCGTGCGCCATGACGTGACACCAGTGGCATGCGGAATAACCGACCGAAAGCAGGATCGGCTTGTCGAGCTTGCGTGCGAGCTCAAGTGCATCCGGGCCCCACGCGTGCCAGTCGACGGGGTTCGTCGCGTGCTGGCGCAGGTACGGGCTGGTCTCGGCGGCCAGGGCGTTCTGGCGACCGCTGGGCTTGGACGACGTCATGGGGGAACCTGAGCGGGTTCGGTCGGCTAGAATGCATGAACTATAACGGAAGGCTGCCGCTCGTCGGCGGAAACGAGCATGTCCACGACGATCCCGGCCAGCGCAGACTCCAGTGCCGAAGTGCTGCCCGAATTGCGGCTCAAGCCGCGCGAGGACCGCCGCATTACCGGCGGCCACCTCTGGATTTTTTCCAATGAAGTGGACACGGTGCGCACGCCACTTACGGCGTTCGAGACCGGCGCGCTCTGCCGCGTCGTCGCCAGCAACGATCGTTTCCTCGGGTTTGCCTACGTCAATCCGCACGCGCTGATCTGCGCGCGGCTGCTGGGTCGGGATCCGAGCTTCGCGCCGGGCAAGTCGCTCGTGGTGCACCGCCTGCGCGTGGCGCTGGCGCTGCGGCAGAAGCTGTATAGCCAGCCATTTTACCGGCTCGTGTACGGCGAATCCGACGGCCTGCCGGGGCTCGTGCTCGATCGATTCGGCGACGTGGTGGTGGGCCAGATCGGCACCGCCGGCATGGAGGCAATGAAGACGGCCGTGGTCGAAGCGGTCGACAAGGTGCTCGCGCCGAGGGCATTCATCTGGAAAAACGATTCCGGCGCACGCGAGCTCGAGGGCTTGCCCAGCTATGTGGAGACGGCGAGGGGCCCGGACATCGAGGAGACGATCGTCGAGGAAAACGGTGTCCGCTTTTTCGTGCCGACGGGCCAGGGGCAGAAGACGGGCTGGTTCTACGACCAGGCCGGCAATCGACGCACGCTGCTCAAGTACGTGCACGGCGCGCGGGTGCTCGACGTGTTCAGCTACCTGGGGGCGTGGGGGCTTGCGGCCGCTGCCGCCGGGGCAACGGAAGTGCTCTGCGTCGACTCTTCGGCGCCCGCCCTGGCGCTGCTCGAGCGGTCTGCAGCGGCCAACGGCCTCACCAACGTGCGCACCGAGCGCGCGGACGCGTTCGACGCACTCGCGGCATTGCGTGCGGCGGGCGAGAAATTCGACGTCGTCATCATCGATCCGCCCGCGTTCATCAAGCGACGCAAGGACATCCCCAAAGGCCAGGCGGCCTATCGCAAGTTGAACCAGCTGGCGATGCAGGTGCTCGCGGCGGACGGCTTCCTGGTGTCCTGCTCGTGTTCGCACCACCTCGCCCAGGACGACCTGATCGTCACCATCCAGCAGGCCGCGAGGCACGTCGATCGCTTTGCGCAGATCGTCGAAGTCGGCGGGCATTCACCGGATCACCCCATCCACCCTGCGATCCCGGAGACGCGCTACCTCAAGTCGCTGTTCTGCCGCATCGTGCAGTAAGATCAACCCGATGTTCGTCTTCCCGCATCCCGACCCCATCGCGCTGTCGCTCGGGCCACTGCACGTCCGCTGGTACGGACTCATGTACCTGGTGGGCTTCCTGTCGGCCTGGTGGCTGGGTCGCCGGCGCGCCTCGCGCCCGGATTCCACGTGGAAACCACTCGACATCGACGACATGATTTTTTTCTGTGCGATCGGCATCATCCTGGGCGGACGCCTCGGCTGGATGCTGTTCTACGGCACCGAACGCATCCTGAGCGAGCCTTTGAGCGTGTTCAGGATCTGGGAAGGCGGCATGTCTTTCCACGGCGGCCTGATCGGAGTATTGCTGGCGCTCGCGTTTTTTGCGCGTACCCGCAAGAAGTTGCTGGTCGACGTGTTCGACTTCGCGGCACCCCTGCCCGCCATCGGCTTTGGCGCGGGCCGCATCGGCAACTTCATCAACGGTGAGCTCTGGGGCAAGCCGACGGACGTGCCCTGGGCCGTGATCGTCGACGGTGTGCCGCTGCATGCGTCGCAGTTGTACGAGGCTGCGCTCGAAGGCCTGGCGTTGTTCCTGATCCTCTGGTGGTTCACGGCCAGGCCGCGGCCGCGTTGGGCGCCTGCGGGCCTGTTCCTGCTGTGCTACGGCGTTTTCCGCTTCCTGGTCGAGTTCGTGCGCGTCCCCGACGCCAACCGCGGCTACCTGCTCCTCGATTGGGTGACGATGGGCCAGCTGCTGTCGCTGCCGATGATCGTCGCAGGCCTTGCGATGCTGTATTACGCGTACAGCCGGCAACAGCCCTCGGGCAATTTCCAGCGGCGCTGAGCGATGCGGCCCTACCACGCGCTGCTGCAGCACATCCTCGAGCACGGCGCGGAAAAGGGCGACCGCACCGGCACTGGCACGCGATCGGTGTTCGGCTGGCAGATGCGTTTCGACCTCGCGGCCGGCTTTCCACTGGTGACGACCAAGCAGCTGCACCTCAAGTCGATCGTGCACGAGCTGCTCTGGTTCCTGAGCGGCGACACCAACGTGCGCTACCTGCGCGAACAGGGCGTGAAGATCTGGGATGAATGGGCCGACGCCAACGGCGAACTCGGCCCGGTGTATGGCGCGCAATGGCGCAAGTGGCGCACTGCAGACGGCCACGAGATTGATCAGATCGCCAACGCGCTCGACCTGCTGCGCAGTGATCCGGATTCGCGCCGCATCATCGTCAACGCATGGAACGTGGGCGAACTGCACCGCATGGCGCTCACTCCCTGCCACGCACTGTTCCAGTTCTACGTCGCGGGCGGGCGGCAAGCTGTCGTGCCAGTTGTACCAGCGCAGTGCCGACGTGTTCCTGGGCGTGCCGTTCAACATCGCCTCCTATGCTTTGCTCACTCACCTGTTCGCGCAGCAGTGCGGCCTGGACGTGGGCGAGTTCGTGTGGACCGGCGGCGACACCCACTTGTACGTCATTCAGGGTCGTCTCCAACTCGGCGGCTGAGGAGAACCGCGTTTGCGCGACGAGCCCGCTGATTCGTCCGTTAAAGCGTTCGACCATGCCATTGGTCTGCGGATGCCGGGGTGGGGCGAGCCTGTGCTCGATGCCGAGTTCGGCGCAGGCGAGGTCGAAGGCGTGATCGCCGGAGGCTTGTTTGCCGGCGCTCGTGAAACGATCAGTGAACTGACACCGCCGTCATTGACGGGGAAACCGAAGATGCCGTTGAAGCCACC
>JANNGT010000217.1:0-2346 GCA_031404015.1 Gammaproteobacteria bacterium | reverse complement strand
CAAGGTGTTTCTGGGACTCACGCTCGGCTGCTGCCAGTGCCACGACCACAAGTTCGACCCGCTGTCGCAACGCGAGTTCTACCAGTTCTTCGCGTTCTTCAACAGCGATCGCGAGGTGGACATCGACTCCGCCTTGCCGAGCGAACGTGAAAGACTGAAATCTCTGCAAGCTGCCCATACGGCGAAGCGAGCCGAGTTGCAGAAGCTCGCCGACGATCATGCGAAGACGCTCACACCGGAACAAGCGAAGACCGACGCCAAGCTGAAGAAACTCAAGACAGCCGTGGCGAATCACGACAAGGCTGTACCATCCGTGTCGAAGGCACCGACGCTCGCCGTGGGCCCCGAACGCAAGACGCACCTGATGATTCGTGGCGACTTCCTGCGCAAGGGTGTCGAAGTGAAACCGGGAACACCGGTGGCGATCGGTTCGGCACCGGTCGCAACGAATCGACTCGGTCTGGCCAAGTGGATTGTGGAGCCGAGCAATCCGCTCGTCTTGCCGGTGCAGTCACGCGCACGACATCAAGCGATGGCGGACGGAGCTATGATCTGGCCCGGTTGGCGGGGATGATCCGCCCTGCCAATTCGCTGGCGGGCGGGGCAGGGATGCCGCCGATCCCGGGCGAGCGGGTGATGCTGACCGAGTGGCCCTATATCGATTCTGCCAGTGGACGCGTTCAGGCCGGTGTCTCCATCGACTGGAAGTTCGATGGCGCGGCAGTCGGCGAAATCGTCGTCGCACCATCGGGCGGATCGGTGGCCGATGGTCGGATCGCTGCGGTGCGTGCGGACATCATTGCCGGATCGGGCACTCCTGATCGCACCGTTCTGCTGGTGCGCGTTACGACCACCTTCAGCCTGGCAGGACAACCGGACCAGATCGGAGTGAGCGAGGTTACACTGGGCGGCGATGGCCGGACTTCGATCCGGTACGGCGGCGACGCTAGCGAGGCCCCTGCAGCGCCACCTGCCGCAGCTGCTCCCGCGCCGCAGCCGGTTCCGGTTCGCGAGCCAGTAACCGCCTGAACCGGCCAGGCGGAGCATGACCATGACCCCACGGATTCCTCCGCCACCGGGCAGAACCGGCCCTGCCGCAGTGGCATCAGCCCTCGCCCGGGATGCCTTTGGGCGTGAGATCGCATCGTCCGGCGGTGGTGGTGGCCAGATGCATCAGGACGGCGCGATGATTGGCCTGCCCAGCGATCCATCTGCGCCGCCCGCTGCTCCCAAGGAAAAGGCCACCGATGCACTGGGCAGACGGGCCGGGGCGTTGATGGATGAAATCGCGTTCCCGACCTTTGTGGCTAGTCTGGTGCATGGAACCTATGACGCTATCGTCGATAGTTCAATTCGTCAGGTTGAGGGTTTCGCCGAGCTGGTTTCAGCCGTTTCCAAACCGCTAGAACAATTTGCGAGCGAAAATGTCACTCCTGGCCAGGTCCGGGCCTGGCTGGTTGAGCAGTATCCGCGCGATGTGACGCTGGTTGAGGATCGCGGCAGCTATACCATGGCACCGTTGCGCGGGCCCGATGACGAAGGCGATGCGCCAGACTGGCTCGGCGAATTTGGCGCCGAGGGCGAGGCACTATCGGCCGAACTGCTTGAAGAGCGTGTCCTCCCCGCCGCGCGGCAAAAGGTCGCCCAAACCAGGTTGGCAACGCTTTCGACGATGGTCCTGCTGGGGATGCAGCGGGTCATCGTAAAAGACGGCACAATCAGTGCGGGGCTCAAGTTTCGCGCCGCCGCAGCCGATCGTGCAGCAGTTCAGTATGCTACGTCGAACGATCCGCAGACGGGCGGTTCGCAATGGGGTGCGCGGGGTAATGAAACTGCCATCACCACAGTCTCCACCGTTGCCGTCAATGCCCAGTCCGACACGGAATTGCGGGCCGATGTGACTGGCAATGTCAGGATCAATTTCGCCTCTGAAACCCTGCCGCTCGACCGGTTTGTCGATGAAGCACAGCGCACCTTGCTGGAACGGCACAGCCGCCGCACCACGCCGCCGGCCAGCGTTACGGTGCCTGCGCCAGCGCCTGCGCCTGCCCCCGCAGCTGTGGCAGCTCCGGCGCCGCCGCCCGCTGCCGTTCCGCCACCCGTTGCCGCACCAGTCGCGGGGAGCCCGGCATGAACGGCCGCCGCCCTCTTGGCGAAACTCTTGGCGAGATCGCTGGCAGCGCCCTTGGCCTGAGCGGAGGTGAACTGCGCGGCGCTGGGATGGTGCGGGTAACCTCAATCGATCTGGATCTGCCGCTCGATTTGCGGCTGGGCTACGATGATGACGGCCCGGTCCTGATCGGCGATCTCCCGCTGTTCCGGTTGCGCACCGACTTCGACACCGAA
>JANNGT010000216.1:0-2000 GCA_031404015.1 Gammaproteobacteria bacterium | reverse complement strand
GACAGCACGCTTTCCCGCGAGACGTTGACCTCGTGCGGTACTTGCGGGTTCTCGTAGCTCACGGTGGCAGCAGCGCCGGACGTGCTCAGTCGATCAACGCGGTGCCGTAGGCCAGGAATTCGGCGGAGAACAGGGGCCGTGCACCGGCCTGTGCTTCGGAGAGCGAAGCGGTTTCGAAGCGCACATTGAATACGGATTTTGCGCCGCGCGCACGCGCCGCCTCCTTCATGCGCAGGATGGCCTCACGCCGGCCGCGGTCCATCAGCGACTCGTAAGCCGTGAGTCTGCCGCCGACCAGGCCCTTCAACATCGCCGCCATGCGCTTGAAATAGTCTTCCCCGATCACGACCGAGCCCACCACGAGCGTTGCTTCGCGTATGTGGCCATCCGCGGGCGGTGTGCGCTCGTTGAACACCAGCAGATCGGCCAGTTCGGCCTCGCGCCGTACGATGTCACGGTAGTGCCGCTTCTCGGCCATGCGCCCGAACACCAGGCCGACCAGCAGCAGGATTGCGACAAAGGCCAGTTGGATCAGCAGTTCCATGGCGTGCTCATTCGGCGAACACGGCCGTGCCGTACGCCATGACTTCCGCCGCGCCCGAAGTGATGTTCGAGGTGGAGAAGCGTACGTTGATCACGGCATTGGCGCCGACGCCCTCGGCCTGCGCCACCATCCGTGCGATCGCTTCCTCGCGCGCCTCGATCAGCAACTCGGTGTAGCCCTTGAGTTCGCCGCCGACGATGTTCTTGAGTCCCGCCATGATGTCCCTGCCCGCATGCTTGCTGCGGACGGTCGAGCCCTGCACGAGCCCGAGATGACGCAGGACCTTGCGGCCGGGAATGACCTCGAGATTCGATAGTTCCATCATGAGCCCTCGAGCTTCGGCGTGTTGCCTAGGCCTGGTATTGCGGTGGCGCCTTGCGGGCCTGCCGCAAGCGCTCGTGCAGCGGACTCGACCGCGGGAAATGCGCAAGCAGGTATTCCATCTGGTCGGCGAGCACGCGCCGGCCCTTCAGGTAAATGTACTCGGCGTAGCTTGGCGTAAACGGCACGGCGATCAACTGCAGCTTGGCCTGCTCGGGTGTGCGCCATGCCTTGAGGTTGTTGCAGCGGCGGCAGGCCGTGACCACGTTGTTCCAGGTGTCGAGGCCGCCGCGCGACAGCGGCGTCACGTGATCGCGCGAGAGCTGGCTGGTCGGAAAGCGCTCGGCGCAGTACAGGCACAGGTGCGCGTCGCGGCGGAACAGTGTTTCGTTGTTGAGCGGCGGCACGTAGCCCTGATGCCGGCCGCCGGGATTGTGGCTGTGGCCCAGGGTGGCGATGATCGAACTGACCTGCACGATCGTGCGCTCGCCCGTGCGCGCGCTGACGCCGCCGCGCAGCGAGAACAGGTTCTGGCCGAACGCATAGGCAACCTGCCCCATGAAGTGCAGCCGCACCGCGTCGCGGTAGTCGATCCACTCCAGGGGCATTCCCGAGACGTCCGTCCGCAGGACTTCCTGCGTCAGTGCGTACTGCAAAAGTGCGCTCATGGCGTGAAGATACGGCACCCTTGTGCAATAATCCACGGCTGTTTCGAGCCCGTGACGATTCAAAATATCCCTTTACCGGCAGCGGCTTAGCCGTGCGCTGGCAACAGGTGAGGAGCGCAGAACCATGTCGCTGACGATCGGAGTGCCGCGCGAGATCTTCGCCGGCGAGAAACGCGTGGCCGCCGTCCCCGACGTGGTCGAAAAATTGATCAAGCTGGGCTTCGCTGTGCGGGTCGAGTCCGGTGCGGGTGCTGCGGCCAACTTCGACGATCAGACTTACGTCGCTGCCGGCGCGACCATCGCACCGAACGCAGCCGAGCTCATGGCCGGCTCGGACATGGTCTTCAAGGTCCGGGCGCCCGCACCGGACGAGATCGCCCTGATGCAGCCCGGCACAACGCTCGTGAGCTTCGTCTGGCCGGCACAGAACCCGGAGCTGATGCAGCAACTGGCGGACGCCCGGCTCA
>JANNGT010000215.1:0-3036 GCA_031404015.1 Gammaproteobacteria bacterium | reverse complement strand
GCAAATGGGTGTGAAGATCGAGATCGAAGGAGAGAGCCAGCGCATGCGCCCCGCGGCCAGCGAAGTCGAGCGCTTGTTTGCCAGCTATGCAATGGCGGAGCAGCGCATGGGCTGGACGCCGGCCTACGGTGGGCTGCATGGCTTCGAGCGTGGCCTTCGCAAGACCATCGACTGGTTTACCGAGCCGGATAACGTCGCGAACTACAAGGCCGACCAGTACAACCTATGAGCACGCGTCGCGCCGTCATACTCGCTGGTGGCCGCGGCACGCGGCTTCGCCCCTATACGGTCGTGCTGCCCAAGCCGCTGATGCCGATCGGTGACTTCCCGATCCTCGAGGTCATCGTCCGACAACTCGCCAGAGCCGGATTCGACCGCATTACGCTTGCCGTCAACCATCAGGCCGACCTGATCAATGCGTTTTTCGGCGACGGATCGAAATGGAACCTGCGTATCGACTACTCGCTCGAGCAGTCGCCGCTCGGCACGATGGGCCCGCTGCAGCTGATCAGCGACTTGCCCGACGACTTCCTGGTGATGAACGGTGACATCCTGACGGACCTTGATTTCGGCGCCTTTCACGACGGTCACGTCGCGGAGCAGCGCCTGTTCACGATTTCGTCGCAGGTGCGGCAGCAGATGGTCGACTACGGCGTGCTGGAAGTCGACGCCAGCAGCTCGCTGGTGGGGTTCCGGGAAAAGCCGAAAAGCGAGTACCTCGTGAGCATGGGCGTGTACATGTTGAGCCGGCGCGTACTCGAGCACATTCCGGTCGGTCGGGCATACGGCTTCGACAACCTGATGCTAGACCTGATGCGCGCGGGCAAGTCCGTGCGGGCGCAGCGCTTCGAAGGCTACTGGCTCGACATTGGGCGGCCCGACGATTACATGCAGGCAATCGAGCAGTTCGAGAGCATGCGCACCCGCTTTCTGCATGACTAGCGTTCTCATCAGTGGCGCGAGTGGGTTCGTGGGTTCGGCGCTGATGCGCCGGCTGCGCGCCGACGACCGTCACGTCGCTACGGGTATCGGCAGCATTGCCGGCGACATTGCCGACGCAGCGACCTGGGCCGCACTGCCCGCCGCCGATGTCGTGGTGCACCTGGCCGCGCGCACTTTCGTGCCGGACAGCTGGACCGACCCGGCAGCTTTCATAGAGACCAACGTCGGCGGCACGGTGCGCGCGCTCGAGTACTGCCGGATTCACGGCGCACGCATCGTGTTCCTCAGCTCCTACCTGTACGGCAACCCCAAACGATTGCCAATTGACGAGCAGGCCGACGTCTCCGTGCCCAATCCGTACGCGCTGTCGAAGAAGCTCGCTGAGGATACCTGCCGCAGCTATGCCGAGATTTTCGGCATCGATGTCACGGTGCTGCGCGTCTTCAACATTTACGGTGGCGGTCAGGGTGACAAGTTCCTGGTGCCGTTGATCGTGCGGCAAGTGCTTGCCGGGGGCGAGATCCGCGTCAAAGATCTCGAGCCGCGCCGCGATTTCCTGTACATCGACGACCTCGTCGACGCGATCGTCTGTGCGATCGGGCGACCGCAGCGCTTCGGGCTTTTCAATATCGCATCGGGCTCCAGCCATTCAGTGCAGGACGTGATTGATATTGCGCAGCGCCTGGCGGGCCGCACTGTAGCCGTGCACTCGGACCAGGTTCGACGCCAGAACGAGATCATGGATACCCGCGGTGACAATACGCGGGCGCGGGAGCAACTCGGTTGGGTCCCGCGATGGTCGCTCGAGGACGGTATTGCCGAACTCTTCCGCACGGGCGGCTGACAGTGCAGCACGCACCTACGAAGCCATCGTGAACGCCTCCCTCGATATCACGCCCGAGATCGTCTTCCTGTGCGGCGCACGGGACTTCCATGCCATGGACTGGTTCCGCAGTGCGCAGCAGTCGCTGCCAAACGACCGCCTATGCGTGCTCACCGACCTGATCGCCGGGGAGGGCTTCCACGACCTGCGACGCCCGGGCGACCGCGTTTTCGAACTGTTCATCCTCGATCCGCTGCTGCTGCGCACGCCGTCGGTGCGGGCCAACATATGGCGCAACGTCTTGAAGCTGCTGGTATTCCCGCTACAGGTGTGGTTGCTGCGGCGCTTCGACCACCGCCACCCGGACGGACGCTACTTCTGCCACTCGATGTATTACTTGTTCCTGGCTTGGGCCGCGGGTGTTACCTTCGTTGGGACGCCGCAAGGCAGCGACGTGCTGATCAAGCCCTACCGTTCGAAGGCCTACCGTTTTTTTGCCGTGCGTTCGCTGCGCGCGGCCCGGCACGTGACGGTGGACTCGGAGCAGATGCGTGACCGCATCCGCGAACTCGCCGGGGTTGAGGCCAAGGTAATCCAGAACGGCATTGATGTGCGCTCGATCCTGGCGACGGCGCGTCGCCCTGACGATGCGGCCGCGCCGGAGCGGCGCTACATACTGTCGATCCGAGGATTCACGCCCCTGTACCGCATCGATGCCATCATCGTTGCGCGCAACGGCTCGGCGCAGTTCGCTTCCGTGCCACTGGCGCTGCGCTATCCATTCTATGAAGACGACTACCGCACCAAGTCGCTGCAGCTGCTTTGCGCCGGAGACTTGGACGTGGGCCGGGTCTCAGTCGCTGAGATCCCACACCTGTTCGACGAAGCGCGGCTGGTGGTGTCTGTCCCGATCAGCGATTCGTCGCCGAAAAGCGTCTATGAGGCGATATTCTATGGCTGTGCGGTCGCCGTGACACAACATCCTTTCGTTGACGACCTGCCGGCGTGCATGCGCGCGCGCCTCGTGGTCGTCGACCTCGCCGATCCACATTGGCTGGACGATGCGCTCGAGCGTGCCGCTGACATCCTGCGCAAACCGTATCAGCCTTCGCCCGAGGCTGTTTCCACTTTCGACAAGATCGAGTCCTTCAGGAAGGTCTCGGACTTGCTGCTGGCCTGACCCAATGCCCCGAGACTATCGAATCTGCTGCTGCTGCGTGATGGACACGTCGGACTCAATGATCCGCTTCGACGAGCATGGCGTGTGCGAC
>JANNGT010000214.1:0-3269 GCA_031404015.1 Gammaproteobacteria bacterium | reverse complement strand
GATGGTCGGTTTGATCTTGGCTCGAAGATTTGGATGCATGAACATCGACGTATAAATGGCGCCTAACAGGGCCAGAGGCACGGCGAGCACCGGTGGAAGGCGCGACCGGTTGGGCAGACACGACGATGCTGGCAGGCAATGCCAAGCATCCCAACTGCGCCTACAAGTGGATGGAGTGGTCGCTCAACGCGAAGGTGCAAGGTGACGTCGCGGCGTGGTTTGGTTCGGTGCCGGCCGTGCCGGCCGCGTGCAAGGGCAACGCGTTGCTCGGCGACCAGGGTTGCGCCACCAACGGCTTCGACAAGTTCGACGAAATCCACTTCTGGCGCACGCCGGAAGCCGCCTGCAGCACCGGTACGTGCGTGCCGTACAGCCGCTGGGCCACCGACTACGTCGCGGTGATGGGCGGCCGCTGACCGGAGACATGATCCCAGCGATCGAACTGCGCGCAGCACGTCGCGCCTTCGGCCCCGTCGTCGCGCTGGATGCCGTTTCGCTGACGATTGCGCCGGGCGAATTCTTCGCGCTGCTCGGGCCGTCCGGCTCGGGCAAGACCACCTGCCTGCGCCTCATCGCGGGTTTCGACCAGCCGGACAGCGGGACGATCCTGCTCGACGACGAGGACGTGACGCAGTCGCCACCGTTCGCGCGCAACGTCAACACGGTTTTCCAGGACTACGCGCTGTTTCCGCACATGACGGTCGCAGACAACGTCGCCTACGGACTGCGTGTGCGCGGCGTTGCCGCGGCAGCCCGGGCCCGGCAGGCGCAGGAGATGCTCGAACTCGTGCAGCTCGGCGAGTTCGGCGCACGCCGCCCGCACCAGCTTTCGGGCGGGCAACGCCAGCGCGTGGCCCTGGCTCGCGCGCTGATCAACCAGCCCAAGGTGCTGCTGCTGGACGAACCGCTCGGCGCGCTCGACTTGAAGCTGCGTGAGGAGATGCAGGCGGAGCTCAAGGCTTTGCAGCAGCGACTCGGCATCACGTTCGTGTTCGTCACGCACGACCAGGGCGAGGCGCTCAGCATGGCGGATCGCGTCGCCGTGTTCAGCTCCGGCCGCATCGAGCAGCTCGACACGCCGCGCGAACTCTACAACCGTCCGCAGACCGCTTTCGTCGCAAGCTTCGTCGGCAGCGCGAACGTCGTGCAGCGCGGGGCGGCTCAGCGCCTGACCGGCAACACGAGTTCGTTCGCAATTCGGCCTGAGCTCATCCAGGTGCTGCCACCGGGCACTGCGGCGCCCGATGGGCACGTGCAGTGCGCTGGCGCAGTGCTCGATGCGCTGTACCACGGCGCCAGCAGTCGGCTGCGCGTGCGGATCGATGAGCACACCACGATCACCGTGGACCAGCCCGAGGTGCGCGGTGCAGGCAGCGCGCAGTCCCTGGCGGGGACGACGGTGCGGCTGGCGTGGCATCCCGATCACGCCGTGCCGTTGCGGGACTGACGCGCAATGGCCAGCAAAGCTGCGTTTTCGCTGCAGGGACGCCAGAGGTTTTACTGCGCGCTGCTGCTGGCCCCGCCCTTGCTGTGGCTGGGCATCGTCTATCTCGGCTCGCTTTTCACGCTGCTGCTGCAGAGCTTCTACGCGATCGACGAGTTCACCACGCGCATCGTGCCGCAGGTCACGCTCGCCACGTACAGGCAGCTGGTGACGCAGCCCGCGCACATCGACATCCTGCTGCGCACGCTGGTGATGGCCATCGCGGTCACGGTGGCAGCGGCCCTCATCGCGTTTCCGGTTGCGCTGTACATGGCGCGCCATGCCGGCCCGCGCATGAAGGCCCTGTTTTATGTGGGCGTCATGTTGCCGATGTGGACCAGTTACCTCGTGAAGGTCTACGCGTGGCGACTGATCCTGGCGAAGCAGGGCATTGCGAGCTGGGGCTTCGAGCACCTCGGGCTCATGGGCGCGCTCGATCGCATGCTCGAAGTGCCCGTGGTCGGTGGCCCCTCGCTGGCGTCGTCGTACATCGGCATGTTCGTGGTGTTCGTGTACATGTGGCTGCCGTTCATGATCCTGCCGCTGGCGGCGGCACTCGAGCGCGTGCCGGCGTCCCTGCTGCAGGCCTCGGCCGATCTGGGCGCGCGCCCCGGCCAGACTTTTCGCAATGTCGTGCTGCCGCTCGCACTGCCGGGACTCGCAGCCGGCTCGATCTTCACGTTCTCGCTCACGCTGGGTGACTACATCATCCCCAGCGTGGTCGGCGCGCCGGGCTATTTCATCGGCATGATGGTCTACCAGCAGCAGGGCACCGCGGGGAACCTGCCGCTCGCCGCGGCCTTTTCGGTCGTGCCGATCGTGCTGATCGGCTTGTACCTGACGCTGGCGAAGCGCCTCGGGGCATTCGATGCGCTCTGAGCGACAGCGCCAGGCGTCGTGGGAGCGGCCATCGTGGTTCACGCGCGTCGCCGCTGCGTTTGGCCTGCTGTTCCTGCACGCACCGGTCTGGGTCATCGTGCTGTACGCGTTCACGACCGAGGACCGCACCTTCCAGTTCCCGCCTCCGGGACTCACGCTGCATTGGTTCGAGGTGGCGTTTGCCCGCAGCGACATCTGGGAATCGATGCGCCTGTCGTTGCTGGTGGCTTGCGCCGCGACCCTACTGGCCATAGTGCTCGGCACGCTGGCCGCCTTCGCGCTCGCGCGCTGGCCGTTCCGCGGCAAGGAATCGATCACGCTGCTGTTCGTCCTGCCGATCGCGCTGCCTGGGATCCTGACTGGCCTTGCGTTGCTCGCCGGCATCCGCACCCTGGGGCTCGAACCCGGTTTCTGGACGATCGTCGCCGGCCATGCGACGTTCTGCCTCGTCATCGTCTACAACAACGTGGTGGCACGCCTGCGACGCATCCCGCCGAGCTGGGTCGAAGCGTCGATGGACCTCGGCGCGCGCGGCCACCAGACGTTCCGCTACGTGCTGCTGCCGCAGATTGCGACCGCGCTGCTCGCGGGCGGCATGCTGGCCTTTGCGCTTTCGTTCGACGAGATCATCGTGACGCTGTTCACCGCGGGGCACGAGCGCACGCTGCCGATCTGGTTCTACAACGAGCTGTTCCGGCCGCGCGACCGGCCCGTGACCAACGTCGTGGCGGTGATCGTCATCCTGGTGACTTTCATCCCGATCCTGCTCGCCTATTACCTGACGCGACCGGATGAGAGGGGAAGTGGAGGAAGTGAATAGTGAATAGTGATTAGTGAGGGTGAGCCGTCCTGATCACTAATCACTACTCACTACTCACTACTCACTAATCTCTAATCTCTAATCTCT
>JANNGT010000213.1:0-3253 GCA_031404015.1 Gammaproteobacteria bacterium | reverse complement strand
GCGCAGCAGTCTGGGGCGAAGGTCGCGTCACGGGCGTCACAGGCGCCACAGGCGTCACCGGCGCACGCAGGGAACGTACACGTTCTGGAACTGCCCGGGGACGCCCGGTTGCCGTCTGCTACCGTCGACAGCGCCGGAAATCTGCACGTCGCCTTCATGTTGGGGCAAGACGTTTATTACGCCCGCCGCGATGGGCAGGAAGGCACTCTGGGCACTGCTGTGCGCGTCAACCACCAGGCCGGGGTTGCGCAGGGCGGAATGTTCCGCGGACCGGAACTCGCGATCGGCCCAGACGGCCTCGTCGATGTCCTGTGGTACCGGCGAGGTTACGAACTGAAATTGCCTCGGGCCGAACAGGGCCCGATGTTCTCTCGGCAGTTGGCGGGAGGCAACTTTGGCCCGGCGTCTATGCTGTTCAACCAACCCACTGACGGTCACTCGCTCGTGGCCACGAACACCGGCATCCTCGCAGCATGGGTGGCAGGCGACTCTCTCTGGGCTAGATCGTCGGATGATGGCGGCCTGTCGTTCGAGGCCGCAGTAGATCTCGGTCCGCTTCCATGCGAGTGCTGCGACACGGCGCTGGCGACTGGCAGTAACGGCGAGGTGTACCTGGCCTACCGCGATCGCACCGATAACCAGCGGGATGTCTATTTGGCTGAAGTCAGTTCGCCCGGCGAAAGGCGCACGAAACTACGGCTGGACAGTGAAAGTTGGCACTTCAATGGTTGCCCGATGTCCGGAATGAGCCTCGCGCGCCAAGCGCGCGAACTGTACGCGGTATGGGAACACAAAGGCCGCATCCTTCTCAGCGAAGTGGATCTCGAGCGCTGGAGCCGGCGCGTGCCGATCGAGGTGAGTGGATCGGGCAAGTATCCCGCGATCGCGACGGATGGCAAGACGCTGATCGTGGCCTGGAAGCAGCGTAAAGATGTCCTCTGGAAAATGTACGATGCCCAATCGCTGCAAGTTGTGCGGGAAGGCCGTGCGGCGGGCAATTCGTCGGACCGTCCGGCCGTGACCCAGGACGGAACCGGACGCTACATTGTGATTCCTTGAGGTTCCGATGCGGGCATTGATCATTGCGTTCGGATTGGCCTGTGCCGTCCCCCTGCTGGGATGCGCGGGAGGCGGAGGCAATGCTACGGAGGAGCCGCCACCACCACCACCGCCGCCACCGCCACCGGTTCCAACCGTGGCCATCACGGCAAACCCGCAGACGGTATCGAGCGGTGCAGCCGCGACGCTGACGTGGAGCGCGACAAATGCCACTGAGTGCACGGCATCCGGCGCTTGGACAGGCGTGCAGCAAAATGCCGGCACGCAGTCGACCGGTGCGCTCTCCGTTACTTCAACGTACACACTGACGTGCGTCGGTCCGGGTGGCTCAGCGGTCGGCGCCGCGACCGTTACGGTTACCCCCAGTGGCAACCCGACCTGTCCGGCAAACCCGCCGACCGGCCTGCCGTCGGGAGCGCTGACCCGTACGCCGAGCAACCCGATTCTGCGGAACGGCCCGGAGACCATTGATTTCTTGAAGGCGGGGCCGCGCGTCGTGCTGAAGGAGGGGCCGACGACGTATCGGATGTGGTACGAGGCGGTTGGCTCATCGGGCATTACCAACATCGGCTACGCCGTCAGCGCGGACGGGGTGACCTGGACCAAGCAAGGCTTCGTGCTGACCCCGGGAGGGGCGTCGTCATGGGAACGGGACGAGGTCTCCCCGAACACGATCCTGGTCGAGGGCGGGGTCTACAAGCTCTGGTATCACGGAGGTGGGTACTTCACGAGCGGGTCGACGAACCGATTTGGCGCGGCGCGGATCGGCTATGCCACCTCGCCCGACGGGCTGACCTGGACAAAGCATGCGAGCAATCCAGTGCTCGACGTCGGTCCTTCGGGGGCGTTCGACGACGAGCAAGTCGCCGAGGCCAGAATCGTCAAGCTCGGCTCGAGCTATCGTATGTACTTCACTGGCGCCAATTTGAGCTCGAAGCGCAAGAGTCTCGGGATGGCCGCCAGTGCCGATGGCATTGCGTGGACCAAGGACGGTCGCAACCCGATCCTGAACAGCGATCGCTGGGGCAACTTCTGGGGAGGGGGCTTTTTCCACGAGAACGGCATCTGGCATTTGTGGCACGCGGTTGAGGCCGCGGGCGGCCAGATTCACTACAAGTGGAGTCTCGACGGTGTCACCTGGAACGACGGACCGCAAAATCCTGTGCTGCAGGCCGGCGGCGCTGCGAACGGTCCCGATACGACGTTTCTCGGCGATTCGGTTTCCGGCTACCGCGACGCGGGCAGCTATCGCATCCTGTACACAGGATACTCTGCAAACCTGTTCGGAACCCTGGGCCGCTTCGAGGGAATCAACATGGCGAGCGTTGCGGCGACGTGCCCGTAGGCTTGGCCATGCGAAGCGGGCCTGCATCGCGGGTTAGCTCCGACCCACCGCGACTAATGCACCGCTGCGATAGACCAGTTGGCCACCCTTGGCCCGGTGGCGCTCACAGGCGTCGTCAAATGAGTTGCGGAGTTTAACGACATCGTCGGGGGCGGCGAGTGGCAGTCGCTTGCGCGCCTGGCTCGAGAATGTGGCCTGAAGTCGCCAGAAATCCGCTATCGATTCGACCACGCTAGACTGGCCTATCCACGTGGTGCGGACGGCGCGGAAGCCGACCTCGCGCATAAGCCGGGCCACGGGCTGTGAGTACTCCGCCGTGCCATGGGTCCATTGGGTTTCTTTGTCCGGCGGGGCGGGACCGAGATACCGATCGAGCATGCCGTCGAGGAACGCGGTGGCGAGCAGGGGAGCGCGACCCGTCAGTCGTCGCGGCAGTTCCAGCAGCGTGCGCAGGCCCGCCTCGACTGCTCCCGCCGAGAAGAGCGGTGGTGCACTGCCCACGGCAACGACGACTGTCGCGGCTGGGCGTGCCACTCGACGCATTTCACCGAGCGCTCGCCGTGGGTCCGGGAAGTGCCGGAGGGCAAACAGTGACAGCACGTTGTCGAAAGAACCGTCGGGCAGTCCGAGATTTTCAGCGTCCTGCCTTAGGAAGGTGACGCGATCGCCCAGATCCTCCGCTCGGCACAAGGCGGTCGCATGAGCTAGCATCCCCTCCGAGAGATCGACCCCGGTGACTTGCGTGCCGGGCCCGATGCAGGAATCGGGCCGCGCCTCGACACGACGGAGCAAATGACGTGGCCGCGCCCCGCAGCGTCCCTGCGCCCTGGGTCCGGCGAGCGGGCCGCC
>JANNGT010000212.1:0-5615 GCA_031404015.1 Gammaproteobacteria bacterium | reverse complement strand
ACACCTCCATCGTCATCGGCGCGATGTGCTTGAACAGCACCTTGCCGTCGGGTCCGATGAGGAACGTTTCCGGCGCGCCATACACACCCCAGTCGATCGCTACGCGGCCTTCAGAGTCGGACGCCACGACCGAGTAGGGATTGCCAAGTGTCCGCAGCCAGTCCTGCGCTGCGCTGCTGTCGTCTTTCCAGTTGAGTCCGATCAACGGCACGGCATTGGTCCTGGCGATGGCGAGCAACGTGTCGTGTTCGTCTCTGCACCCAGCGCACCAGGTGCCCCACACGTTCAGCACCCACGGACGTCCGAGCAATTCCTTGGACGCGACTGGATAGTTCGCGTCCTGCAGGCTGGGAAGTGTGAACTCAGGTGCTTGCTTGCCGATCAGCGGCGACGGTACGTACGACGGATCGCGGAACAGCCCCACGAGCAGGAACCCGACGAGTAGTGCGAACAACGCAAAGGGTAGACCAAACTTGAGCATGGCGGATTCCCAGCGAGATCAGGAGGCTTTCGCCGCTTGGCCGGCGCCTAGCTTGACGTCGGCCTCGGCTTTCTTCGTGCGGTACCGGCGATCCGTGATCGCGATGAACCCACCGATGGCCATGACGAGCGCGCCGAACCAGATGAAGCGAACCATGGGTTTGTATTGCATGCGCAGGCTCCACGCGCCCGCGCCGAGGTCCTCTCCCATGGCGACGAACAGGTCGCGGTTCCAGTCGACCTCGATGCCGGCCTCGGACATCGGCATCGTCCGCACGCGGTAGATGCGCTTCTGCGGGTGCAGTTTGGCGATGAGCTTGTCGCCCTCGGTGATGGTGAAGTGCGCCTGCACCGCGTCGAAGTTGGGTCCGGCAACCTGCTCCAGGCTGTCGAAGGCGAACTTGTAGCCATGCAACTCGTACGATTCTCCGGGCTTGAGTGCGACGTCCTTTTCGATGCGGTACGACTGCACGACGGTCACGCCGATGCAGAACATCGCCACGCCCAGGTGCGCCACAGTCATGCCGAGCACGCCGCGGGGTACGGATTGGCCCCTGCGCAGGCGCTGCACCGGTTCATAGAGGGCGGACAGGATCACCCAGAAGCCCGCGGTCAGTCCCACTGACGCCATCAGGTCGAAGCCGCCGTAAGCGAAGATCGGCACAGCGACACCCGCTACGACCGAGACCGCCAGCATTGTCAGCAGCGCCTTGCGCTTTTCCTCGAGCTTGGAGTGCTTCCAGGTGGTGTGCATGCCGATTGCAAGCAGCGCCATCAGCGGCAGCGTAGGAATCAGGAATACGAGGTTGAAATACGGCGGGCCCACCGAGATCTTGCCCATGTTCAGCGCGTCGAGGAACAGCGGGTACAACGTGCCGATCAAAATCAGCGCCGTCGTGACCATCAGCAGCATGTTGTTGAAGAGCAGGAACGATTCGCGCGACGGGCCATCGAAGCCGCCTTTCGAGCGCAGTTCGGGAGCGCGCCACCAGTACAGAGCGAGCGAGCCACCGACGCACAAGCCGAGGAACGCCAGGATGAACAGGCCACGGCCCGGGTCGCTGGCGAACGCGTGCACCGAGACGAGCACGCCCGAACGCACGAGGAACGTGCCGAGCAGGCTCAGCGAGAACGCGATGATCGAGAGCAGCAGCGTCCAGCTCTTGAACAGGCCACGCTTCTCGGTGACTGCCAGCGAATGGATCAGGGCGGTGCCGACGAGCCACGGCATGAACGAGGCGTTTTCCACCGGGTCCCAGAACCACCAGCCACCCCAACCGAGCTCGTAGTACGCCCACCAGCTGCCGAGCGCGATGCCGCACGTGAGCATCATCCAGGCGAGCGTCGTCCACGGCCGCGTCCAGCGGGCCCACTTCTCGTCGAGCTTGCCTTCGAGCAATGCCGCGACAGCGAAGGCGAAGGCGACGGAGAATCCGACGTAGCCCATGTAAAGCATCGGCGGGTGCACCGCGAGCGCGAAATCCTGCAGTAGTGGATTCAGGTCCTGGCCGTCGGCCGCGGCAGGAATCAAGCGCTCGAACGGGTTGGACGTAAACAGGACGAATGCCTGGAAGCCCACGCTGAGGAAGCCCAGCACGCCGATCACCCGGGCCGCGAACGTCTGCGGCAAGTTCTTGCTGAAGACCGCCACCGCGATGGACCAGGTCGACAGGGAGAGCGCCCAGAGCAGCAACGAGCCTTCGTGCGCGCCCCACACGGCCGAGAAGCGGTACAACGTCGGCAGCGCCGAGTTCGAGTTGTTGGCGACGTACAGGACCGAGAAATCGTGCACGTAGAACGCGTATGCCAGCACTGCGAACGAAAGTGCGACGAACACGAACTGTCCGGCGACCGCGGGACGCGCTGCGGCCATCCAGCGGCGGTTGCCGTAGTGCGCTCCGGCCAAACCGAAGAAGGCCTGCGCGCACGACAACAGCAGCGCGAGGATCAGCGCAAACAAACCGAGTTCAACGACCATGCGTAGGTTGCTCCGGGGCGGACGGCGTGCAGTGGGTTGTGATCAGGTGCTGCCAGGGACAGCCGGCGTCGATGCCGCTGCGGAATTTGCCGCGTCCATGTGCGGCTTGAGGCTGTCCGCCACTTCGGGAGGCATGTAGTTCTCGTCATGCTTGGCGAGTACTTCCTCGGCGACGAACCGATTACCGTCGAACTTGCCGCGCGCGATGACGCCCTGGCCTTCGCGGAACAGGTCCGGCAGGACGCCCGTGTAGCTGACGGGGACGGTCTGCTGGTAATCGGTGAGCGTGAAATTCACTTCGAGGCTGCCCGGCGCGCGCTGCACGCTGCCGTTCTCCACCAGCCCGCCGACGCGGATGGCGCGAGTCTCGGGCGCCTCGCCCGCATGGATCTGGGTCGGGCTGTAGTAATAGAGCAGGTTCTGGTTGAACGACTGGAGGGCGAACGTGGTGGCGATACCAACGCCGGCAAGAATGGCGACGACGGTAACCATGCGCTTCTGACGCGGTGTCATGTGGATCTCTCCCGGGCAAGTTCGTTGCGCCGCTGGGCGGCGGTCTGGGCTTCTGTCTCGGAGCGGCGAGCGGCCCACCAGTTCCACAGCAGGACCAGGGCAGTCAGGCCGTAGGCGGGCCACACGTATTGTGCGTAACCCCCCATGTTAAAAAAACTCTGTAAGTCCATGAATCAGCTCGCTTCTTTAAGCCAGTTGGCATTGCGCTCGCGGCGCAGGATCTCGCCACGCAGGCGGCGTGAGACGGCCCAGCCAAAGTACAGCTGGAACCCGGCGATCATGATGAACAGCGGAATCAGCATCGCAATCTGGATCGACGGCTTGTCGAGCTTGGTCACGCTGGCCGGCTGGTGCAGCGTAGTCCACCAGTCGACCGAGTAGTGAATGATAGGCACGTTGATGACGCCGACCAATGCCAGCACCGCGCTGGCCCGGTCTGCCCGCTGCGGATCGTCGAACGAGGCCCGCAGCGCCATGTAGCCGAGGTACAGGAACAGCAGCAACAGTTCGGAGGTGAGCCGCGCATCCCATACCCACCAGGTGCCCCACATCGGCTTGCCCCAGATGGAGCCTGTCGCCAGTGCCAGGAACGTGAACGACGCGCCGATCGGGGCGACCGCTGCCGCTGCAGCGTGGGCCAGCTTGATGCGCCAGACCAGGCCGACGCCGGCCGCCACGGCCATCACGACGTACGCGAACATCGACATCCACGCGCTCGGGGCGTGCACGTACAGGATGCGGAAGCCGTCACCCTGCTGGTAATCGGCCGGCGCCTTGACCAGCCCCCACCAGCTGGCAACGAGAATCAGCGCGAGCGAAGCCCAGCCGAACCACGGCGCGAGGTTGCCCAGGATGCGGTAAGCGTGGGGTGGTGATGCGAGCTTATGGAACCAAGTCCACATGGTGATCCTCTTGACCGGTTAATGTGCGTTGCGTTCAGTCGGTTGCGTGAAATACTGTCAGTTCTCGACGCTGATGCGGATTGCCGCAGACATTGCGAGCGGCCCGAGACTCAGCGCCAGGAAAAAGATCGCGGCCAGCAACTGCAGCGGGCCGGCCGGCGAGTCACCGTCCATCTGCATCGCCACGGCGCGGGCACCAAAAATAAGCAGCGGCATGGCGAGCGGCAGCACCAGCAGTGACAGCAGCACACTGCCCCGTCGCACGCCCACCGTGAGCGCGGCACCGATGCCGCCCAGGATGCTGAGCGTGCCAGTGCCCAGCAGCAGCGACAGCATCAGCACGCCCCAGGCGCTGGTCGGCAGGCCCAAGCCCGTACCGACGATCGGCGACATGATCACGAGGGGCAGACCCGTCAGCACCCAGTGCGCCGCCACCTTGGCGAGCAGCAGGTAGCCAAGCGGCTGCCCCGACAGCACCCATTGCTCGGTCGTGCCGTCTTCGACATCGGCGCGGAACAATGCTTCCAGTGCGAGCAGTGAAGCCAGCAGCGCGGCAACCCAGACGACACCGCCGCCGATTTTGCTCAGGGCTGAGAGGTCGGGCGTTGTCGCCAGGGGAAACATGGTGGTGACGACCACGTAAAAGATCAGCGGCTGTGTCACCTCGTCCCAGCGCCGCCAGGCCAGCGTGAGGTCACGTTTGAAGACGAGCTTGACGGCAGCGAGCGTCGGCGTGCGCACGGCAGTCACGGTTCGAGCTCCAGCCGGCGCAGGCAAGAGGCATCGTCGAGCAAGCGCTGGTGGGCGGCTGCAATCACCATGCCGCCCTGGTCGACGTGTTCGACAATGAGGTCTTCGACCAGCTTGATACCAGCCGTGTCGAGGTTGGTCACCGGCTCGTCGAGAATCCACAGCGCGGCGTCCGCCAGCAGCAGGCGCGCCAGTGCGAGACGTCGCTTCTGCCCGGCAGAGAGCGAGCGTGAAGGCAGGTCGCCTCGCGACAGGATGCCGGTGCGATCCAGGGTCTGGTCGATCAGTTCCGGTGTCAGTGTCGTGCGCAGGCCGGCCAGGAACTTGAGGTTCTCCCGCGCGGTCAGGTCGCCTTTGAGCGAATTGAGATGGCCGAGGTGGCCCAGTTCAAAGTTGAATTCATCACGGCGGCCCCGGATCGACTTGCCGCGCCAGAGCAGCTCGCCGGTTTCGGCCGGCAGCAGCCCGCAGATCACGCGCAGCAGCGTCGTCTTGCCGACGCCGTTGGGTCCGGTGACCTTCAGGAATTCGCCGGGACGGACGGAGAAAGACACGTCACGCAGGATGTGCCGGTCGCCCCGCCATGCGTTTATCTCGCGGGCCTCGAATACGGCCCCGTCGAATGCCATCCCGCCTCCGCGCAATTCGCTGTTTTTCTCGCTGCCCGGCAAAAATGTTGCAGAGCAGCGAGCCGGCGCGAAGTCTAGCAAAACAGACTCATTCCAAAGTCGGGGATTGCCGCAGTCACACTGCGGGTTCCAGCCGCACGAGGTCCGTGCCCTCTTCGACCCGTTGCCCCTTCTGCGCCTTGACTTCAACGACATTCGCAGGCCACGGAGCGGTGATCGAATGTTCCATTTTCATGGCCTCGAGTACGAGCAGCACCGCTCCCTTCGCAACCTTGTCGCCAGCCTGCACGCGGACGTCCAGCACGTGCCCAGGCATCGGCGCCCGGAAATGTCCCTCGTGCGCAGCCGAGACGCGATGTTCCG
>JANNGT010000211.1:0-2265 GCA_031404015.1 Gammaproteobacteria bacterium | reverse complement strand
TATGGCGGCCACTTCTTCGCCTGCGCCCACACGATGGAGCGCTATCGCACGGCGTTCTACACGCCCCTGATCTCGGACTGGCGCAACTACGGCACGTGGTCCAACGACGGCGCCAGGACGGCAACGGAACGTGCCAACACGGTGTACCAGGAGACGCTGGCACGTTACGTCGCGCCCGAGCGCGACCTGGCCGTCGTCGAAGAAATGAACGCCTTCGTCGAACGGCGCACGGCGGAGGGCGGGGCGCCTCCGGTCACCTGAAGGAAGGGGTTAGGGGATAGGGGTTAGGGTTAGTGAAGAAGTACTGCGGCAGCGTACGGTGCAGATGCACCTCCGACTAACCCCTGTCCCCTAACCCCTTGTCGATTTATTCAAATGCAGCTTGAGGTTGATACGCATGCGGAACCATGTGCAGGTGGCGGTGATTGGTGGTGGTGTCGTGGGCGCGAGCGTGCTGTATCACCTCACCAAGGCGGGCTGGAAGGACGTCCTGCTCATCGAACGGGCGGAGCTCACGTCGGGCTCGACCTGGCACGCGGCGGGCGGTATGCACACGGTGAACGGTGACCCCAACGTCGCCAAGCTGCAGCAGTACACGATCGAGTTGTACAAGGAACTGGAGCAGATCTCCGGCGTCTCGTGCGGCGTGCACATCACGGGCGGCCTGATGCTGGCCGGCACGCCGGAGCGCGTCGACTGGCTGCGGATGGCCGTCGCGCGCGGTCGGTACCTCGGCATGGACCTGCAGCTGATCACGCCGGCCGAAGCCAAGCAGCTGTATCCGCTGCTCGAGGAAAAGCATTTCCTCGGCGCCATCTACGACCCCATTGAAGGTCACGTCGACCCGTACGGCGTCACGCATGCGTACGCCAAGTCGGCGCAGCTCGCCGGCGCGGAGGTCGTGCGCCAGAACCGGGTCATCGACACGAAGCAGCGCGCCGATGGCACGTGGGACGTGATCACCGAGAAAGGCACTGTGCATGCCGAGCACGTCGTCAACGCGGGTGGGCTGTGGGCGCGTGAAGTCGGACGCTTCGTCGGCCTGGAGTTGCCGATCCTTGCGATGGAGCACCAGTACTTCATCACCGAGGATCTGCCCGAACTGAAGGGCCAGAAGGAACTGCTGCACGTCATCGACTTCGAGGCCGAAATCTACATGCGCCAGGAGCGGCAAGGCATGCTGCTCGGCACGTACGAGCGTGCGGGCGTGCCGTGGTCCCCGAAGACGACGCCATGGGACTTCGGCCAGGACCTCTTGCCCAACGACCTCGAGCGCATCGCGCCGAGCGTGTCGGTTGCCTTCGAACATTTCCCGCGTCTCGAGACGGCCGGCATCAAGAAGGTGGTCAACGGTCCGTTCACGTTTGCGCCTGATGGCAATCCGCTGATCGGTCCCGTCAAGGGGCTCAAGAACTACTGGGTGGCGTGCGGCGTCATGGCCGGCTTCAGTCAGGGCGGCGGCGTCGGCCTGTCGCTCGCGAACTGGATGGTCGAAGGCGACCCGGGCGCGGACATCTGGGCGATGGACGTCGCGCGTTACGGCGGCTGGGCCAACCGCCCGTACACGAACGCGAAGGTGCGCGAGAACTACTCGCGGCGTTTCCGCATTCGCTTCCCGAACGAGGAACTCGAGGCCGCGCGCCCGCTGCGCACGACGCCGATTTACGAGAAGCTGCAGGCCGAGAATGCGGTATTCGGTGATTACTGCTCGCTCGAGCATCCGCTCTGGTTTGCACCCAAGGGCACGCCCGCCAAAGAGGACGCGACGTTCCGTCGCTCCAATGCGCATCCGCACGTCGCGCAAGAATGCCGCGCGGTGCGCGAATCCTGCGGCTTGATCGAGATTTCCAACTACGGCAAGTTCGAAATCACCGGTCCGGGCGCGGCGGAATGGCTCGCGAAGATCATGGCCTGCAAGGTCCCGGCCGTGGGCCGTATCGCGTTGTCGCCCATGCTGAACGAGCGCGGTCGCCTCATTGGCGACTTCACGATGTGCCGCGTGACGGAGGATCGGTTCTTCGTCGTCGGCACGTACGCGGCCGAAGATTTTTACCTGCGCTGGTTCGAGAAGCATCTGCCGACGAATGGCAGCGTCGCGGTGCGACCGTGCGCAATGGAATACCTTGGGCTCTCGGTTGCGGGCCCCGAGTCGCGCGCGTTGCTGCAGAAGCTGGTCGACCATGACTTGTCGACGGCCGCATTCCCGTTCATGTCATTCGCGCAGATCGATGTCGGCATGGTGCCGGCACTCGTGGGTCGCGTCTC
>JANNGT010000210.1:0-1752 GCA_031404015.1 Gammaproteobacteria bacterium | reverse complement strand
CTCCCGCTTTAGCGGGAGAGGGTCGGGGTGAGGGCTGGAGTGAGGGCCCTATGACGCATCGAATGCGGCTTGGGCGGCAATCATCATGCAGGGGTGCAGTGTGCCGAGCTTTGGCGACTGTCCATGCGGCGCATGGGGCGGCACAGAGAACCAGTCGGACGTGTAAACAAGCAGGTCCTGCTTCCGGAAACTGAATTTGATATCCCGACTCAAGTTCGCCAGTTGATAGGCATGCGGATGGTTCAGTTGCAGAATGGCGGAATCCCCGCGGTACAACTGCCGAACTCGCTTACTGGTTCCGTATACCACCCGAACGCCATAAGGGGCCTCGCGCCCACATACCTCCAGGACAAGCGCAGGTCGCGGCGTTGGCCGCGGGTCGACGCCGTCGGGAAAATGGCACCATAAAATGTCGCCGGCCGCAGGCGTCATAGGCCAGTTGCGCGGCGTCACTGCGTCACTTCACGCGTCGAAACAGCATCGAACGCACATGGCTGGTTTCCACCTTACCGACCAGCTTGCGTATCTGCCGACGCTGACTATCGGTAAGAGGCCCATCGTCCGGCTCGTACTGTGGGTTGGAGGCCTTGCCGGAATGCCAACTGCCGGCTAATCTGCATTGCAATTGCATCGCAACGCCGGGGGCGCCGTATCATGAAGACCAGCACGCTGCCGCCACTGCGGGTCTCGCCAGAGCTTCGGGCGGACGCTGAGGGCGTCCTGGCCCCGGGCGAATCGCTTTCGTCATTCGTGCACGATGCGGTCACACGCACCATCGAATACCGCAAGGCACAGCACGAGTTCGTCCAGCGCGGTCTGGCAAGCGCAGCGAAGGCGCGACGCACCGGTCGCTACGTGTCGAGCATCGTCGCCCTGAAGACACTGACGCGCCAGCTCGCGCAAGGCGGATCGACCAGCCGAAAGTCGTGAGCCTTTACCGGGTTCGCCTCACGCCTGAAGCTATGGAGGACTTGAAGCGCCTGCAGGCGTTCCTGATCGACAAGAATCCTGCGGCCGCGGCTCGCGCCTTGGAGGCCATCAAGACTGGGTTCGAACTGCTTGAGTTCTCGCCCTTTTCCTGTCGCAAGGCCTGGCCTGGCGACCGACCGCTGCTGCGCGAACTCCTTGTCCCATTTGGAGACGGGGGATACGTGGCGCTGTTCGAGATCGACGATTCGAGTCACGTTTCGATCCTCGCCGTGCGTCACCAGCGCGAAGAGGACTACCACTAGGTACACTATCCGCAAACAAACGAAGGGGAGTCGACATGGACAACTACGTTCTTCTGGCCGGTCGCGCTGCGGGCATTCTCGGCATCCTGATGTGCGTCATCGCGGTCGGCACCCGCCTGACCGGCAGCTTCTACCTGGGCGGTGTCGAGGCAGCCAGCGTGCTGCAGGCCGGCATCGCGGCCACGGCCGTCGGCAGCTTCTTGTTGTTACTGGCGAAGCGCTAGCGCGCCTCACCCGCTCGCCGGGTGGGTTGGTACATCCGTCTGCGCGAGGTCCTGCCCGCGATCAGCAGGGGCTAGTGCGGCAGCCCGTGCTCGTCGTAGCCAAGGATGCCTTCGGCCGACCGCAGACCGATGTCAGGCAAAGCGGAACAGTGATCGGCAATACGGTCGATCGCGTCGATCAGGCTGCGATGTCGTCGCGGGTGCCGTACGCGCTCCAGACGCTCCTGCAACGCCCGACGTATCGCCTCAGTCCTGGTTTCGCCTGTCGCCTCGGCCAACGCGGCAGCCAGAGCTTC
>JANNGT010000209.1:0-5672 GCA_031404015.1 Gammaproteobacteria bacterium | reverse complement strand
ATACAAACGCTCGTTGAACACGAGCACGCCGCTGGAGCCAGGACCGCCCAGGAATTTATGCGGCGACAGGAACACGGCGTCGTACGTCGCATCGCTGCCATCGGCATCCGGCGCAGGGTTCATGTCGATGTCGACGTAGGGCGCACTGGCCGCGTAATCGAAGCACGCATACGCATCGTGCGCGTGCAGCAGCTTCGCGATCTCGCGCGTCGGTGAGCGCATGCCGGTGACGTTCGACGCTGCCGAGAACGAACCGATGCGCAGCCGGCCCTGGTATTCAGGCAACTGCAACAGGTGCCGCAGGTGTTCCACGTCTACGCTGCCATCGGCAGCCATGTTCACTTCGACGACGGTCGCGAGTCCCTGGCGCCACGTGACTTCGTTGCTGTGATGCTCGTACGGCCCGACGAAGACGACCGGCTGCTGCGACTCCTGGAATTGACGAAACTCTGCAAACTTCGCCTCACCCATGAAAGCACGCAGATGATCGCCGACTCCCCTGCGCGTGGCCGGGGGCAATGCAATGCCGAGGATCTGCTGCAGCTTGTCGATCGCGCCGGTCGCGCCCGTGCCGCACGCCACGATGCGCCCGGTGGGCCCAGCGTTGACGGCCCGCTTGATGGTGCGTTCAGCTTCATGCAGCAACCGGCTCATGCTGCGGCCGGTCAGGTCGTCTTCCGTGTGCGTGTTGGCGTAGATGCGCTGCAGGTGCTGCAGGTACCGCTCGACGAAAAGCAGGCAACGACCGGACGCCGTGTAATCGCAGTAGACCATGCGCCGGCGGCCGAATGGTGTGTCGAAAGCGGAATCGATGCCGACGATCTGCGAGCGCAGGAAGTGGAAGGTCAGAGCAGAATGCATGGATCGATCCTAACAGAACTATAATGCGTGCTTCACCATAGTCCTCGCACGATCGAGGGGGATGGCCGCATTATCGTTCTTTTTCGCACCTGAATCTCTACGACTGAGAGGCGTTTGAACCAGGGCTGCAGGGGCCATGGTCCGCCGGTTCATTGAAAGCTCTGTGCACGAATTATATGATTCCGGGAATCCGGAATCTGGAGAGAAAGATGGATACGGTGAAGCTGGGGCGAAACGGCCAATTGTCGTTGCCCCGAGCGGTCATGAAGCGGTTGCACTTGCAAGGCAACGAAACCCTGCTGCTTGACGTCACCGACGACGGTGTCATACGGCTGCGTCCAGCGGCGGTTCTGCCGATCGAGATGTACACGTCGGGACGCATCGGGGAGTTCGAGGGCGAGTCGGCGGTCGACGAGTTCACGCGCGATGCGGTGCGTAAGGCCCTCGCCGACGCGGGTAGCTGATGCCGGTGTTGAGGTTATTCCTCGACGCCAACGTCCTGTTCCTGGGCGGGTATTCCAGTACCAGTCCGGTGCACGACCTGTTCGCGCTTGCGCGCAGTGGACGCTGCGAATTGGCAGCGTCGGGTTACGCCGTTGAGGAAGCGCGCCGAAATCTTGCGGCGAAAGGCCCGGCGAACGCATTGCTGGCGTTCAACGCGGTTCTGGCGGATGTGATGCTCGTTGCCGAGGCGCAAGCCACTGCGCTCGAGACGGCCACGGTTGCTGCGCTCGCCGATCCGACCGACGTGCCCATCCTGGCGGCAGCGATCGAGTGTCATGCTGACGTACTGGTCACGGGTGATCGACGCGCGTTCGGTCGTCACTTTCGCACACGGCTCGCCGGCATCGAGGTGCTCGTGCTGCGCGATGCGTTGCGGCGGGTGGTGGGATTGCCGCTGAGCGACCCGTAGCGAAGCCAGGTGGGCGTTACCCATCGACCAAGCGCAGGCCATTGTCACGGCGATTGCCCCCGGATGTCCGACTGCGGACAGCGGACACTTCGGCGGACACTTTCGCGTGCGCGGACGGAGTGACATAGTTCGCGCTCACCGCAGGAGACCTTTCGCAATGGATATTCGCGGCCAACGACGCAGTTCGAACATCGAAGATCGACGCGGCATGAGCGTCGGCCGCAAGGGCGTCGGCATCAGCATCGGCGGCGTGCTGTTCCTGCTGGTGCTGAGTTTCTTCGGCATCAATCCGCTGCCTTTCCTTGGTATGGCCACGAAGCCGCAAGAGGCGACACAAGCCGAGCAGCCGTCGCAGCCCTATCAGGAATCAGCGGCCGAGGCGGAGCTGAGCAACGTTGCGGCCGTGACGCTTGCGCAGACGGAGGAGACGTGGGGCCGGCTGTTCGAAGGCCGCTACCAGCCGCCGACGATGGTGATGTTCACCGACCAGACTGTGACCGAGTGCGGTGCAGGGCAGGCTGCGATGGGACCGTTCTATTGTCCGCTGGACCAGAAGGTCTATCTCGACCTCTCGTTCTTCCAGGAGCTCGAGCGCAAGTTCGGCGCGCCGGGCGATTTTGCACAGGCGTACGTGATCGCGCACGAGGTCGGCCACCACGTGCAGAACCTGACGGGCACCGCGCAGAAGGTGCAGCAGGCTCAACAGAGTGCGGGCAGCAAGGCCGAGGCGAACCAGTACTCCGTGATGCTGGAGCTGCAGGCCGATTGCTACGCGGGCGTGTGGGCCCGGGATGCGGCGCCGCGCCTCAACATCACCCAGGAAGACATCAACGAAGGCCTGCGTGCGGCGACGGCGATCGGCGACGACACGCTGCAGCGCGCTGCGCTGGGCCGCGTCGTGCCTGATGCGTTCACGCACGGCTCGTCGGAGCAGCGCGCTCGCTGGCTGATGGTCGGCATGAACTCGGGCGATCCGAACGCCTGCGATACGTTCAACGCGCCGCAGCTTTGACACCTCTCCCGCGTTAGTGGGAGAGGTCGCGCGCAGCGCGGGTGGTCTTGGCTTTCACCTCTCCCGCTTCAGCGCCAGCCGGTCAGTTAGCGCAATGCGATCGGGATTCGAAAACCGTCGTAGTTGAAGGAGCGGGCGATCTTGGCGCAGTCCGATTCGCTGACGCCCTCCCGCCGTGCGAGCGCATACCAACGGCCACGCACGACGGCTTCGATGTCGGCAATGATTCGAGCGGCTTCATCCGGGTTCAGCAGGAAGCGTGCGCATTGCGAGGAGAGGTTGGTCGCGTTGGCGTATCGGCCAAAGTCCCCAAGCGTGAGCGCAAGGTCCCGGCGCTCGAGGCTCACGGCCGGAAACGGCGTGAGGTCGTAGGCCGGGGAGAGACGCCATTCATCCAGCGGGGCAATGACCGCGTGGTTGCGGGGATGGTCGTCGGTGTTTGAGATGAGCGCGTTGAAGACCACCCGCCTGAAGAGCTCGTGCGCGTCCTCGCGCGGGCGGGCACTGATTCGCCGCAGCTCTTCCACCAGCAGCACATACGACCACCGCTCGCGATCCTGGTGCGACTCCCCACTGCGCAGCAACGTGAGCGCGCTCAGCATGCGCGCGCGTGCATACCCCTCCTCGCGGGCGATGCGATCGAACCGCTTGACCATGAGTGCATCGCGGCCGGCGACCTGAATGATGCGCGAGTCTGCGGTGTGCACGCCGCACTCGCGCGCGAGCACGAGCATCGCGCGCTCGATGCGCGCGTTATTCCACGCATCATCGACGCGATTGAACTTCGCGATCCACAGCTCGCCCCCGTCTTCAATGACGGCCTTCGGGCGCGCCCCACCCATCGCGGTGCCCAGCAGCAGCAGGTCCTGGACCTGCGCAAGTTCAGCGGCCGTCGCAGTTCCATCCCCCTCCTCCGCCAGGATCTGGTCCGCCAGGTCCTGCAGTCGCGCAAGCTCGAGCGTGCGGTTGTAGGTGCGCCGCGGCGCGGGTGGATTGACGTTGAGGCCGTAGCCGAGCGCGCCGGCGCGCTCATCGGCGGCGAGGAGCAGGTAGTCCAGTTCGTTCAACACCGGCACGCCCGCGTGCTTGTCGATGACGCGCCGGCCCCAGTGATCGGGGCTTGCATCGCGCAGGGCACCGAACACGCCCTTCAGGCGCGTCGTTTCGTACGTGCGCTCATTCAGGGGCAACTCGATCGGATCGATCGGGACGGCATCGGGGCGCGCCAGGTAGGTGCGACCGTAGACAAAACGCCCCAGCGGCAGACCCGAGCGGTCCTTGCCCAGCACGAAGCGCCCTGCCGTGACGAAGTCGATCGTGCCGGGCAGCGTCAGGTAGACGAAGCACTCAGAAGTCATTGTCGAGTGCGCCCTTGGTGCTCGGATAGGCATGCGTTCGCTGGGCGAGCAAGCGCATGGCCTGCTCGTCCCGGGTGGGATCGGCGAGTTCGTGCAGCTGTGAGGAGAGCCCATAGAGCCACATCAGCCCGACGTGGACAGCCACGGCGGTGCCCGGCCTTCCCGCCTCGGCTGCCGCCACAACGCGCCGCCCGATCCCGAGCTTGGCAGCCACCTGCTCCATGGTCAGGTTGCGGGCAAGTCTCGCCGTGCGCAGCCGGGAGCCCCAGTGGCGCAGTGCGAGTTCCACCTCGAAGGGTGGCGCCTGGAGTACGGTGTTGGTTTTTGTCATGAGCGTTAAATAAGCCAAAAAGGTGCAATTAGTACGTTTTAACGTATACGCGGCTTAGTGGCCATTTTCAATGGAATGTGCGTTAAAACGTCCAGAATGGCTATGCCCGGACTATTTAACGCACTATGCGACCTTGATCAGCTCCGCCGACCGTGCGTTGGCTGCCCGGCGCGCCGCATCGTCGCAGCGGCGCGCTGACCGCACCCGATTCCGCACGCAATCTTCTTCCGCCAAAGCGGGACAAAAAGATCAGAGATCGAGCTTGCCGCCGTACCCCGTAAGTTCGAGATAGCCGCGGCCCACTTCCTGACCGGTCGCGTCGTCGAGCAGCCGGATCGGCCCTTCCCAGTACAGGATGCCGGTCGTCGGCCGCGAGTCCAGTTCTGCGTCCAGCAGCAAAGGCTCGACGCGATAACGACGGTCACCGACCTGCACTCGCCACTCGATCGGATACGACACGCCCGTGCGCGGCGAGCGCCACGTCTTGAGCGGCGCGAATTCGACTGACTCAGGTCCAAAGATCGTCGCCTTTTCGACCTCTGCGGACGGCTTGCGCAGTGCAAGGGAAGGCGGGCGCAGCGTCGCACCGGCCCAGCGCTCGCCTCCGTCTCGATCGCGCATGCGAAATGCCATGAGCGCCCCGCCATCGTGCAGGTTCACGCCCATCCAGTCCCAACCCAGCGCGTCCTCGTCGACATAGTTGCTCGACCACTCGTGGTCGAACCAGGCTTGCCCGCGAACTTTCTGGCGCCGACCGTCGAGAACGACTTCGCCGCTCACTTCGAGCTGCGGCAGGCTGTAGTAGTAGCTCGCGGCCCGTGGATCCGGACCCTTGCGACTGAAGCCACGCTCGCCCTGCAGCAACGGCGGTTGCTTGGCCTGCAAGGTGAGTTCGAAATCGAAATCTTCACCGTGCACGACCGTCACGTATCGGCTCGGCGCTACCTGCCGCAGCGACCAGTCGTCGAGCCGCACGTCCAACCCGACCTCGCGCGCATACGCGAGATCGAATCCCGCACGAGCGCTGCGCTGCGCATGGTGGAGCGTGCCATCCGCGGGGTCGGCGATCGCGGCATGCGCGAACAAGACCTGGCGCGGCGCGAAGCGGCTGGGATTCTTCTCGGCGAGTCCCGTTCTTACGCGAAAAAACGTGACCTGGAATCCGCGCGGGGCCTTCACTTTGCTCGTGGCGTCTTC
>JANNGT010000208.1:0-5141 GCA_031404015.1 Gammaproteobacteria bacterium | reverse complement strand
TGTTGAGCCTCGAGATGGAAATGCAGCGGGCGTGGCTCGCCGCGTATATCGAAGATGGCGAGGCGCGGGCGGCACGACGCCACAGCAACATGTGGTGGAAGCTCGCCACGTCCGTCATACGCTCTCGCTCGCTCTGGATCGCCGGCTTTGGCGCAGCCGCAGAGTGGTGGCGGCAGCGCAAAGTCCGCACGGCTTGACACGTCAGAAGAAACAAACGAGGCCTCTCCATGGAACAGAACGGAAACGACACGAACGGCTCGCAGCGCTTCATCTCCGACATCGCGACGATCCGCGAGCGCGCGCGCCAGCACATGGAGCGCGGCGCGGTGACCCCTACTTATCCGGAAGGGCGGGCGCATATATGCGAGTTGCTCAACGAGGCGCTGGCAACGGAACTCGTCTGCGTGCTGCGCTACAAGCGGCATTACTACACCGCCCGGGGCAGCGCCGGCCGCGTGGCTGCGGCGGAATTTCTCGAGCACGCGAACGAGGAACAGGAGCATGCCGACCGTATTGCGGATCGAATCGCGCAGCTTGGCGGCGAGCCCGACTTCGATCCGCGCACGATCGCCGGCCGCAGTCATTCGGAATACGACCGTCACGAGACATTGCGGGCAATGCTCGAGGCCGACTTGTTTGCGGAACGCGTCGCGATTGAAAGCTATCGTGAAATGATCCAGTACTTCGGCGACCGCGACCCGACATCACGACGGCTGATGGAAGAAATCCTGGCCGTCGAGGAAGAGCACGCGGACGACCTGGTCGACCTGCTGCACGATGCGGGCGACGCCTGATCACGGACTGTGAGGTCCATCCTACGTTGGCGAGACCATTGCGCCGAACTCGCGTGCATGAGCGAAGCAGTATCTTCGTCCTTGCCGGTGGATCACGGATGAGACAGAAGGGTCACGGACGACCCTGCCCCGCCACCGACCGTTGCCATGGATGGCGACGGTCGGAGCGGAGTACCCGCCCCGGCAGAGCCTAATCTTCGAACTTTCTGCTGCGCAGGGTCTTGACCTTGCCGCGCTGCACCTTGCCGTCCAGCCGCCGCACCTTCGATGCCTTCGTCGGCTTGGTCTTTCGTCGCGGCTTCGGCTCCACCAGCGCTGCCAAGACCATCACGCGCAGGCGCTCCAGCGCGTCTGCGCGGTTCTGCTCGAGCGAGCGCAGTCGTTGGGCGTCGATGACGATCATGCCTTCGCTTGTCATGCGCCGTCCCGCCAGCCTTTCGAGCCGGGCGCGGGCATTGGGCCACAGCGCTTCCCAGCGCGCCGAATCGAATCGCAGCTCGATCGCATTGGACACCTTGTTGACGTTCTGCCCGCCAGGCCCGGATGCACGCACTGCGCGAAACTCGATCAGGTCGTCCGGAATGGCGAGCGTCGCGTTGATCTCAAATGGCACGAACCGCTCACTCAATCGCGCGGCGCGACGGGGGAAGAGCCTGGCGCCATGTGCACGCGGATCTCGCGCTGCGCGACGGGTATTGTCACCTGGTGCTGCTTGAACAACGACCAGATGCGGCGGTTGACGTCCGAGCGCACGTTGTTGACGCCTTCCTGCGGGTCCGGAATCCAGAAACGCAGTTCCAGCTCGATGCCGTGATCGCCGAAGCCCATCAGCCGCGCGACCGGCGCGGGTTCGCGCAGGATGCGCGGGTGTTCGTCCGTGGCCTGCGTGAGCAACTGCATCGCCAGCTCGGGGTCGTCCTTGTAGCTGACGCGAATCGGCAGCTTCAGTCGCACGCGCGGATCCGTGTAGCTCCAGTTGATCACCGGGTTCGTGATCAGGTTCTGGTTCGGCACGAGCGTCTCGACGCCGTCGCGATCGCGCACGACGACGTAGCGGCCACGCAGTTCCTCCACCCAGCCGAAACCCTCGGTCGCGGTGCCGGTCGTGCCCGTGAAGCTGATGACGTCGCCCGGCTTGATCGAACGATCCATGAGCAACACGAAGCCGCTCACGAAGTTGGCCGCGATGCTCTGCAGCCCGAAGCCGAGGCCGATGCCGATGGCGCCTGTCAGCACGTTGAGCGTGGTGAGATCGAGGCCTGCAGCGTTCAGGCCCACGAGCACCGAGATGCCGACCAGGAACGCCTGCATGAACTTGGCGATGCCGATGCGCATCGTCGGCGCCAGCGCGTCGAGCTTGAGCATGCGTCGCTCGAGCCAGCGCGACACCCACAGCGCTATCACCACGAACACGCTGACCGTCACCAGCAGCTTCATTACAGACCAGACCGAGATGCGAGTCTTGCCGGCCTGCATGCCGATGCCGTCGAGGAGGCCGATCACCGCGTCGCCCCAGCCGAGGAGGTGCAGCGACAGGAACACCCAGATCACGGCTGTGATCGATGCACCCCAACCCTTGAGGCGCGCGCGGGTACCCACCGACACGCGCACGATGTACACCACGACGCGGATCGCGAGCAGCAGCCCTGCGAGCTGCACCGCCACGTCGACCATGGGGGCCGGAATTCCAAAAGCGTGCATCAGGCCATCTGCCGCGGCCATCACGACGAGCGTGAGCGCAGGCGGGGCGCCGATGAAGAGCAATTCACGCAGCCGGTCGGGCAGGTTCTCCGGATCGGGCGCGACAGTGATGCGCGCTCGCGCGTAACGCGCTGCCCACCAGCCGAGCAGGACCAGGCACGCAATGACGGCAGCCTGGAACAGGTTGTCGGGTTGTTGCAGGGTCGCCAGGGCGTCGCGAAACGCCTGCAGCTGGGTCTTCATCCGGTCACGCGTTGAGGTCCGGGATCAACTGGCTTTCGAGGCGGGCGATCTGGTCCTTGAGCAGCAGCTTGCGCTTTTTCAGGCGCCGCAGCTGGACCTGATCGACGTAAAAGTCGAGTTGCAGCCGATGAATCACGTCGTCGAGGTCACGATGCTCGATGCGCAGGCCCCGCAGCCGCTGCAGGTGCTGGAATGTCTCGGTATCGACGTTGTCCTTTTCTTCAGACATCGCAAACGATGGTGAGGGATCCGGGAAGGGGCCGATACTTTAGCCCCCGGCCGTGTAAAAAGGGAGCTACTCGAGCCCGATGGTGTCCACCCGCTGGCCTAACATGACGATGAATCCGCTGCGCCGGGTGTCGCCGTCCAGCGTGTATTCGAACTCGTAAGTGCGTTCGAACGCGAACCGTCCGCCCACGCCCCGCACGACTTTAAGCGACCGGAAGACCACCGTCCCATCGAGCAGGGCCGCCCCTGTCGATGCGCAAGTCTCGCGTGCGGCGTCGTTGGCCCGCTCGCGGGTGCCCAGCGCGTCATGCCAGAACACCGCGAAGACCGCGAAAAACAATAGCGCAAGCAGGAGGCCCCAGGAAAGCTGCATCCGGTCCGTTTTAGCAGGGTTGCTTCAAAACAGCTTGTGCCAGTCGCGGTCCGCATCCCCGAACACGAGGAAGTGCGGGTTCAGCAGCGTGTCGCGCTCGTTGTAGCGCAGCGGCTTGCCATCGAGCTGCGTGACGGCGCCGCCCGCCGCCTCGACCACCGCCTGCGCCGCCGCGGTGTCCCATTCGGACGTGGGACCGAGCCGCGGGTAAAAGTCCGCCATGCCTTCTGCAACGAGGCAGAGCTTGAGCGAGCTGCCCATCGGGCGCATTTCATGCGGACCGATCCGGGCCAGCACGCTTTCCAGCGAATCACCCCGATGCGAGCGGCTGCCCACGATGACGAGCGGGTTCGCGGCAGGTCGCCGCACCTGGATCGGACGCGCCTCGCCCTGGGCCTGGCTGACGAACGCGCCGACCCCTTCGACGCCGTAATAGACGACATCGAGCACCGGTGAGGCCACGACGCCCAGCACTGGCCGATGATCGTTGATCAACGCAACGTTGACGGTGAATTCGCCGTTGCGGCTGATAAATTCCTTAGTGCCGTCGAGCGGATCGATCAGCCAGTAATCGGACCAGGCGTGGCGCACGCTGGTCGCGTGCTCCGCTGTCGACTCCTCCGAAAGCACCGGAATTTCGGGCGTGAGATGCCTCAGGCCGGCGCACAGGATTTCATGCGCGGCGCTGTCCGCGCGGGTCAGCGGCGAATCGTCGCTTTTGTACTCGACGCCGTGATCGGCTGCGTACACCTCAAGGATGGCCGCGCCCGCCGCCTCGACGAGACGCAGTACAGCGGGCAGGAGTGATGCGGGATCGCGATGGGCGAGGGCGTGCAAAGGGCTTCTCCGGACTTCGGGCGGCTTTATCATACCGGCTCTCCGCCCGCGGGCGCCGCCACTACAGCGCACCTTCATGACAGATTTTCCGCTGCCAGACTGGTCCTGCATCGATGTGGTCTGCCTGGACATGGACGGCACGGTGCTGGACCTGCGTTTCGACAACCTGTTCTGGCTCGAGTTGTTGCCGCAACGCTGGGGGGCCGCACGAGGGCTTGATCTGGAAGCGGCATTGCGCGAGCTGCGGCCGCGCTTCGACGCCAAGCGAGGCACGCTCGACTGGTATTGCGTCGACCACTGGAGCGAGGAACTGGGCATCGACATCCCGGCGCTCAAGCTCGAACTGCGACACGAGATCCGTTACCTCGACGGTGCCGCGGAATTCCTCGACCAGCTACGCAGCCTGGGCAAGCGCGTGTTGCTGACCACCAATGCGCACCCGATCAGCCTGCAGGTAAAGGACGCGCAGACGCAGCTGTCGCGGCACTTCGACGAGCTCATTTCATCGCACGAGTTCGGCGTGCCGAAAGAGAATCCAGAATTCTGGGCCCGCCTGCAAATCGCGCATCGTGTGCCGCTCGCGCGCACGCTCTTCGTCGATGACAGCGCCGCCGTGCTGCAGGCAGCGCGACGCGCGCAGGTGGGCTGGATCTACCAGGTATTGCAGCCGGACTCGACGCGTCCGCCCCATGCGCCGGTCGCGGGCATCGCCGGGGTACGCAGGCTTGCGGACCTGCGCGCCTCGGTCATGGCTCAGCGGTCGGGGGCTGCTGGACCCGAGTCTGCGCCGCCGCCCTGAGGCGCCGAGCTGCCATCACCCTGGGGTGCGCCGCCCGTGCGGCCACGACCCCCCCGCGACGCCGACGCTTACCTGGCGCGCCATCCTCGCCTCGTCCTGCTCCCTCTCCCGCGTTAGTGGCCGAGAACGCCGGCCACGGCGCGGCGCGCGACCTCGACCGCGAACT
>JANNGT010000207.1:0-2070 GCA_031404015.1 Gammaproteobacteria bacterium | reverse complement strand
GATCTACCAGAGTCAGATTGTTACCGTCAGCGGCAGCGATATCCTTGCGGTCTTTTTGTGGAGTCTCGTCGGCAGCTGAAGGCCGCGCAGCGTGCACGACAGATGTGTGGGAGGCCGTGCATTTCTGGTCAGCGCTCAGCCAGAGTACGAGTACACGTGAGTACACGCGCCCTCTGCCTGATCGCCAGATCGGCGACCACTTGGGCCGTCCCTCGTGTGTGAACCGCTCCGACTTTCCCGGAGGCTGCATCGCCTCAGAGGATAGAGCCTCCGGGAAAGTCGGGGCGGTTCACAACTGCAATCGGCACGCGCCTTGTACGACTGGTTCTGGCCGAACCCGGACCTGGCCCGATGTCCGCGTTCCTATCCCAAGGCCTCGATCGTTCTACCTTCTCACGACGAACCCGGGTTGGTCGAGACGGAATAATCACTCCCCCGCGATGGTCATCTCTTCGATCAGGATCGAGCCCGTGCGGATACCGCCGCGCACGTCGATGTCGGAGCCGACGTCGACGATTTTCTGGTACATGTCCTTCAGGTTGCCGGCGATGGTCACTTCATGGACGGGATACTGCAGTTGCCCGTTCTTAACCCAGAAGCCCGCCGCGCCGCGCGAGTAATCGCCGGTCACGCCGTTGACGCCCTGCCCCATCAGCTCCGTGACGTACAAGCCGCGATCGAGCAGCTGCAGCATCTCGTCGAAGCTGCGGCCGCGGCCGTGCACCAGCAGGTTGTGTGTGCCACCCGCGTTGCCCGTCGTGCGCAACCCCAACTTGCGCGCCGAGTAGGTGCTGAGCACGTAACCGAGCAGCACGCCGCCGTCGACCAGCTCGCGGTCACGGGTTGCAACACCTTCATGGTCGAACGGCGCGCTGGCCAGCGCCTTCAACAGGTGCGGCCGCTCCGACAACGCAAACCAGTCGGGGAATACGCGCTGCCCTGCGGCTTCGAGCAGGAACGACGACCGCCGGTACTGGCTGCCACCGCGGATGGCGCCGACGAAATGACCGATGAGCCCGCGCGCGACGTCCGGGGAGTACAGCACCGGTGCCTTCATGGTCGGCAGTTTGCGCGCGCCCAGCCGACGCACGGTGCGCTCGCCCGCATGGCGCCCCACGCTCTCCGCGGATTCGAGCTGGCGCCAGTCGCGCAGCGTGCTGTACCAGTAATCGCGCTCCATCTGCTCGCCTTCGCTGCCGAGCACGGAGCAACTGATGCTGTGCACCGTGCCCGGATAGGCCGCGAGGAAACCCAGCGAATTGCCGTACGCGCGCAGTCCGCGGTGCGTGCTGACGGCACCACCTTCGGAGTTGATGATGCGCTTGGTGTCGACCCCCATGGCCGCGGCTTCGCACGCGATGGCCATCTCGCACGCCTGCTCCGGCGTGACGTCCCAGGGATGTGAGAGATCGAGCGGCGGAATCGACGTCGCGAGTTCTTCCGGGTCCGGCAGGCCCGCGCACGGGTCTTCGGATGTGTACTTTGCGATCGAGCAGGCCTTGGCCACCGTCTCACGCAAGGCCGCCGCGCCCAGGTCGCCCGTGCTTGCGCTGCCCTTGCGAGTCCCGAAATACACGGTGACGCCCATGCCGCGGTCGCGCTGGTACTCGATCGTTTCGACTTCACCGAGCCGCGCGCTGACGCTCAAGCCCACGTCCATGCTGATCGCGGCCTCCGCCTGGCTGGCGCCGAGCACGCGCGCTTCGCTCAAGGCGAGCTCGACCAGCGCAAGCAAATCAGCGCCGTCGGCCGTCAGAGCCGGTGAATGGTCAGCAGCGGGGGCGACAGTCGTGCTCATCGTGCGGCAGCGTCCGTGATCAGGGCCAGTTGGCAGGGGACCGATTCTAGCAGCGGTCCGGGCCTGCGCCCTGCGTGCTAGCATTCAAAAAAAGGCGGATTCATGGCGCGGAAGCAGGCATTTCCCGGCGAGTCAGACGGTCAGGACGACGACGAGGCCGCGCAGGACAGCTTCGACGAGGGCCCGAGCAAAAGCGCGCTCAAGCGGCACGACCAGGAATTGCGGGCGATAGGCGTAGAACTGGTCGAATTGCCGCTCACCGAACTCGAGGC
>JANNGT010000206.1:0-1784 GCA_031404015.1 Gammaproteobacteria bacterium | reverse complement strand
GCCGCTCGCGCTCGACGAGCCAGGTGGCGAGCGCCGTGCGCGCAGGGCCGCCGAGGAGCCCCAGGCGCTCCTTGCGTCGCGGTCATGTTCGACCTGTACCCGCGCCCGATCCCGACACCCGTGCATTCACTGCGGCCATCCAACGGTACTTGTGAGCAGTGCCACTGGCCGACCAAGTTCATGGGTGACCGGCTCAAGGTCCGCACCCACTTCGCTGAGGACGAGACGAATACTGAGCTGAAGACAGCGCTGATGGTGAAGGTGGGCGGCAAGCAGGCCGACCAATCCCACGGCATCCACTGGCATACGGATCCGAACCACGTCCTGCGCTATCGCTCGGACCCGTCGCGCGAGAAGATCTATGAGATTGAGCTCTCCGACAAGATTGCAGGATCAAAGAAGCTGTTCAAGACGGAAGAGCCCGCGCCCAAGGGGAGCGAGTGGCGCACCATGGACTGCGTCGACTGTCACAACCGCTCATCGCACATCTACCGCGCGCCGCAGTGGGAAATCGACCAGGCGATGGCGGACGGTCGAATCGACCGCTCGCTGCCCTTTATCAAGCGTGAAGGCATGCGCATCATCACCGAGAAGGACTATGCGTCGCATGCTGAGGCGCGCACGGGCATAGCCAGTGCAGTTCAGGCCTTTTACGCCAAGAATTATCCTGATCTGGCTGGCTCGCCGGCTGTCGAACAGGCTGGCAAGGTCTTGGGCGACGCCTGGTCCTGGAACAACTTCCCGCGCATGCAGGTCAAGTGGAACACCTACCCCGACCACATCGGGCACCAGGACTCACCCGGTTGCTTCCGCTGTCACAACAACAAACACAAGACCGACACTGGCGAGAAGATCGGCAAGAAGTGCGGCACGTGCCATACCATCGTGGCAGAAGAAGAAAGCAACTCCGCGGTGCTGCAAGAACTCGGCGTGCAGGAGCCGCCGCCTGCGCCGGCGGAAACCACCGCACCGGCGGACGCCACGGCGGCAGCCGCTGCAGAACCGGCGGCCAAGGGTGCCGGCGCGTGAAATAGAACGATGGCACGGGTTGCGGGCATCGTGCGATGCTCGCGACCCTCATGCCCCTGCTGAACCTGCTGAACGCCGAACTCGCCTTCGGCACCCATCCCCTGCTCGACCGGGCCGATTTCACCGTCGAGCCGGGTGAGCGCATCGGCCTGATCGGCCGTAACGGCACCGGCAAGTCATCGCTGCTCGAGGTCATCACGGGGCGCATCGCACTCGACGACGGCGAGATACAGAAGTCGTCCGGCTTGCGCGTAGTTTCCATCCGCCAGGAACCCGACATACCGGCCGCGACGACGTTGCGCGAATCATTGGCGCTCTGGGCCGAACTGGACGCCATCGACGACGATCGCGTGCGGTGGCGCATCGATGCGCGCATCGTCGAGTTCCTGCATCGCTTCGGCCTGGACGGCTCTGCCAGCACGTCGGGACTCTCCGGTGGCGAGCGCAAACGCGCAGCGCTGGCCGGCGCCTTCGCGCTGCAGTCCGACGTGATGCTGCTGGACGAGCCGACCAACCACCTCGACATCGCGGGCATCGAGCGGCTCGAGGATCTGCTCATCGCCGCGAATGGCGCCGCCATCGTCGTGACGCACGACCGCGCGTTCCTGGATCGCGTTGCAACTCGCATCGTCGAACTCGATCGCGGGCTGCTGCGCTCCTACCCCGGTAACTACGCCGCGTACGAGCGACGCAAGGCGGAGCAGCTGGCGGAGGAAGCTGTGCTCAACCGCAAGTTCGACAAGTTCTGGGCGCAG
>JANNGT010000205.1:0-4270 GCA_031404015.1 Gammaproteobacteria bacterium | reverse complement strand
ATCGGCGGCCGCGCAGGTCCGCGCTATCACGAGTTGAAGGACCACGATGGCGTGCGACTGCTGATACGCCTGCTGTATCACGGGATGCAGGAGTAATATCGGCGCGTTGACCAACCGCGCACTCACGCAGAAATCGCTGCTCGCCGCGGTGGACGAACTCACCGCCCGCGATCCTCACCTTGCGCGGATCGTCGAGCAGTTCGGACCTCCCCCGCTCTGGGCGCGGCCGCGTGGCTTTTCAACCCTGGTCCGCATCATCCTCGAGCAGCAGGTGTCCCTGGCCTCGGCCGCTTCGCTGTTCGGCAAGTTCGAGACGCATTGCGAAGGCACAGTGACTTCTGCGCGTGTTGCTGAACTGGGCGAACGACCTTTGCTTACGCTTGGATTCACGCGGCAGAAAGCCCGCTATGTCGTCGGTCTCGCGCGGCACATCGAGGACGGCACGGTCTCGCTCGAACGCATCGCGCGGATGCCAGACGACGACGCACGCCACGCGCTGGTGCAGATTCCCGGCATCGGTCCGTGGACGGCGGGCGTTTACCTGTTGATGGCGTTAGGTCGACCCGACGTGTGGCCACCCGGCGACCTGGGCCTGCATAAATCGATTGCAGAAGTGCACGGCTTGACCAGCGTGCCGACCAGCGACGAGGCCGCGACGTTCGCGCAGCGTTGGAGCCCTTGGCGAGCCGTTGCTGCGCGACTGCTGTGGCATTCGTATCTTTCGCGGCGGGCGAAGACTTGGGCGGGTTCGGGCGGCGTCGTGCCGCCGGGCTGACGCCTGCGCGGACCAGCGGCCGCTACGCGAGGTGCTATGATTCCTATTCACCACATTCGGGGGAATGAGCGATGAAAACCGACAAGACATCAATAGCTCGGCTGCCTATTCTGACTGTTGCGTCCAGCATACTGATCGCACCACTGACAGGTCATGTGCAGGCCGCAGGTCTCGAAGAGATCGTCGTGACCGGCACGCGCAAGGCGGGGCAGTCTTCCACTGAAACACTGTCGCCGGTCGACGTGATCGGGGGATCCATGCTCGCCGAGCAGGCGGCGTTCGACCTGACCGATGGCTTGCCCAAGCTGAGCCCGTCGCTCAATACGCAGCGCTTTCCAATTGCGGACGGTACGGCATTCGTCCGACCAGTCACGTTGCGCAACCTCTCACCGGATCACACCCTGGTGCTGATGAATGGCGCGCGGCGGCATCGCTCGGCGCTCGTCAACCTGCAACTGGCTCCGCTCGGCACGGTCAATCAGGGATCGCAGGGCGTCGACTTCGCAGCCTTTCCCGCCGCCGCCATCGAGCGGGTCGAGATTCTGCGCGACGGCGCCGCCGCGCAGTACGGGTCGGATGCGATCGCAGGAGTCATCAACATCATCCTGAAGGAGGCGAGCGAAGGAGGCTCGGTCTCCGCGCAATACGGCGAGTACTACGAAGGCGACGGGGCCCGACTGTCGGTCAATGGAAACATCGGCCTGCCAATCGGCGCCGACGGGTTTGTCAATCTGGCGGGCGAGTATTCGACGTCCGAAATTACGTCGCGCGGCAATGCGCGGCCCGACGCCGCGGCGATCGCCGACATCGTCGGCAAAAATCTCGTGCCCATCGCCGGACTGGGTCAACGCTGGGGTGACCCCGACGTCGAGGCGCTGAAGTTTTCCGTCAACGCCGGCCTCGACCTGAACGACAGCGTCGAGCTGTACGGCTTCGCGACGTACATGGACAACACGACGAAGTCGGATTTCTTTTATCGAAGGCCGGTGCTCGCCGACCCCGCGCAGCAGATCGGTCTCTCTGCGCGCACCACGCTGCAGATCGACAATATCAACAACGTGACATTGCAGGCTGGCGCCGATGGGCGACCCGACCCGGCCCCGCAGTCGCTCATCGCCGGGATACAGGGTCAGGCACTCGATCCGCGCGACTACCTGGTGCAGGATGCCTCGAGCGCGAGCGGGTATTCGCTGCGCAATCCAATCTTTTCGGAGTTTCCAGGCGGCTACAACCCTGACTTCGGCGCGAAATTGACCGACATGTCCATCGTGCTCGGCGCCCGCGGGGACTGGACCGAGACCCTGACCTGGGACGTGCACGGACGATTTGCCGAAAACGAGGTCGAATACACCCTTGCGGACAGCATCAATCCGAGCCTGGGTCGGCTGAGCCCGCTGTCGTTCACGCCGGGCACGTTGATCCAGGAGGAAAGCGGCATCAACGTCGACTTCGTCAAGTCCTTCAAGGACTCACCGGTCAACATCGCCTTCGGCGGCGAACTGCGCAACGAGACTTATAAAATCGAAGCCGGCGATCCTGAATCCATCGTGGCCGGTCCGACAGCAGCGATTTTCGGCGTCGGTTCCGACGGTTTCCAGGGCTTCCCGGTCGAATCCGCCGGAGAATTCGAAAGTGACAGCTGGGCCGGATACGTGGACGTCGAAACCGACCTGACTGAGCGACTGTCGGGCGCGATCGCACTGCGCTATGAAGACTTCGACGAGTTTGGCGACACGACCGATTGGAAAGTATCCGGGCGTTACCAGTTCACGGAAGCGTTCGCCGTTCGCGCGACTGCGAGCACGGGCTTCCGCGCGCCGACGCCCGGGCAGGTGCACACGCTGAATGTCACGACCGCCGCCAACTCTGCTGGCGAACTGATCCCGAGTGGAACCTACCCGGTCGATAACCCGGTTGCAGTCGCACTCGGCGCAGTACCGCTCAAACCCGAAGAGTCGGACAGCTATACGGTCGGGTTGGTCTGGGACGCTGCATCGCGTTTGAGCGTTACGCTGGATTACTACCACATCGAGATCGACAACCGGCTCGCGCTGCTCGGCGATACGGTCGACCAGGCCGCCGTGGATGCCCTGATCGCAGCCGGCATTGCCAATGCGGGTCTGCTGCTCAACACCAGCGCTAACTACTTTGTGAACGGCTTCGATTCGACCGTAAAGGGCATCGATGTCGCGGTTACCGGCGGGTTCGACCTCGGCGGTGGTGATCTCGTGGTCGATTTACGCCACAACTACAACGAGCAGGAGGTGTCGGACGTGGCGCTGGGCACGGTCAATAACGCGCGGATCTACGACCTCGAAAACCAGATCCCGGCCCATCGCTCGGTGTTGTCGTTCAGTTGGGCGTCCGGCGGCATGTTCGATGCCTTGCTGCGCTTCAATTACTTCGACGGCTGGTCGACGACCGCCGGCTTGTTCAACGAGAGCGATCCGCCGGCGACCTTCAACTACGGCTCGACGTTGCTGGTCGACGCGGAGGTCAGCGCGACGATCAACGAAATGTTCACTGTCACGCTCGGCGGCGAGAACCTGTTCGACGAGTACCCGGACGATGAAAAGGACGGAACCCTGAGTTTTCTCGGCGTCGAGGACGCCCTGACCTCGCCCTATGGTTTCAACGGCGGGTTCTACTACTTGCGCCTGACAGCACGCTTCTAGCGTTCTCGACTGCCAGACCAGGATGGGGCCAGTTGCATGGCCCCATTTTTTGTCGCCAGCCCGGAGCCTCGCAGCTCAAGCGTCGGTAGGGCCACCGACCTGTGGGCTCACGACGGTTATTCGGTCGCGATCCTGCGCGAGTTGCACGCCCACAACCCCACGTACCCCCATGTCGCAATGGAGCCTCCCGGTATTGACCGGAACCGATGCAAGAGGACCCGCTTAACCAATGACGGCGGAAACCCGTGACTAAGCATTATTTCGAGCGATACGAGCGACTGCAGGACACAGCCGGAACCTATCGGAATCGGGGCGAAAAAGGGGTGTGGTGGTGAGGGGGACTCCCCCAAACGCGGGCTAAGTATCTGATTCCGCGCCGGCCCGATAATGTGATGTGCGCGACGTACCCCCAAAGCTACCCCCGCGTTGCCCTTGCTGCGCCCCAATTTCCTCGGGCAATTCCGTCATCCTGCCCCTAAACAAAAAGGCCAGCACTCGGCTGGCCTTCTTGCTGCGTTGAGCGTGTTGCTTACGCTTTGCGTCGTCGGCTTAGACCCAGCCCCGCAAGGCCGAGGCCAAGCAGCGCCAAAGAGCCCGGTTCCGGCACGGCCGAGACGCGGTCTATCGTGCCATTGAGGAAGGCAATGTCGCAGTCCGAATCGGTAAGACCGCCGTCTCTCGAGCCGCCGACGCAGATCCCGAAGATCCGCGTGCTCCAGCTCAGCATGCCGGGCGGCGGCAGGGCGGGCAGGAATCGGCCGTCGGTCACGACGCTGAGATCTTCCGGTCCGCGCAGGATCAGGTTGAGCCCCGCCCGTTC
>JANNGT010000204.1:0-1848 GCA_031404015.1 Gammaproteobacteria bacterium | reverse complement strand
GCATCGCTGCCCGTGACGAGCACGACGTTGCGACCGACGGCTACACCGTGACGGTGCAGGTACGTGCGCGCAGCGGCGGCGAGCATCACGCCAGGACGATCGTTGCCCGGGAACACGAGCGGTCGTTCGATCGATCCGGTCGCGATCACGACCCGCGCGGCTCGCACCTGCCACAGGCGTTCGCGCGGCAACTCTGCGGTGGGCGCTGGCAAGTGCTCCGTGATGCGCTCGTTGAGGCCGAGCATGTTGTGCGGGAAATAGCCGAAGGCCGTCGTGCGCGACAACAGCGTCACGTTGGGGCGCGCCCGCAGCGTAGCGACGCTATGACGAATCCACTCAGCAGCGGCCGTGCCGTCGATCTGCGCCGTCGGCTCGTCCAGCAGCGACCCGCCGAAGTCAGGCTGCTCGTCGCAAAGCATGACGCGCGCGCCAGCCGCCGATGCGCTGAGCGCGGCGGCGAGGCCGGCAGGACCCGCGCCCACCACGAGCACGTCGCAGTGCGCGTAACGCTGTGCGTACCGGTCCGGGTCGGGCAGCGTGGGCGGCTCGCCGAGTCCGGCAGCACGGCGGATGAACGGCTCGTACAGCTTGTGCCACGCGGTACGCGGCCACATGAAGGTCTTGTAGTAGAACGCGGCCGGCAATAGCGGCGCCATCAGGTCGTTGACGGCCTGCACGTCGAAGTCGAGGCTGGGCCAGCGGTTCTGGCTCGTCGCCACGAGCCCGTCGTACAACTCGACCTGTGTTGCGCGCAGGTTCGGTGTGCGGCGTGCTGCATCGCGGCTGACGGTGACCAGCGCGTTGGGCTCTTCGGCACCCGCCGCGATCACACCGCGCGGGCGGTGATACTTGAACGAGCGACCAAAGACTCGCACGCCATGGGCAAGCAAAGCGGACGCGAGCGTATCGCCGACAAAGCCCGTGTACGGCTTGCCGTCGAACGTAAAACGTATCGACTTGGCGCGATCGATCCGGCCGCCCTGTTCGAGACGATGGCCGCTCATGGCTTGCCACCCGGTGACAGCGTCGGCATCGGCTCGCCCGAGCGATACGTCACGACAAAGTGATCCGTGGTCGTGTCGCGCAGCGCGTTGAAGAAACGCGCGCAGCCGCGCACGTGACGCCAGCGCTCCGCGTGGACGCCGCGCGTGTTGTTGCGCAGGTAGAGGAACTCGGCCCACTCATCGGCAGGCGTTGCAGACGGGTCCAGCGGACGAGCGACGTGCGCCTGGCCGGCGTACGCAAACTCCATCTCGGGGCGCGTCCCGCAATACGGGCAGTGGATCAGCAGCATGGCGGTCTCAGTGCGCGACGGCCGCTGCGGCCGCCTCGTCGATCAAGTGACCGTCGCGGAAGCGCTCGATCGTGAACGGGGCGTTGATGGGGTGAGGCTCGTCCTTCGCCATCGTCCACGCCAGCAGGTGGCCCGAGCCCGGCGTCGCCTTGAAGCCGCCCGTGCCCCAGCCGCAATTGATGTACAGGCCCGGTACCGGTGTCTTGGCAATGATCGGCGAACGATCCGGCGTGACGTCGACGATGCCGCCCCAGTTGCGCAGCATGCGCATGCGGCGGAACGCCGGGAACAATTCGCAGATGGCGGACAGCGTGTGTGAGTTGACGTGCAACGCGCCACGCTGCGTGTAGCTGGTGTACGCATCGGTGCCCGCCCCGATCACGAGTTCGCCCTTGTCGGACTGGCTGATGTAAGCGTGGATCGAGTTCGACATGACGACGCACGGCACGGCCGGCTTCACTGGTTCGGACACGAGCGCCTGCAGCGGGTAACTTTCGAGCGGCAATCGCACGCCGGCCAGGCCAAGCACGACGCTCGTGTTACCGGCCGCCGAG
>JANNGT010000203.1:0-5376 GCA_031404015.1 Gammaproteobacteria bacterium | reverse complement strand
GTACTGCCCCGTCTGGCTCAAGGATCACCAGATTGATGCATCGCCGCCTTCCCGCCACGCTTGCGCTCCTGACGATCGCCTTCGGGCTGGTCGCCAGGCCGTCGGCCCAGTCGCCGGGTGACCTGCAAGGCGTCTCCCCGGCCATTGCCACGCTGCTCCACGACATCCGGAAGGCCGACCGTGGCCAGTTGGCGGTCTCCGAGGAGGACGGGCGCTTCCTGCGTCTGCTGGTCACAGCCAGCGGCACCAGGCGGGCGCTGGAAATTGGCGCCGCCAGCGGCTATAGCGCCATCTGGATCGGTCTTGGGCTCCGCGCACACGCTGGGGGCGGCTGGCATCGTCGAGGCGGTCATCACGTTCCACGCGCTGGAAGCGGGGCTGGTGCCTGGCACGCTGAACACGCAGGAGCTCGATCCGGCATGCGGGCCGCAGATCCGCATCCACAACGAAGCGGCGGACGTCAGGTTCGCGCTGAGCAACTCATTCGGGTTCGGCGGCAGCAACTGCTCGCTGCTGTTCGGCAGGGCGCAACCTGCATGATGGCGCTGTGAACACCTTCACCGCTTACGTGCACGGCGTTTCGTTGTGGGCACCGCGCTTGCCGGGCTGGCAGGTTGCGGCACCCGTGTTGCGTGGCGCAGCCGCGGCTCCGCTGGAGGCGGCCCCGCGGCCCGTGCCGACGTTGCTCGGGCCAACCGAGCGGCGGCGCGCTCCGGACACGGTCGCGATTGCGCTCGAGGTGGCAAGCCGCGCTTGCGAGAATGCCGGCTTGGATCCGCAGCAGCTGCCCAGCATCTTCGCGTCCACGCATGGCGATCTGGCGATCAGCGACTACATGAGCGAGACGCTGGTCAGGACTCCCACGCTGCTATCGCCCATTCGTTTCCATAATTCCGTGCACAATGCAGCCGCCGGTTACTGGACGATCGGCACCGGCTGCTACGAGCCTTACACCGCGCTGACCGCGTACGAAGACACGTTCGGTGAGGGGCTGCTCGAGGCCCTGACGCAGGCGGCGTGCGGCGACCGTGCCACGCTGCTGGTCGCTTACGACATCGAGGCACGTGGCCCGCTGGCCACCATGGTGTCGAGCCGCGGTCTCGTCGGGGCCGGGGTGATCGTTTCGCCCCATGCACAGGCCAACTCGCTGGCGCGCGTCCGCTGGCGCACGCGGCAAGGCACCGCACGAACCGCGGCCCTGAAATCCAATGCCGATCTCGTAGCGGGCAATGCCATGGCGGCCTGCCTGCCGTTGCTTGAAGCGCTCGCGCGCGTGGAACCACGCACGGTCTGCGTTGGGTTGAGCCCGTCCCTGCTGCTCGAACTGGACATTGATTTTCCAGCTGCCGGACATACCGATGAAAGCTGACGTCGTCATCCTCGGCGGAGGGCTGGCTGGACTCACCCTGTCGCTGCAGTTGCGGCAGCGCTTCCCGGACCTCGACATCATCGTGCTCGAGCGTCGGCGGCATCCTGTACCAGAGGCGGCGCACAAAGTCGGCGAGTCCTCGGTCGAGATCGCAGCCAATTACTTCGACACGGTGCTCGGCCTCGGGGAGCACCTGTCGCAGCGACAGTTGAAGAAGTTCGGATTCCGCTTCTTTTTCTCGGAGGGGCGCCGCGACATCGATGGTGTGCTGGAACTCGGGGCCAGCACGTACTTCACCACGCCGACTTACCAGATCGACCGCGGCATCTTCGAGAACTTCCTCGGCGAGCATGCGCGGAATGCGGGCATACGGTTCATCGAGGGGATCACTGTCTGCGGCATCGAGCTTGGCCACGGGGAGGCTGCGCATGCCGTGAGCTGCGAGCTCGACGCTGCGCCGGTCGAGGTGCGCGCACGCTGGCTCGTGGATGCGTCCGGCCGCGCCGGCCTGCTCAAGCGCAAGCTCGGCCTCGCGCAGGAGAACGATCACGACGTCAACAGTGCCTGGTTCCGCATCGGCGCGAAGATCGACATCAACGAATGGTCGAGCGATCCGCAGTGGCTCGGCCGCTGCAATCCGCCGAATCGCTGGCTGTCGACGACTCACCTGGTGGGCGAGGGCTACTGGGTCTGGTTGATCCCGCTCGCATCCGGCTCGCATTCCGTCGGCATCGTGGCGGATGCGCGCAGCCATCCCCTGAATCGGATCAACACGTTCGGGCGCGCGCTCGACTGGCTGCGACAGTTCCAGCCGCGCCTCGCCGACGACCTTGAGTCAAAGCGCGAGCGGCTGCAGGACTTCGTGTTTCTGAAGCATTTCTCGTACGGCTGCAAGAAGGTGTTCTCGGGCGACCGCTGGGCGATGACGGGCGAAGCAGGCGTGTTTCTCGACCCGTTCTATTCGCCTGGCAGCGATTTCATCGCCATCGCCAACACCTACATCACTGAACTCATCGTCCATGATCGCGCCGGGCAACCCGTCCAGCCTTTCGCGCGCGTCTACGAGCAGCTCTTCATGTCCTTCTACGACAGCACGATGTCGTTGTACCGGGACCAGTACCGGATGTTCGGCGACCCCGAGGTGCTGCCGGTTAAGGTCACCTGGGACTACGCGTACTACTGGGGCGTGCTGTGCCAGCTGTTCTTTCAGCGCCGGCTCACCGACGTGAGGATGCTGTCCCGGATGGGCGGCGAGTTAAATGGCAGCAAGGCACTGAATTTCGCGATGCAGGATTTCCTGCGGACCTGGTCGGCCCGCAGCGGACGCTGCAATCCGGCGGCGATGCTGGACCAGTCGCAGCTCGACTGGTTCACCGAGCTCAATCGGGGCTTGCGCGACGTGCTCGATGATGCGGCTTTCGAGGCGCGCATCCGCGGGACGACGCTGCAGCTGAAGGTACTGGCGCGGGAGATCGTCACGAAGGCCTGCGCCGAACATACGGACCTCGACGCGAGCGCCGTGACTGCGCTGCTCGGCGAGGCGCCGGGCCCGATCGGCGCTGGCATGTTGCTCGATTCCGCAGCCTGACGTCGGCGGCGATGGCCGACGTGGCCCCTGCTGACCCTGTTCCTCGGCAAGGAGGGGCGTCAAAAAGAGGCGGAGAGTGCCGACACGGTGGCCCGTCCCTGAGCCAGCAGCACGCCCGCGTGCAAAACGCGGAACGAGTATGCCCAAGCCGTGCTGCTGTCGTGCAGACGAGTGGCCTGGACGATCAGTTCGCCGTCGTATGCGTGGATGAATTTGCAGTGCAGTGCCACGTCCCGCAGCGACACCAGCAGTCCTGGCATTGCCCGCTGCCCGCGGGACTCGGCCGACAATCCACCATGCACGGCCATTGCCTGTGCCCCGTACTCGCACAGGTGAATTGCGCGCAGACCCGCCGCCGTCGCCAACGGATTGCCCGGGTTGCGATGCGTGGTCGTTGCTAGCGTCACGCTGGAGTCGTCCCAGTGCATGATCCGTTCGAGCAGGCACATGGCGCCCGAGTGGGGGATCAGCGCGGCGATGCGTGCGTCGGCGACCATCAGCGTGCAATCCGTGTCGAAGGGCGTGTCAGCAGCAAGGCAAGCACGAAGTTGCTCAGCACGCCCGCGGCGACCGTGAGACCGATGGCGCGCAGCACCGGCAGGGTCGAGAACGCCAGCAGCGCGAACACCAGCAGTGTGGATACCGAGCAGACGATGACGGCATGCAGTGTGCGGCGCTGTTCGGCCGGGTCGTCTGCAGCACGCTCGAAGAACAGGGCGTAATCGAGCCCGAGACCCGCTGCCAGCACCAGTGCGATGAGGTGGAACAGGCTGAGCGATACGCCGGTCGCATGCAGCAGCGCGACGATGATCAGCGTAGTCAATGCCATCGGCGCCAGTACGCGACGCACGCGCGACGCGTCACGCAACGCAGCGAACACCACGACGACCAGCAGCACCGCCGAAGCCGCCAGGCACCACAGGATGCGCTCGCGCTGGTGCGCGACGAGGTCCTCGGAGGCTTGCTTCAGATCGAGCAATGTGGTGCCTGGCATCTGGGTTGCGAATTGTGCAATCGCGGCTGCGTCGTTCACGCCGGCCAGCGTCACGAGGCCCGTCCAGTGATTTTCCCGTTGCAGCAGCAGCGAGGAAACGCGAGTCTCGACCGGTGTGCCAGCAAGGTCTTCTGGTCCGAGCGCGGCAAGCCGTTGGGCGGTCGCCACGTCGGCGAGAAATGGCTCGAAGATTCCTGGCTTGAATGGGGTCGTGCCTAGCGCCTCGTGCAGCGCTGCGCGCAGCTTGTCGGGATCGGGCAGCGCGGCACGACGCCGTTCCTGCGCTGCCTTGCTCGGCAGATAGCGGGCCGGTTGGTCAAATCCTTCCAGCACGCCGCGTGCCACGAGCGCCTCCAGCTTCGGGTCGAGGTCCGCGGCCTTGCGCAGCACGGACTCGGCGTCCGTGTCTGCAATGACGAGCAGGTAGCGGACGTCGGGCGCGCCGAGTTCCTGCCGCAACGCGGAATCACGCGCGAGCAACGCGGGTGGTATCGGTGTCAATGCACCGAGGTCGTTTTCCCACAGCGGTCGCGGTGAGAGCGCCAGGAAGACGGCGCAGGCAATCGCGGTTGCGATACCCAGCCAAAGCGGCCGCGGCAGGCCCGCGATTGCGTGCCAGAGTTGGCCGAGTCGGGCCGAGTGGGCGGCATCCCGGTTGCTTGCAGGGATCAGTGAGGGCAACAGAAACCGTGTGGTGAGGCCCGCCACTGCGAGGCCGGTCACCGTAAATGCGGAGAGCTGGGCGAGGCCGCGGACCCCGGAAAACAGGAACGCCAGGTACGCGACGCAGGTGCTCGCCACACCGGTGGCAAGCGTCGGCCACAATGCGCGCGCGCTCGCCCGGGCATCGAGCCCGCGGTGCTGGTGACTGAAGAGATGCAGCGGATAATCCTGGGCAACGCCGATCAACGTGAAGCCGAAGGCGAGGGTGATGCCGTGCACGGTGCCGAAAATCGTGCCAACCGCAGCCAGCCCTGCAACTCCCGCGCTGACGAGCGGCAGCAGGCCGAGCAGCAGCACCGGCACGCTGCGGTAAGCTACCAGCAGCAGGATCACCATGCCGACGACACTGATGCTGCCAAGCCATTGCGCCTCGCCTTGCGTGCGCTCCTGCATGAGCACCGAGAAGGCGCCCGGGCCGCTCGACTCAAGCCGGAGGTTGGCGTCCGTGCGCGAGTCCTCGAACGCAATCTGCAACACGTCCGCGGCCTTGCGCTGGCCTTGCGGGTCGAACCCCGCCGCACGCGTCTCGGCGACGAGCAGGGCCTCTTTCCCCGACGCGCCGAACCAGACGTCGTGGAGCAGTTGCGGTTGCCTTGCCGGCAGCCACGAGTCGGCGAGTTCCCGCGCGAAGCGCTGCTGGTACTCGCCGAGCGTGGCCCACCAGCCGAGCGTGGTGTCGTTGTCGTGCGTACCGGTGTAGAC
>JANNGT010000202.1:0-5903 GCA_031404015.1 Gammaproteobacteria bacterium | reverse complement strand
GAGTTCGATCGCCGCAACGGCTGGTCGGATGGCGCCACGCAGTCGTGCGCGCACTGGCTCAGTTGGCAGTGCGGACTGGACCTCGGCGCGGCGCGGGAAAAGGTCCGCGTCGGCCGTGCAATCGAAACGCTGCCGCAGATCTCTGCCGCGATGGCGAACGGCCGGTTGAGCTATTCAAAAGTGCGCGCCCTCACGCGCGTGGCGACACCGGCCACCGAAGAAGTGCTGCTCAACGTTGCGCTCAATGGCACCACGCATCACGTGGAAACACTTGTGCGTCAGTTCCGTCGCGTGCAGGAAGTGGAAGAGCTTTCGCGCGAGGCCCGGCAGTACTCCCAGCGGCGGCTCACGTATTTCCACGATCACGACGGTTCGCTGGTGGTGAAGCTGCAGCTCACGGCCGAGAACGGCGCGCTGTTTCTGCAGGCGATCGAGGCGGCGCTGCCGGAAATTCCCCTGCCGGATGATTGTAAAGATCATCTGCACGTTTCAGCTGAAACGTCTGGCAAGGGTTTTGACGAAGCGAACCTCACCACTGCAGCCATGCGTCGCGCCGATGCAGCTGTCGTAATGGCTGAAAGCCTGCTCAAGCATGGTTCCGCGGCGTTGAAGGGCGGCGATCGACACCAGATCATCGTGCATGTCGACGACGCCACGCTGCGCAAGGGCGAGGCCGGCCGCTGCGAAATCGACGACGGACCTGCGATTCCGGTTGAAACCGCGCGGCGGATGTCGTGTGACTGCAGCAAGGTGCAGATCACGGAGGACGAGCAGGGCGAGCCGCTCGATGTCGGCCGCAAAACGCGCAGCATTCCGCCGGCATTGCGGCGCGCGCTGGCCTCACGCGACAAAGGCTGCGTGTTTCCCGGCTGCAATCACAAACGCTACGTCGACGGCCATCACATTCACCATTGGGCGGACGGCGGGGAGACCAAATTGGCGAACCTGGCCACGCTCTGTCGCTTCCATCATCGGTCGGTGCACGAGGGCGGCATCAAGATGGAGCGCTGCGACGACGGCGCGTGGCGTTTCACCAATGCGACGGGTGAATCACTGCACGCGTGCGCGCCCGGCCACACGCAACCGTTGGCGGATTGGCAGGACCTGCCCAGGGATCACGCAGAACGCGGTATCAAGATCGATCCGGCTACAGCCACGACCGGCTGGCGCGGCGAACGCATGGATTACGGGGTGGCGATCGATTCGCTCCGGTACAGGACGGCGGCGGAACAACGGCAGCAGGGCAGACGGTCGTGATCACGAAGCGGGGCAAGCCGGTGCCGCAACTCGCGCCGGTCGCAGCGGACCCGAAATCGCTGTTCGGGTACATGAAAAACACCGTGACGATCAGGCGCGACATCGTCGCGCCGACCGATGAATCGTGGAGCGCCGTGTCAGGCGTGGAGGATCGTATGTACACCGCGGCCCGCAAAAAGCCACGCACACGCCGCGCCGTTTCCAGGAAATGAGCGCGCTGCTGCTCGATACGCACGTCTGGCTGTGGTACGCGGAAGGCGTAATTCGCGAAGTCGGGGTTCCTGCGCGTCGTCCGGATGTAGAACCGACTGTCGCATGGTAGGTTGGAGCACCATGCAGAAAACCATTTTCATCACCGGCTGTTCCAGTGGCATCGGCGCCGCGCTTGCGCGCGAGTTCGCCAGGCGTGGACACCGTGTTTTCGCGACGGCCCGTCGCATCGAGTCGCTGGCACCGCTCGAGGCGGCAAGCGGCATTCGTGGCCTCGCGCTGGACGTCGACGACGACGCTTCCATCGCGCGTGCGATCGAAACGGTGACGCGCGAAGCAGGGCATCTCGATCTGCTGATCAACAACGCGGGCTTCTCGCAGGTGGGCGCGGTGATCGACCTCACGCGCGAGGACTTGCGCCGACAGTACGAGACCAACGTCATCTCACCCGTTGCGGTGACGGGCCAGGCGATGTCATTGCTGCGTGCGGCCGCGGCGAAGAATGGAAGTGCCGTGGTGGCCAACGTCGGCAGCATCGTCGGACTGTTCACGACCCCGTTTGCAGCGGCCTATTGCTCGAGCAAGGCTGCCGTGCATTCGCTGACCGACGCGCTGCGCATGGAATTGGCGCCGTTTGGCATCCACGTCGTGTCGATCCAGCCGGGCGGCGTGCGTTCCAGCTTTGGCGAGCACGCGGAGGAGGCGATCCGCCTGCCGGAAAACTCCCTGTACCAACCCGTCGAGGCCGGCATCCGCGCGCGTGCACAAGCGGGCCAGCAGGGCGCGACGCCCGCCGATGAGTTCGTTGTGCCCGTGGTCGAGGCGCTGCTGCAGCAGACGCCGCCACGTGTAATCCGGGGCGGGGCCAACAGCGTGCGGCTGCCATTGCTCAAGCGATGGCTGCCGGCGGCGACGTTCGACGCGAAGCTGTCGAAGATGTTCGGTCTCGAAGCGTTGAGCAAGAAGCGCGGCTGAGTCTGCGCTGCTGGCACGAAACGACCGATGATCTACCGGCTGCTCGCAGACCTGGTCCTGATCCTGCACGCTGGGTTCGTCGTGTTCGTGATGGTGGGCGCGCTGCTCGTGTTGCGCTGGCCGCGTGTGGCCTGGGTCCATGTGCCCGTCGTGTTGTGGGGTGCGGGCATCGAATTCCTCGGCGGCATTTGTCCGCTGACGCCGCTCGAAAATCACTTGCGCAAGCTGGGCGGCGAACTGGGCTACCCCGGCGGCTTCATCGACCACTATGTCGTGTCGATGCTCTATCCAGAGGGATTGACGCGCCAGACGCAGTTCGTGATTGGCGCGCTGGTGCTGGCCGTCAACGTTGCGGTGTATGCGTGGGTGCTGCGCCGTCGGCGGTCTGCCCGTTGTGGCGACACGACACCGCGCACTCGGGCAAGATGACGCGATGATTCCTCTTTCGATTCTCGACCTCGTGCCCGTCACTGCAGGCAGCGACGCGCGCACCTCCTACGCCAACATGGTCGAACTGGCCCGGCTCGGCGAGCGCCTCGGCTACCAGCGCTTCTGGCTGGCCGAGCACCACAACATGCCGGGCATCGCGAGCGCCGCGACGTCGGTGCTGATCGGCCACGTCGGCGGCCACACCGCGACGATCCGCATCGGCGCCGGCGGCATCATGCTGCCGAACCACGCGCCGCTGCAGGTGGCTGAGCAATTCGGCACGCTGGCTTCGCTGTATCCGGGCCGCGTCGACCTGGGGCTCGGTCGTGCACCGGGTACCGACCAAGCGGCCACGCGCGCGCTGCGCCGCTATTACCAGGGCGCCGACGAATTTCCGAACGACGTCATCGAGCTGCTGCAGTATTTCGATCCGGTGCAACCTGGCCAGCAAGTGCAGGCGGTACCGGGCGCGGGCCTCGCAGTGCAGGCGTGGATCCTGGGCTCGAGTCTTTTCGGCGCGCAGCTCGCCGCGGCGCTGGGACTCCCGTATGCGTTCGCGTCGCACTTTGCGCCCGACATGCTCGAGCAGGCACTCGCGGTCTATCGAGCGAAGTTTCGGCCGTCAGCGCGACTCGCGCAGCCGCACGTGATGCTGGCGCTGAATGTCGTGGCGGCCGAGACCGATGCGGAAGCAAAGCGGCTGTTCACGACGCAGCAGCTCGGCTTCATCAACCTGCGGCGCGGCCGTCCGGGCCTCGTGCAGCCGCCCGTGGCAGACATCACTGCCGTGAGCACGCCCGAGGAGCGCGTGGGTGTCGATCGCGCACTCGCTTGCGCCGTGATCGGATCACCCACCACCGTGGCGCGCGGCATCGAGGCATTCGTCGCGAAGCATCGGCCCGACGAGCTGATGCTGACGGCAAATGTGTTCGAGCACGCTGCGCGATTGCGCTCGTTTGAGCTGGCGGCTGGGGTGATGTAAAGCGTAGAGGCCCTCCCGCCTGGCTTACCGTCGTCGAGCGTCGTCCGGACGACCACGGCCGCCGCCCGGCGGTTTGCGATCACCAAAGTCACGGTCACGTCGCGACTCGCGATCACGGCCGTCGTGATTCTTGAACCGCCCTGCCTGCGCATCCTGCAAGGGTCGCTTGGACAGGCACTTACGGAAGCGACGCTCGAGGTCGTCGTACAGTCCGGCTGGGACCGCACCGATCGCGATCCACTCGAGCCGCATCGCATCCCACTCGCGATCGTCGGCCTGGCGAGCCTGGCCCAGGCCATCCATGAGCAGACGCATTTCGCAATCGCGCCGCAGGGCTTCGTCCGGGGCGGGAGTCGGCATCGACGTCAGGATCTCGCTCCGGATGCAGATCATGCGCAGTTCTTCTTCGTGCGTGCTCATGAGCGTGCTCCGTGCGGAGCCTGCGCGCAGCAGGGCTTGCTTCAGCGCCAGCAGCGCGCCCTTCGGCCAGCGGTGGACGCGCGCCAGGAATTCCTCCGCGGCAATGCGCAGCGCTTCGCGCTCAGCGTCAGGTGATTCGCTCATCATGGCGCGTGCGTACGAGTGGATGTGTCGCGCAGCATCGAAAATGTTTGACTCGCCTGCTGCCGCGTCGCGTTTGTCCTGCTCGTCGAGCGCTGCCTCGAACTTCGCCACGGCTCTTTCGAAGCGATCGCGCAGTCCGCGCGCATCGTTGCGCGGCAACTCGCCGACCTCCTCAAATGCCGACTGCCATTCGCGCGCCCTGGTGTGGCCGGCGGCCTTTTCGACGGTTGCGCTGGTCCCGTCGCCGTTGGCTTGTTCGACCTGTTCGCACAGCGCGACGGCCTGCGCCTTGGCCGCCTCGAGCGTGGCCGAGTACTGCGCATAAGCCTGCTCGCGTCGCGCATAGACTGCATCGCACAGCCCGCGGAATTCTTCCCACAGCGCTTGATGCTGGTCACGCGCGACCGGGCCGGATTCCTTCCACCGTCCTTGCAGACGCTTGACGCCGTCGATCGCTTGCGTCTCGTCCTCGATCGTCGATAGATGCTTCGCCTGAGCGATAAGCGCCTTCTTGTCGGCGGTGTTGCGTTCGTACCAGCCGTTCAGGATCGTGCGCAGTCGCTGCATCGAATGGTTGAACTCTGCATCGACAACACGAGCCGCGTCGCGGTCCACCGGCCCGTGGTTGCGGAACTCGCCGGGCGCTTCACGCAGGACCTGCAGGATGAAGGGATAGTCAGGAGTCTCGGTCTGCAGTGTCGCCTCGAAGGCTTTCATGCGTTCGACAACCTGCCTGCGCGCCTCGAGGTGCTCGCGCCGCAGCGCGGCTTGAGCCGTGAAGTATGCCTGGCAGGGCTTGAAAGCGGCCTGGTGCGCCGCGTGGAAACGCTCGGACTCCGCGGTGGCCTCGCTCGCGATGCCTTTGTTGATCGTGCGCCACTCCTGCTGCAGCGAACGGATGTGATCGGCGAGCGACTGCGGCTCGTCATCGGAGCCGATCAGTGCTTCCATTTCTTCGATCAGTTCGATGCGCTTGGGCGCGACGACGTAGTCCTTCCATTGCTTGAGCTCGTTGAGCTTGTCGTCGAGTTGCTGCAGGTGCCGCGCGAGGTTCGGCGGCAGGGCAGGACCCGCCAGCATCGCTTCCTCGAGGTTGGCGCGGAAACGCGCGGCCTTGCGTGAATCGCCCCGCTGCAGCGCTGCGCTGCACAGGCGGATCAGGCTGCCAATTTCGCGCTGCGCGTGTGCCACCTTTTGCGCGTGTGCCTGGGCAGCTTCATCCTGCGGCGTGGTTTCCTGCACTTCCTGCACTTCCTGCACTTCCCGCACTTCCTGCACTTCCTGCGCTTCCTGCGCTTCCCGCGCTTCCCGCGCTTCCCGCGCTTCCTGTACTTCCCGCGCTTCCTGTACTTCCCGCGCTTCCCGCGCTTCCTGCGCTTTCCTGGCCACTGCTCGCTGGTGCTCCGCGATTATTTCATTGCATTGGTCCAATGCCAGTTGCCCACGTTGGCGCACTTGCACATCCAGATCGTCCGGCAACTCAGCC
>JANNGT010000201.1:0-5000 GCA_031404015.1 Gammaproteobacteria bacterium | reverse complement strand
GAATCCGACCGAATCGACATCCAGTTTTATCGCGTGCCCCCAAAGTGTTCTTGCTATGCCAGCGCCCAACGAGGCTGACGGCAGCAAGCCGAGCGATCCCGCGATCATCGAAGCCTCGTCCGTAAGGATGTCGCCGAACATGTTCTCGGTCAGCAGCACATCGAACGTAGCGGGCCGACGGATCAGGTGCATGGCCGCGGCGTCGACGAGCATGTGCTCGAATTCGACCTGCGGGAACTCCTCTCGCAGCACGCGTGTCGCCACTTCACGCCAGAGACGCGAGGTCTCGAGCACGTTCGCCTTGTCCACCGACACGATGCGACGGCGGCGACCCATGGCGAGGCGGCCCGCAACGCGCGTCACGCGCTCGACCTCGCCTACGGTGTAGGTGCAGACGTCCTCGGCTTCGTGGGCCGTGCGGCTTTTCCTGCCGAAGTAGATGCCGCCCGTCAGTTCACGCACCACCATGATGTCCGTGCCAGCGATCACTTCAGGCTTCAGCGGCGAGGCGTCCAGCATCGAGGTCATCGTGCGAACGGGACGCAGGTTCGCGAATACCCCGAGCGTGCGGCGCAGTTCCAGCAGGCCCTGTTCCGGCCGCACGCGCGCGGCAGGGTCCGACCACTGCGGGCCGCCCACGGCACCGAGCAGTGTTGCAGCGCTCTCGCGGCAGGCGTCGATCGTGCGCGGTGGCAGAGCCGACCCCGAGGCGTCGATCGCGGCACCACCGATCAGCGCGTCGGCAAACTCGAATTCGTGGCCGAACTTCGTGGCAACGGCGTGCAGCACCCGGACCGCTTCCGCGGTGACTTCCGGCCCGATGCCGTCGCCGCCAAGCACGGCAATGCGTGCCTTCATGCGCCTTCCCGCGCCCGTTCGTAGCGTTCGATGGCGTCCATCTGGCCGAGCAGGTAGCCCAGCTCGTCAATGCCGTTCATCAGGCAATAACGCGAGAACGACTCGATCGGGAACTTCACTTCGCGTCCGTCCGGCAGCCGCACGACGCAGGCGGGCAGGTCGACCTCGACTTCGACGCCCGGGTTCGTCACCAGCCAGGCGTGCGTGGCATCGTCGACGACGACGGGCAGTAAACCGTTCTTGAGGCTGTTGTTGCGGAAGATGTCCGCGATCTCGGTACTGATGACCACCCGGATGCCGAAATCGAGCAGCGCCCACGGCGCGTGCTCCCGTGACGAGCCGCAACCGATGTTGCGCCCGGCGACCAGCACCTGGCAGCCACGAGACTCGGGCTTGTTGAGCACGAAATCCGCCCTGGGAAGGCCATCCGCGTCGTAGCGCCAGTCGGCGAACAGCGAAACGCCGAGGCCGTCACGCACCGTCGTGGTGAGGAAGCGGGCCGGGATGATCTGGTCCGTGTCGATGTTGCTGGACGGCATGACGACCGTGCGCGAGCGTATGACTGAAATGGGATCCATGGGCGTGTCGTCCTTTAATGGCGCGGCCGGCTCAGCCGAGGAATTCGCGCGGGTCGGTGACACGGCCGCGGACGGCGGCAGCCGCGGCGGATGCCGGGCTGGCGAGCAACGTACGCGCGCCGATGCCCTGTCGGCCCTCGAAATTGCGATTGCTGGTGCTCACGCAATACTGGCCTGCATCGACCAGGTCGCCGTTCATGCCGAGGCACATCGAGCAGCCCGATTCGCGCCATTCCGCGCCGGCGTCGATGAACACCTGGGCGAGGCCGCGCTGTTCCGCTTCGAGCTTGATCTGCTGCGAACCCGGCACGACCAGCGCTCGCACTCCCGCTGCCACCTTGCGACCGCGCAGCACGCTCGCCGCGGCTTCAAGGTCTGACAGGCGCGCATTGGTGCAGCTGCCAATGAAAACGACCTGCACGGACTTCCCGGCGAGGCGCTCGCCCGGTTCGAGCCCCATGTATGCCAGTGCTTTCGCGAACACCGCATCACCCGGCCGCGCCGGCACGCTGCCGCTGATCGCAGTGACCATGCCCGGGTTGGTGCCATAGGTGATCATCGGTTCGAGTGCTGCCGCGTCGAGCGTGACCGATTTGTCGAAGGTCGCAGCCGGATCGCTGTGCAGCGTCTGCCAATCCGCCACGGCCTTGTCCCACGCGGCGCCCTGCGGCGCGTAGGGGCGGCCCTTCAGGTATTCGAAGGTCGTCGCATCGGGGGCGATCATGCCCGCGCGCGCGCCGGCCTCGATCGACATGTTGCAGACCGTCATGCGCTCGTCCATCGACATCGCCTCGATGGTGGTGCCACGGAACTCGATCACGTGTCCCGTGCCGCCATTGACGCCGATCTGGCCGATCACGGCCAGCACCAGGTCTTTCGCCGCTACGCCCCTGGGCAGTCGACCGTTCACGACGACTTCCAGGGTCCTCGGCTTGCGCTGCAGCAGGCATTGCGTGGCGAGCACGTAACCCACTTCAGTCGTGCCGATGCCAAAGGCGAGGGCGCCGAACGCGCCGTGTGTGCTGGTGTGGCTGTCGCCGCACACGATCGTCTTGCCCGGCTGTGTCACGCCCTGTTCCGGTCCGATGATATGGACGATGCCCCGCCGCGAATCCTGCAGGCCGATCAGGTTCACGCCGAACTCGGCGCAGTTCACTTCGAGCTGCCGGACCTGCCTGGCCGCCGACTCGAGCTTGATGGGCAGGCCGCCGAAAATCTGGGCCGTGTCGGTCGGCGTGGAATGGTCCATCGTCGCGAACGTCCGCTCGAGCCGGCGCACCGGCAGCTTGCGGGCCCGCAGCACGTCAAACGCCTGCGGCGAAGTGACCTCATGGGTCAAATGCAGGTCGATGTAGAGGACGGCGGGCGTATCCGGGGTTTCCGGCACAACGACGTGCCATTCCCAGACTTTCTCAAACAGGCTCTGCGCAGGCATTCAGGCTCCGGTCGTGCGTTCAGACAGCCGCTGCGGGCGACGTCTCGCCCTGGTCAACCCCGCGGCGGCGCGAGGATTCGATCGCATTGATGACTTCGAGGAAAGCTCGCACCCCCGACTCGACGATGTCGGTCGTGACGCTGGTACCACGGTAAGTGCGGTTGCTGTATTCGCAGGTGACGACGGCTTCGCCCTGGGCGTCCTCGCCGCTCGACACGCTGCGCACTTCGAACTTGCGCAGCTTTACGAACACGCCAGTGGCCTGTTCGATGGCTTTCAGCGCCGCGTCGACCGGGCCGTCGCCTGAGGATTCCTGCGTGACGATGCGACCGTCGGTGTGGCGCAGCACTACGCGTCCCGTCGCGAAACGCGTCGAGTCGCTCACGACGTGCAGGTTCTCGAGCTGCCAGGGGCCGCCCTCGCTGCCCAGCTCGGCCTTGAGCACGAGCGCCTCGATGTCGCCATCAAAGAGCTCCTTTTTCTTGTCGGCCAGCGACTTGAAGTCGTCGAACACGCGCGACAGTTCCGCGTCCGAGAGTTCGAAGCCGAGTTCCTTGATGCGTTCGCGCAGCGCCGCGCGGCCGCTGTGCTTGCCCAGCACGAGGTTCGTGCGCGCCATGCCGACGTCGTGCGGACGCATGATCTCGTAGGTGGAGTGATGCTTCAGCATGCCGTGCTGATGGATGCCGGACTCGTGCGCAAACGCGTTCTCGCCGACCACCGCCTTGTTGCGCGGAATGTGCATGCCGGTGATGCTCGAGAGCAGGCGGCTGGTCGGGAACAATCGCCTGGTGTCGATGCCGGTGTGCAGGCCGTAGAGACCTTCACGCACCTTGATTGCCATCGTGATCTCTTCCAGCGAGGCGTTGCCAGCGCGCTCGCCGATGCCGTTGATCGTGCATTCGACCTGGCGGGCGCCGCCGCGGATGGCGGCGAGGCTGTTGGCCACGGCCATGCCGAGGTCGTTGTGGCAGTGCGAACTGAACGTGACCGTGTCGGCGCCGCGCACGTTCTGCCGCAGGTACGAGAAAATCTCGTAGTACTCTTCCGGAGTCGAGTAGCCCACGGTGTCGGGCACGTTGATCGTGGTTGCACCCGCCGCGATGGCCGCTTCGACCACTTCGCGCAGGAACTCGGGTTCGGTGCGCGACGCGTCCTCGGGCGAGAACTCGATGTCCTCACACAGGCTGCGAGCGTACTTCACGCCTTCGACGGCGGTGTGGATGATCTGATCCTTGGCCATGTTGAGCTTGTGCTCGCGATGGATGGCACTGGTCGCCAAAAATACGTGGATGCGCGGTCGGGCCGCCACTTTGACCGCGCTCCATGCCTTGTCGATGTCCTCGCGATTGCAGCGCGCCAGGCCCGCGATGATCGGCCCGCGCACTTCTCGAGCGATCTCGTGCACGGCTTGCCAGTCGCCGGGAGAGGCGACCGGAAACCCGGCCTCAATGACGTCCACGCCCAGTTCGGCCAGGGCGCGTGCCATGCGCAGCTTCTCCGGCTGCGTCATGCTGCAGCCCGGCGATTGCTCGCCATCGCGCAGCGTGGTGTCGAAGATCAGCACGCGGTTCGGGTCGCGGTTGGACATGGTCGTCACCGTGGTGGACTGGGGAGGGTGGAAGTCAGCCCTGGTTGAGCCAGGGCATGCGGGCGCGCAGGCCGGCGCCCACCTTCTCGATGGGGTGTGCGAGGTCCTTCTTCATCAGCGCGTCGTACTTCTTGCGGCCGGTCTTGTTCTCGCGGATCCAGACGCGCGCGAAGCTGCCGTCCTGGATCTCGCCCAGGATCTTTTTCATCTCTTTCTTAGTCGCCTTGTTGACGACGCGCGGGCCGCGCGTGAGGTCGCCCCACTTGGCGGTGTGCGAGATGTACTTGTGCATCTTGGCGAGGCCGCCTTCGTGCAGCAGGTCGACGATGAGCTTGAGCTCATGCATGCACTCGTAGTATGCGACCTCCGGCTGGTAGCCGGCCTCGACCAGCGTCTCGTAACCCTTGACGACGAGTTCCGTGGCGCCACCGCACAACACGGCCTGTTCGCCGAACAGGTCGGTCTCGGTCTCTTCCTTGAATGTCGTCTGGATGACGCCGGCGCGGGTGCCGCCGATGCCGTCGGCGTAGGCGAGGGC
>JANNGT010000200.1:0-8410 GCA_031404015.1 Gammaproteobacteria bacterium | reverse complement strand
CGATGCGGCTGCGATCGACGCGGTGGCGAGGGGCCTGGGCGCGGCGCGCGACGGCGGCGGCCGGCTGTTCGTGCTCGGCGTCGGAGGCAGTGCGGGCCACGCGAGCCACGCGGTGAACGACTTCCGGAAGATCTGTGGCTTCGAGGCGTATGCGCCGACCGACAACGTGAGCGAGCTGACCGCGCGCGTGAACGACGAGGGCTGGGACACCACGTTCGTCGAGTGGCTGAAGACGTCGCGGCTGTCGTCGAAGGACGCGGTGCTGGTGTTCTCGGTGGGCGGCGGGAACAAAGAGAAGAACGTGTCGATGAATGACGATCTGCGCGGCCGTGACGATCGGATCGACGCCGCCCCAGGGACGCGCACCGTGCGTCTGCTGGCCCTTAACGACGAGCTTGAAACGATCTGAAGCCGCCATGAGCGGGCCTTCGCGATAGCCCACGGCACCGACGTGCAGCGTGGACCAGAGGTGCAGGCCGAACATGGCGTCCGGCTTCGTCGTGGCGAACAGGCCCTGCTCGAGCATCATCTGCGCTCCGCCCTGCTCGCCATCGGGAGCGCCTTCCTCGGCCGGCTGGAACACGAACATGATCGTGCCTGGCAATTCGGCGCGCATGCCGCTCAGCACCTGCGCCGCGCCGAGCAGGATCGCCGTGTGCCCGTCGTGTCCGCAGGCGTGCATCACGCCCACTTTCTCGCCGCGGTACTCGGCCGTTGCCGTCGACTTGAACGGCAGGTCAACCTGCTCCGTCACGGGCAGCGCGTCCATGTCCGCACGCAGCGCGAGCGTAGGGCCCGGCCTGCCACCCTTGAGGATCCCGACCACGCCCGTGTGCGCGATGCCCGTCCGCACCTCGAGGCCCATTTTGCGTAACTCATCCGCGACGATCTTCGACGTGCGCGTTTCGCGATTGCCAAGTTCCGGGTGCTGGTGGAAATCCCGGCGCCAGGTGACAACCTGCGGCATCGCCGTCTTGACGGCGGCGTCGAGGGCCGCATCGCTGACAGCAGCCCCGGCGGAGCCCGCTGCGGCCAACGACCAGAACAGCGTCGATGCGAGGACAACCCGGTAGTTCATGGTGTGTTGCGCCGGTGGCGAAGATACCAGTAGCGCAGCATACTTCACGCACCGCATTGACTGTGAGTCTAAGCATGCCTGCACCACGCGCGTCGACTGCGGCCCTCGCCGCATTGGGCCTCACCCTCATGAGCAACAGCTTCATTCCACCGGCCCACGGCCAGCAGAATTCACCCGCGGTCATCCGCTCGCTCGCAAAAACCCAGAAGCCGCCGCTGCACGGCCAGCACTGGATGGCGATCACGGGCAAGCCGCTCGGTGCCACGGCCGGAGCGATGATCTTCCAGCAAGGCGGCAACGCCGTTGATGCCGCGTGCGCGATGATCGCGGCGACGTCGACGATGTGGGACGTCTTGCATTGGGGCGGCGAGACGCAGGCGTTGATCTACGATCCGCGCACGCAGAAAGTGATCGCGATCAATGCACTCGGTGTGGCGCCGACCGGAGCGACGCCCGAATTCTTCAAGGGCAAGGGCTACAAATACCCGCCTGCCTACGGTCCGCTCGCGGCGGTTACGCCCGGCACACCGGGCGGCATCATCCTGATGCTGCAGGAGTACGGCACGCTGTCGCTCGGCGACGTGTTGCAGCCCGCGATCGAACTCGCCGATGGGTATCCGATCGACGCCGAGACTGCGGACCTGATCGAGCGCTGGAAATCGAAGCTGCGGGAATGGCCCTACTCGAAGCAGGTGATGCTGCCGCATCTGGGCGCGGAGCGCGAAGCGCCGCGCGCGGGCGAGATCTTCCGCCAGCCCGACCTCGCGGCCACGTTGCGCAAGATGGTCGAAGCGGAAAAACAGGCACTGGCCGCGGGCAAGTCGCGCAAGGATGCGCTGCAAGCCGCCTATGACCGCTTCTACCGCGGCGACATCGCGCAGGAGTTCGTGCGCGGCACGCAGGAGCAGGGCGGCCTGATCACGCTCGACGATCTTGCGCGCTGGCAGCCATTGATCGAACAACCAGTGTCGACCACGTATCGCGGAGTCGAGGTTTACAAGCTCGACGTCTGGACGCAGGGCCCCGCGCTGTTGCAATCGTTGAACATCCTCGAGAACTTCGACGTGCGCGCGATGGGGTTCAACAGCGCGAACTACATCCACACGGTTTACCAGTCGATGAACCTCGCCTTCGCCGATCGCGATTTCTATTACGGCGACCCGTACTTCCCTCCGGCCGAACCCACGCAGGGACTGCTGTCGAAGGAATACGCCAAGCAGCGCGCGGCGACGATCCGCATGGATCGCAACGACGCAACTGCGGGGCCAGGTGATCCGTATCCGTTCCAGGGCGGCAAGAATCCGTACGCGGCGCAGTTGCAGCAGCTGCGGCAGTCCGCGCTCGCAGCGCTCGACCAGGCCGAACTCACCGCGCAGCAGCTGGCGGAGTTCGAGGCCGGCTTCAAGAGCGGCACCACCACGGTCATGGCCGCCGACCACAAGGGCTGGCTCGTCTCCGTGACGCCGAGCGGCGGCTGGGTGCCAGCGACGATCGCTGGGCGCACGGGCGTGGGCCTCAGCCAGCGCATGCAGTCGTTCGTGCTCGATCCGGCCGAAAACCCGTTCAACGTGGTCGCACCGGGCAAGCGTCCGCGCGTGACGTTGACGCCAAGCATGGCGCTCAAGGACGGCAAGCCATGGCTCGCCTTCGGCGTGCAGGGCGGCGACTCCCAGGACCAGAACCTGCTGCAGTTCTTCCTCAACGTGCACGAATTCGGCATGACGCCGCAGGAAGCGGCCGAGGCGCCGAACTTCAACAGCTACCAGATGCAGGCCTCTTTCGACCAGCACGAGTCGCAGCCCGGTCGCATCGTGCTGAACGCCTCGATGCCCGTGTGGGTCACGAAAGAACTGCTCGCGCGCGGTTACAAGCCCGAGTTCGAAGCACGGACATCCGGGCCGATCAACGCCATCCTCGTGGATCCCGTCAACGGCACGTTCTGGGGTGGCTCGAGCAACCACGGCGAGGACTACGGCATCGGGTGGTAGGACACGCGGGATACCGCCTACGGTAAATCCCCAATCAACCCGCATGCGAAAACGTCGCAGCGAACCGTCCAGCTGCTCGTGTCGCCCTGAGGGTCAGGCATCGCCACCGGCTACCCTGTTGGCGTGGAAAGCAAACTCCTGATGCCGATTGCCGTCCTGCAGGGACTGTGGGTCCTGCAGCGCACGCCGCGTCTGCCCTCGCCCGCGGGATGCAGCGGTCGCATCGGCATTGGACTCGGCGCGCCGCTGCGCATCGTCGGCCTGGGTGATTCCATCATGGCGGGCATTGGCGTGCGCGAGCAGTGCGATTCGCTCACGGCGACCTACGCCCGGCTGCTGCAGGAGCGGCTGCAACGCGACGTCGAGTGGCACGTGCATGGCCACAACGGCGCGACGTCGGCATCGGTGCTGCACAATCTAGCCCCGACGGTTCCCGCCGCACAGGTCTACCTGCTGTCGCTCGGCGTCAATGACGTGACCTGGGGCGTCGAAGCGGACAGGTTCGGCAGGAACCTGGAGGAACTGGTGCGACTGTTGCGGCGCAAGTCGCCCAGCGCGACGATCCTTTTCGGCGGCATGCCGCCCCTCGACTGCTGCCCCGTCCTGCCGTGGCCGCTCAATTCGATCCTGGCCAAGCGCGCCCGTGAATTCCAGCAGACGGCCATCGAGGTCGCCGCGCGCCACAAACGCGTGCTGTGCTTTCAATTCCCATCGACCATGACTGCCGACCAGTTTGCGAGCGATGGCTTTCATCCCGCGGAAAACGCGTGCCGCCGCTGGGCGGAAGGCCTGCTTGAGCTGTGGCCGCCGGCGAACTGACGCCGCTCAGCTCGACGTGGCCAACTGCTCGCGGTGGTACAGGCGCGCCGCGATGAACCACACGATCGCAACCACCCCGAAGGCGCTGCCGAGGGCCACGAGCCAATCGAGCGCGCTGATGCGCTCGGAGCGCAGCACGCGCAGAATCAGCTGGTTCTGGCCAAGAAACGGCACCGCCAGCATCCACAGCTGCGTGCGCACGGGTGCCACCATCAACACGAGCGTCGGGATCATCGGCAGGAACATCAGCATGGGCAGGTAGCCTTGCGCTTCGCGATAGCTGCGCGCAAAGGCCGCCAGCGCCGTGAGCACGGTTGCGCCGAGCAGCACGATGGGGAGGATCACGAGGAACAGCTGTGCCAGGCCCAACGACCCGACCTCGAACGATGCATCGATGCCGCCGCTCGGCACGAGCGCGAATGCGAGCCGGTAGGCCAGCAACGTGACCGCGAGCGACAGCAATGAGAACACCGCGGTGGCGAGAATCTTGGCGCTGATGATCGTCTCGCGGGCCACGGGCGTGGCCAGCAGGGGCTCGAGCGACTGTCGCTCGCGCTCCCCGGCCGTCGAATCGATCGCGAGCTGCATGCCGCCGATGAACGCGAGCAGCAATAACAGGTACGGCAGGATCTGCTGCGAAAAGTCGAAGCGCGACTCGGGCGAGGCGACGTCGCGAATCGCCACCTGCAACGGACTGGCGACGGAAGGATGCACTCCGCGCGCGACGAGTCGCAGCGTGCCGACTGTTTCGCCGTACGCGTCGAGCAAGCCACGCGCGCGCGCTACGGTCATGCCGGAGTCGAGCGGGCGCGAGCTGTCGAAGATCATTTCGACGTGGGCAGGACGCCCTGCGCGCCAGTCGTCAGCGTAGCCGTCGTCGATCCGCAGCACCACATCGTGCTCCTGGCTGCGGACTGCCGCGTCTGCATCCGCGGGCGGCAGGAGTACCTTCGCATTGTGCGCCTCGAGCCAGGCGACGAGATTCGGCGCGTGTTGCGCACCGATCACGGGCAACTGCAGCTGGCCTTCGAGTTGCTGGGACTGCTTGCGCGCGCCGAGGGCATTGGTGCCCGCGAGCACCAGCGGAATGGCGAGCGGCATCACGACGAAAGCGACCAGCACCATGCGACGGTCACGAAAGGCGTCGAGCAACTCCTTGCGCAGGATGGTCCACAGCGTTCTCATGCGAACAGGCCCTCGTCCGTGCCGATCACCTTGACGAAAGCATCCTCGAGCGTCGCGCACCCGGTTGCAGCCCGCAGCTCCTCGGGCGATCCCTGGGCGACAACACGTCCGTGCGCGATGACGACGATGCGGTCACACAGCTGCGCCACCTCCTGCATGATGTGGCTCGACAGCAGCACGCAGCGGCCTTCCTCGCGCAGCCCATGCAGGAACGTGCGCAACGCACGCGTGGTCATCACGTCGAGCCCGTTGGTGGGTTCGTCGAGCACCACGTTGCCGGGATCATGCACGAGCGCGCGTGCGATGGCGGTCTTGGTGCGCTGACCCTGTGAAAAGCCCTCCGCGCGCCGATCGATGAAATCGCGCATGTCGAGCGCGGCCACCAGGCGTTGCGTGCGCTGCACGATGAGCCCGCGCTCAAGTCCCTGCAGCTCGCCGAAATACGTGATGTTCTCGCGCGCCGTGAGCCGCTTGTAGATGCCGCGCGCATCGGGCAGCACGCCGAGCCGCGCGCGTACGCGCATGGGCTCGACCGCTGCGTCGATGTCATCGACCAGCACGCGGCCGGTCTCCGGCGTCATCAGTGTATAAAGCATGCGCAACGTCGTGGTCTTGCCGGCGCCATTGGGGCCGAGCAGGCCCGTGATCTGGCCGTCATGCGCTTCGAAGCTGACACCGTCGACGGCCTGCACGCGGCCCGTCTGCGACGCAAAGCTTTTGCGCAGGCCTTCGACGCGAATCATCGTCGCCACCGCTGCATCACGGTCCCCAGCCATACGCGCCGGTGAACGGCGGCGTGTACTGCAACTGGTCGAGGCACTGCCCGTCGAGCGCCCGTGCGTCCGCCTTTTCGATGAACCTGGCGATCAGGCGTGGCGTGCAGCCGACGGCCATCACGCCGTGCCCTTGCCCACGCAGCACGAAATGCCGCGATTGCGCGAGCGTCTTGCGGACTTCGTCGCCGTAGCGCGGCGGAGTCACGGGGTCGAGTTCGCCTGACAACAGCAGCACCGGCATGTCTGATTTCACTGCCGCGTGAAAATCCTCGGGAATGCTGCTGCGTGGCCACACTTCGCACTGCGCCAGCGAGTACCTGATGAAATCGGTGCCGAGCAGCGTCTGCTCATCGGCAGGATCGATGCGCATCCAGGGCGCGTCTTCGCTGCAGCTCACCGACAGCTGCAAGGGAATGTAGATCTGCTCGCCGACCAGCTGCTCCAGCATGCGCGACTGCGCCATGAGCATTTCGTATCGGCCATTGACCGCATCGGCCAGCAGCATGGGCACCATTGCGAACAGCTGGGGGGAGTACGCATAGAAGCGAACGACCGCGGTGACGGCGACGTCGGTCAGCGGGTCCTCCCTGGGTTCGTTGGTGAGCGGGTCGCGATAGCTGACACGCGGCGGATTGGCGCGCAAACGTGCGCGCAGCTCGTCGAGCTTGGCGCGTGGCGCACCAAAACGCCGGGTGCACTCGGCATCCGCCGTACACCGCGCGAACTCTGCGTTGAGCGCGGCCTCCAGGTTCCTGGCGTGGTCGGCGCCCAGGATCAAACTCGGCGGCACGACCCCGTCGAGCACCGCGGTGCGCACGGCCTGCGGCTGGCGCCGCACGTACTCGAGCGCAACGCGTGTGCCGTAGGACCCGCCGATCAGGTTGAAGTGCGCAACGCCGAGCGCGCGACGCACGTCCTCGAGGTCGGCGACGTAATCGCCGGTCGTGTATGCGCGCAAGTCGACGTCGGGGCCGATCTCTTCTCGGCACGCCACCGTGAGGCGCCGCACCTCCTCGACGCCGGCGGTATCCAGTTCGCGCAAGGCAGCCTGGTCAAGCGTCTGCGGGCATTCCAGCGGGCGCGAACCGCCCGTGCCACGCTGGTCCACCAGCAGCACGTGCCGTTGCCGCAGGATGTCGCGGAAAGCCGGATAGGTCGTCGGGAATGCCTGCAGCGCGGACTGGCCTGGTCCGCCCGCGAGCAATACGACGGGGTCTGCAGCAGGCTTCTTCGACGTGCTGGGCACCCAGGCGACCGCAAGTTCGATCATCCGACCCGATCCGGTGGCGCGACTCTCGGGTACGCGCAACGTCGCGCAGCGGGCGGCGACTGTTTGCGCCTGGCCAGCCTGCGACAGCGTGCAGGGTGTGAAGGTGAGGCTGCCAAAGGGCACCGCGACTGGCGACGGTTCCGCCATGGCTGTCGCGGGCCCGGCCAGGGCCGACGCGGTGCACAGAAAAGCCCGAACAACCTGCACGAAATTCATCGTAAACCTTACGTTGCAGTGGCGCGCGCAACGTACACGCACCCGGGGGTGTTCGCCAGCGGATTGAGCTAGGATGTGGCGATGCCCTCATCGATGCCGCCGGCCACCCGGATTCTGCTGATCCTCAATGTGGCCATTTTCGGGTTGCAATCCTTCACGGACCCGCTGCTGCTTGGACCGTTCGCGCTGTGGCCCCCGGCGTCCGCCCAGTACCCTGGCGCCCCCGGCTTCCAGGTCTGGCAGTTGCTCACGTACGGCTTCCTGCATGGCGGCCTGACCCACCTGTTCTTCAACATGTTCGCGCTGTACATGTTCGGCGGCGAAATCGAACGCCTGCTCGGCACCAGGAGGTTCGTCACCTATTACCTGGTCTGCGTGGTCGGTGCGGCCGTCGCCCAGCTGGTGGTGATCAGCAACATCAATTCGCCGCCCGTCCCGACCGTGGGTGCCTCCGGCGGGGTTTTCGGCCTGCTGCTGGCATTCGGCATGACGTTCCCGCAGCGCCGTATCATGCTGCTGTTCCCGCCGATTCCGATGCCGGCATGGCTGTTCGTGACACTGTACGGCTTGCTCGAGCTTTACCTCGGCGTGACCGGATCGGGCCAGGGCGTCGCACACTTCGCGCACCTCGGCGGAATGGTCGCTGGATTCGTATTGTTGATGCGGTGGCGCGGTCAACGGCGCGCGCGCTGAACAGGAGACACATTCATGGCGGTGCATCCAAAATCCAGGGTCGGTCGAAACAAGTCGCTCATGGCTCCCGTCACCAAAGATCCGGCTCCCATCATGGAGCGCAACAAGGTCAAGCGCGCCGAGGCCGAAGCGGCCGTCCGCACGCTGCTGCGCTGGGCCGGCGAAGACCCGGCCCGTGAAGGCCTCATCGACACGCCCAAGCGCGTGGTCGATGCGTACACCGACTGGTTCTCCGGCTACGCGATCGACCCGCGCGAATACCTGCTCCGCACGTTCGAGGAGACCGCCGGCTATGACGAGATGGTCGTGCTGCGCGACATCGAATTCGAGTCGCACTGCGAACACCACATGGCGCCGATCATCGGGCGTGCGCACGTGGGTTACC
>JANNGT010000199.1:0-45420 GCA_031404015.1 Gammaproteobacteria bacterium | reverse complement strand
TGCGTCGCAACAGCAGATCGACTGGACGAAGGTGCTGGTAGCGCGGGCCGCCGTGCTGCGCGAACTCGAACGGCTGCGCGTGGCCAACCAGATCGGCGCGCCGCTCGATGCCGAGGTCACGCTGTACGGCACGCCCGAATGGACTGAAGCCCTGGCGCCCCTGGGCGAGGAACTGCGTTTCGTGCTGATAACGTCCGAAGCACGGGTTGCGGATGCAGCTTCGCGTCCGGCTGATGCCATCGCGACGGACGGGGAAGGCAACAGCGGCCTCTGGCTCGCCGTACGGCGGTCCGAGGCGGCCAAGTGCGCACGCTGCTGGCACAAGCGCGCCGACGTCGGTACCGTGACGGCGCACCCGGAACTGTGCGGCCGCTGCGTGGTCAACGTCGACGGCCCCGGCGAGACACGCCATCACGCCTGACCGGTCCCAAGGAAGCAATGACCACCTCGAACACGCCGCCGCCTCCACACCACGCCGCGAACCCAGCATCCGCGGCGCTGGCATCCATCGCGAGCCTGGGCGGCCAGCGCACGCACCCCGCGGCGTGGTTGTGGCTGTCTTTCTTTGTGATCGGCTTCGACCAGGTGACCAAGTTCCTCGCCACGCGCTTCCTCGAGTTGTACGAGCGCGTCGAAGTGCTGCCGGTGCTCGATTTCACCTTGCTGTACAACACGGGTGCGGCGTTCAGCATCCTTGCCGACGCGGCGGGGTGGCAACGCTGGTTTTTCATCACGCTGGGGTTTATCGTCAGTGCCGCCCTCATCGTGTGGCTTTGGCGCGTACCACGCGGTGAAAAGTTCCTGCCGCTGGCGTTGTCGCTCATTGTGGGCGGCGCGCTCGGCAACGTCATCGACCGCATCGTGCACGGTCACGTCATCGACTTCATCCACGCACATTGGGGCGGCGCGTATTTCCCTGCGTTCAACGTGGCTGATAGCGCGATCACGATCGGCGCAGCGCTCATGATCCTGGACGCATTCCGCGAACGTCGTTAGCCGTGCAGATCCTGCTCGCCAATCCCCGTGGTTTTTGCGCCGGTGTCGACCGGGCGATCGACATCGTCGAGCGCGCGCTCGAGCTGTTCGGCGCACCGATCTACGTGCGGCACGAAGTGGTGCACAACAAGTTCGTGGTCGACCGCCTGCGCGGGCTTGGTGCCGTGTTCGTCGAGGAACTCGATGAGGTGCCGGACGGCGCGACCGTCATCTTCAGCGCGCACGGAGTCGCGAAGATTGTGCAGGCCGAGGCGAAGCGGCGCGAATTGCGCGTGTTCGACGCCACGTGCCCGCTGGTCACCAAGGTGCACATGGAAGTGTCGCGCTACGGGCGCGATGGCCGTGACGTGATCCTGATCGGACACGAAGGCCACCCCGAGGTCGAGGGCACGATGGGGCAGTTCGATGCGTCGCAGGGCGCGCGCATTTGCCTGGTCGAAGACGTCGCGGACGTCGAGCACCTCGTAGTGCGAGATCCATCGCGCGTGGGCGTGGTCACGCAGACGACCCTCTCGGTGGACGACACCGCAGACGTGCTCGAGGCGCTGCAGCGCAAGTTTCCGACGCTGGCCACGCCGCGCAAGGAGGATATCTGTTACGCGACGCAGAACCGCCAGGATGCCGTTAAGAAACTAGTGGCTGCGTGCGACGTCATGGTCGTCGTGGGTTCGGCTTCGAGCTCGAACTCGAATCGCTTGCGTGAGATCGCCGAAAAGGCCGGCATGCCTGGATACCTCGTTGACGGCCCCGAGGATCTACGGCCCGAGTGGTTCGAGGGCAAGCGTGCCGTGGGCGTGACAGCCGGTGCATCCGCGCCCGAGCTGCTGGTGCAACGCGTCGTGGCGCGGCTGCGGGACTGGGGTGGAGAGGGCGCGGCGGAGGTGGAGGGGCGCGCGGAGCACGTGGTGTTCGCGCTGCCGCGGGAGTTGCGGGCAAAGACCGAGACCCCATAATCTGGCTCGCTTCGACGTCTTGTAATCGAATAAAGCTACCGGCCCCAGCACTTGATCGTGGTGTCCACATTGGTGGATGACTTGGCACTCTTTGCCCCAGTGCTGGAAAGACCGAACCACTGGCATTTAACGTCATCGAGTTGCGGAGAATCGATCGTCGGTTCGGCTTTAGCCGTCCATGCGGACTCGTCGGCTGCAGTGACGCTGATGCTGTAGTAACCGCGCTCGCTGGTTACCGGATACCGTAGGTTGCCGGTGCCGCAGTCTGTCGCAGCGTTCTCGTTTAATGTCGTGGTGTAGGTATTGCACTGCAGGTAGAACTTCTCCTGTGCCGTGGCCAGCCCGAGCAGAGCAGCCCGGACTTCAGTGCGATTGGCTCGTAATACGTAATTGCGATAACTCGGCAGTGCGATGCTGGCCAGAACTGCGACCATTGCTACAGCGAACACCAGTTCGAGCAACGTCATGCCTTTCGCACGATATGACATGAAACGACTCCGTGGTGACGCGAGTGGATGGGCTGCGTGTCCCGGCTTACGGCACCAGTGCATTTAAGTTCGTCAGACTGTATGAGCGAACCCTGTTTTCAGGCGCGAATGTGCAGGGCCGTGAATTGACAAATTCACAATCGTATGCCGGTCGTACAGCGGGGTGCCTCTAAACTTCGGGCCCATCCGCTGCAGTCGACCTGGCCGCGATCGCGGCAGCAAGTCACACGTCGTGGCCGGTCGCAGGGCCAAGCACGTGCCGGAGCGCCTCGCGATCATGGCGACGGCCGGGTTCTACGACGAGTCGGGCGACTGGATGTACACGGCGGGCCTGCCAGCAAGACCGGCGTGGGCGTGTTCGGACCCAACCCGGAGTGATGCGATGAGCAACCAGCGTGTTCGGCGGCGGTCGATCGAGCGTGACGGCCATCACGCTTTCGCTATACATAATATGACGGGACACCGCTCGTCCGCGAGAATCAACCGTAGGTCGTAAACTTTAGGTTGTCACGGCGGGCTGCGTTAGCGTGCGTGTCAGTTCAGGGCAGGCGTTCGATGAAAAAGCAAAAAGGATTCACGCTGGTCGAGTTGCTCATCACGATGGTCATCGTGGCGATCCTGGCGTCGATCGCCCTGCCCTCGTACCGCGACTCCGTCAGGAAAGGGAAACGGCGCGCGGCGCAGGCTGCCATGATGGACATGGCGAGTCGTGAGCAACAGTACTTCGTGGCCAACCGCTCCTTCGGCACGACCGCGCAAGTTGGTTGCGACGCGCTCGCGACCGAAGTCAGCGAAAACTACACCTGTGCGATCACGTTGAGCGCTGGGCCGCCACCTGCATTTTCAATTACGTTCACGGCGATCGCCAACCAGACCGCTGACGGTAACCTTACGCTCGACAGCGTAGGCAACAAGACTCCCGCCGCGAAGTGGTAATCGCGAAGTGGTAATCATGAGCCGAACTTTCACCAAACGTCGCCAGCGTGGTGTCTCGCTGATAGAGGTGCTCATCGCTATGGTCGTGCTGGCCATTGGTCTCCTTGGGCTGGTCGGTCTGCAGGCTCGACTGCAGGTATTGCAGATGGAGGCGTATCAGCGGGCGCAAGCCCTGATCCTGCTGCATGACATGACATCGCGGATTCAGGCCAACCGCAACGACGTGGCCAATTACGTCACCACCGCCATTGGCGTGGGCGGCACGTGTCCTGCCACCGGCGCGAGTCGCAGGGAAAAGGACCTCAACGAGTGGTGCACGGCGCTCCAGGGTGCCGCAGAAAAGATCGGCACCTCCAACGTTGGCGCCATGGTCGGCGGGCGAGGTTGCGTTGAGAGCCTTTCCAGCAACCGGTATCTCGTCACTGTGGCTTGGCAAGGCCTGGCGCCGTTGACCGCGCCGCCTGCCGGTGTCACCTGCGGCGTGAGCCAATACAACGGTTCAACCTGCACCGGCGACTCGTGCCGCCGGGTCGTCACCACCGTCGTTCGAATTCCGACACTTTGACATGCGCAGCGATATGGATACGAATGTGATCGGGCGCAGCGCGCGGCAACACGGCCTCAGCCTCGTGGAACTGCTGGTGTCGATCACAACGGGCTTGCTGATTCTGGCGGCCCTCGTCGCGCTGTTCGTCAATACGAGCCGCAGCAACCGCGAAATGGCGCGCGCCAATCTGGTCATCGAAAACGGGCGACTTGCCATCGAGCTGATCGAAGCCGACCTGGTTCATGCCGGGTTCTGGGACACCTTCGTGCCAGAGTTTGATAACCAGACTACGGCGGCGATACCAGCCGACGTCCCTTCGGCACTACCTGACCCTTGCGCCGTGTACAACGGTGGCAACTGGAACGCGGCTTACAAAACCCAACTGGTGGGCCTGCCGCTGCAGGTGTACGACAGCAACGCCACGTGCAGCGGTATCGTAACGGACAAGCTCGCAGGTACCGACGTACTCATCGTGCGTCACGCCGAAACCTGCATTCCGGGCGTCGGTGTAAATTGCGCTGCCGACGTGGCCGGCACCCTCTATTTCCAATCGACACAATGCTCCACGGCGACGATGCCTTACGTGCTGAGCGATAACAATTTCACGCTCATGAAGCGCAACTGTGCAGCGATCGCTACCAAGCGAAAATTCGTATCGAACATCTATTACATTCGCGATTACGCCGTGACCGCCGGCGACGGCATCCCGACGCTGATGCGCTCGCAGTTTGATACGGTGGGCGGTACGCCGGCTCACCAGCCGGCCATTGCGATGATCGAGGGCATCCAGTCTTTTCGAGTCGAACTTGGCGTGGACAACGTCAGCGAGACTGGGGCAGCGGTGGACTACACGGTTGCGGTTAACTGGCAGGACCCTAGTACACGCCAGACGCCCACCAATCGAGGCGATGGCGTGCCCGACGGCAACTTCGTCAGCTGCACGACGGCAACGCCCTGCACCGTTGCGCAGCTCATGAATGCGACGGCCGCGCGCATTTACGTGCTGGTGCGCAGCCGCGATCCATCGCGAGGCTACACCGACACGAAGACGTACGCGCTTGGATCGTCCACCGTCGGCCCATTCAACGACAACTTCAAGCGGCACTTGTTCGTCACGACCGTACGCTTACCAAACATCACTGGTCGGAGGGTCACGCCGTGATTCGCGTTCGATGTCGCAATGAACAAGGCGCGGCTCTGATCATCGGCTTGATCATGCTCGTGCTCATCACGCTCATGCTCATTTCGGCCGTGAATATCGGCAGCGCAAATTTCCGCTCCGTTTCCAACATGCAGTTCCGCGCGGAAGCGATCGCGGCTGCAAACCAGGCCATTGACCAGGTTGTGAGCTCACCTTTCTACGTGACACCAGCGGCCGAAACGATCGGCATCGACGTCAACAATGACGGCACTGACGACTACGAAGTGTCGATTGCACTGCCTGTGTGTGTTTCAGCAGCCCAGGCATCGAGTCCACCACCCAGCAGCGTCTCGCTGGGCCCCAGCATGACGCTCGACCCGACGTGGAACACTGTGTGGGAAATCGACGCCACCGTTACCGCAACGGGGAACGTTGGCCAGGCGGGTGCCCGGGTGCATTCGGGCGTGCGGCAGATGTTGACCCAAGTACAGAAGAATATCGTATGCGGTTGAAACAGCATGTTTGCAGGAGATTCGGCATGAAATCCAGGTTCTTGGGCGGGTTCACGATCGCGGCCATGCTGGCCGGTTCCATGGCTGCGAAGGCCGAGGATATCGATCTATTCGTGCAACCGGCCGCGACCGCGGGTCTGCCCAACGTGCTGCTCATGGTGGACAACACGGCCAATTGGACGCCCATGTTTACCAACGAAATTGCGGCGTTGGTTAATATCTTCAACAACATGGCGACCAATACCGATGGCTCGGCTAAGTTCCGGGTTGGCGTCATGTTCGCCACGGAGTCTGGCGGCGCTAACTCAAATACTGACGGCGGGTACGTGCGCGCTGCGATCCGCCCAATGACCACGGCCAACCGCGCGCTGTATTCGGCAATGTTCAATTCGCTCAATGTCGGCAATGACAAGGGTAACGGCGGCAGGTCTGGCGTGCAGATGGCCGAAGCCTATCGGTATTTTTCCGGTGGTGCTCCCTACGCGGGTAACGCGAAGGAGAAGACCGACTACACCGGAAATGTCGCATCGGCGTGGGGGAATTCAACCTCCACGACCGCGAGCAGGGCGGCCGCAGCAAACATCATCGCGCTAGGGACTAACGCGCTGGCGTCGAAGAATGCCACTGTCTACAACAGCCCGATCCCCTCAGGCAGTTGCGGGCAGAACTTCATCATCTACATCAGCAACGGTGCCAACCAGGAACCTGCATCGCAGGACACGATCGCCAACAACATGTTGAGGGCTGCAGGCGGCAGCACAACGGAAATACCGATTTCTCCCTCTGGTTCTTCTGCCAACCCCGCCAACGAATGGGCGCGATTCATGAAATCGTCGCTAGGCGTCGTGACGTACACGGTCGACATCGACAAGGTGACGACTGGCCAAGGCCCCGGTTGGACCGCCTTGCTCAAGAGCATGGCTGCGGTCAGCGACGGCAACTATTACGACATCACCTCCGGCAGCGGCGGGTCGCAGATCGAAATCACGCTGAACGATATTTTTTCTCGCATCCAATCCGTCAACAGCGTGTTCGCCTCGGTCAGCTTGCCCGTCAGCGTGAACACCGAGGGCACTTACCTCAATCAGGTGTTCATCGGCATGTTCCGCCCGGACGCCGAAGGCGCCCCGCGCTGGGATGGCAACCTCAAGCAGTACAAACTCGCGAAAGTCGGTACCCAGCTTCGAACCGTCGACGCATACGACTATCCGGACACCATCAACCCGCTGACAGGCTTCGTCGATCGCTGCGCGCGCGCCTATTGGTCGCCGACGACGATGGACACGTACTGGGGTTTCAAGCCGGCGGGCGACTGCGCCACCATTCCTGCCATCGGCAGCACGCCGGCCGAGGTGCTCGCCAATGCGCCCGCGTCGAATCGCCCCGATGGCAACCGGGTGGAAAAAGGTGCGCAGGCGTATCTGCTGCGCAGTTCCACGACCCGGCCGATCAAAACGTGCTCGGCCACGTTCGCGTCATGCACGTCGCTCGTCGACTTCAATAATACGAACGTGAGCACTGCCGACCTCGGCGCAGGCTCGACGACCGAACGAGACGCGCTGATCAACTGGGCCAAGGGTCTGGACGTCAACGACGAGGACATCGATACGGTGACCACCACTGAAATGCGGCCGTCGGCCCACGGCGACGTCGTGCATTCGCGCCCGGTTGCGATCAACTTCGGCACGGCTGACAGCCCAAGGGTCGTAGTGTTCTATGGCGGCAACGACGGAATCCTGCGTGCCATCAATGGCAGCCGCGGGACAGCCGTGGGTAGTGTTGCCGCTGGCCAGGAATACTGGTCGTTTTTGCCTCCGGAGTTCTTCAAGCAGATCAAGCGCATTCGGGACAACAACGTCTCCGTCAATTACAAGGGTACGCCGACCATCACGCCGACGCCGTTGCCCAAACCCTACGCAATGGACGGTGCGCTCACGGTGTTCAAGACGGACACCACCGCCTACATTTACGCGATGATGCGCCGCGGGGGCCGCGCTATCTATGCGTTCGATGCAACCGGCATGTCTGCGGCGACTCCGACCATGCCCACGCTCATGTGGAAGAGGGGCTGTCCAAATCTGGCTGACGATACCGACTGCACAGCGGGATTCACGGACATCGGCCAGACCTGGTCGGCCGCCAAGGTGTTCAAGTCGACTGGCTACGGTTCGGGTAATACACCGCTGCTGGTGTTTGGCGGCGGGTACGACAACTGCGAAGATGCAGACCCCAATACGTGCACCAGTTCGGCAAAGGGCGATCACATTTACATTCTCGACGGTGCGACGGGCACGAGGCTGAAGACGTTTGATACTGCACGTCCTGTCATCGGCGACGTTTTCATGGTGCCGGATTCCAGCGGCATGGCGCAGTGGGGCTATGCAGCGGATCTCGGCGGCAACGTCTATCGAATATCTGGCAGCACTGCGAATACGGCTATCGGCTCGACGCCGCCCGCGAACTGGACGATCACCAAGATCGCGTCGGTCGGCTGTGCCACGACTGCAACCTGCACCGACAATCGCAAGTTCATGTTCATGCCTGATGTCGTCCAGGATGGCGCTGGGTACGTCTTGCTGCTCGGCTCCGGCGACCGTGAGAAACCGCTGCGCGACTGGACGAATGCGTATGCGGTGTCCAATTATTTCTTCATGATCAAAGACAATCCTGCCGACAGCACTTATCTGTCGAGTGAATGCAGCAGCGCAGGCTTCATGTGTCTAGATTCCCTGCAGCCAATATTGACGAGCGCAGACCCTTCGGCAGCTAACCTTGCGACCAAGAAAGGCTGGTACATCGGCCTGAACGATCACGAGCAAGTGGTCACCTCGGCGATCACCGTTTTCGGCTCGACTACATTCAGTACGCACGTGCCGGTGCCAGCAGTGGCCGGGTGCATTGCCAACCTCGGCACCGCGCGTGTATACAAAGTTTCTTACAAGAATGGATCGGCGCAGAACGGCACAGCGAATCGATCGGCGGTCATCGCGGGCGGGGGCCTGCCGCCTTCGCCAGTGGCCGGCCTGGTAACTCTTGACGATGGCACTACCGTGCCCTTCCTTATCGGTGGGGATGCGCAATCGCCACTGCAGAGTGAACTGCCTGTGGGCCCGTCGGTCGGGGCGCAGCCGAGGGCGGTCACCTACTGGTACATCGAAAAGTGACGCCAATGCCGACATCTGCGATGGGATTACTGGAGGCTCCCGACGCTGACCATGGCGGCCATGAGCGCGGATTCACGCTCATCGAGATGTTGATCACCATCCTGATCGGTTCGATTTTGCTGGTGATCGGCGTGCCGTCTTTTCGCGATGCCGCCCTCGGTTCGAGCTTGAGCAACATTGCGAATGACCTCAACTCGAGCATACAGCTGGCGCGGAGTGAGGCCATCAAGCGCAATACCCAGGTCACCCTGTGCATGACAGCTGATGGCTCGAGCTGTGCGCTCAGCGGCAGCTGGGAGCAAGGTTGGATCGTGCTGCAGAGCACCACTGTGCTTCAGTACCAGCAGCCGAGCCTGATCCCCACCGGCTTCAAAGTGCTGCGTACGGTCGGGACGGGCGCCATGGTTTTCCAGCCCATCGGCGTGGGTGCGTCTGCTGCCACATTCAAAGTTTGCCGTCTCACGCCGCTCGGTTCGCAAGAACGTATCGTGACCGTGAGTGCCACGGGTAGCGCGTCCGTGACTACCACGGAGACCGGCTCCTGCTCCTGAAGCGCGGCTGCGAGCATCTCGCAACAGAGCAAGATCGCAGAGCGAGTCGACTAATACCGCACGGGTCCTGCTGCACCGAGACTTGGTAAAAGTTCAGTCGTGACAGGTTGCGTCTCATAGCTTCACTCAGCGTTCTGCTGCATCCAATACGTCTTCGTGCGTGGGGCCCCGTTGAAGCTGCATGGGGCCACCGCAAAATCGCAGTACGTAGAGTCGACGACGTAGAAGCCTTGTGCGTGCGTTGCCTGTGCGCCGCGCAAGGAGCGACCCGTGGCTGAGATCACGAAGTGGTGGGCGAACTGCACCGCCCCCGCGTTGGATCCTCTAGGTACCGGGGTGCTGCCTGCGCTCGTGTCGAAGTACAGGCGATAGGTGTAGGTGTCGGTCGTGGAGCCTGGCATGGGCGCCTCGGCACCAGAGGTTGGAAAGCTGTTTGGGCTCGCCAACGTGTAGGCCGTGCTCAAAGGTGCGGATACGAGGGCTTGTTCGATGGCGAATTCCGCAGCCTGGAATGCGCGCTCCTGATGCTGCAGGTTACCGGACATCTGCGTTTCCAACGTGGCCGCGACCATGCCTGTCACTCCCAGTATGGCCACGACCAGCAGCAGGATGGTCGCAGTGATCAGCGCGCCGCCGTGCTGGAGCCGCCGGTGCCCCAACCTGAGTGAGCGTGGCGTGGAATGTGCTCTCATGGACTGACGTTTCGCAGCTGCAAAGTCTTGTGGATTACGGCGCGCCGGTAACCGTCGCTGGCTGCGGGCAAACTCTGGTCGGCGTATTCAAAGCCGCGCGTATCGACGTATCCGTTGTCGCGATCCAGCGCCCGCACGCGCAGCCAAAGGCGAACCGAGACTGGCGTGCCGCCCGCAGGCACCGCAGCCGGGTTCACGAACACGTCGACGTTGGCGTCGCCGTCGATATCGGCGCCGATCTGGAACTGCAGATCTTCAACGCCAGGCAGCAGTTCTTCATCGGCGATCGACGGACCTGCGCTGAGTCGTTTGCGCCGGAGCGCCGGGTACCCGGTCGCCAAGCTCGAGTTGCGGCTCACGTAGTACGCGTTGACCAGCATCTCGCGTGTGTCTGCCAGCGGTGGCGCGTTCGCCGGATCGGATGTTGCATAGCCGGCAGGAATGCTGTTTCCGATATCTTTCGGCACGAAGATCTCGCCTGCCAGCTGGTTGGTGACGATGAGCACTCGGTCGCGATTGACGGCGGCGACAGTGCCGGACTGAGGCGATACACGCTGGGCACTTGCGCGGCGAACGATCAGTACGTCGCCGTTCGCCTCGGCACCGCCTCCAGAGGCGGCGCACGGAAGCGAATAGGCATTGTTCTCGCCGGTAATGAAACCGGCAGCATCGGTCGCCCAGTTAGCGCCGCAGCTGGATGGAAATGCTGAAACTGTGTTGGTCGTGATGACATCCGATTGGTTATGCAGGCCCCAGAAGTTTGCCATTCGAACATCGGCCTCGATGATGCCCATGGCGTAACGAGCATTCTCCTGCAGACGTGCCACCGTTTCAGCCGAGATGTAGGTCTCGCTTGCCTTGAGATAGACGGTGATCGCGGCGCCAATGATGCAGAGATTGACGACCAGCGCGATCATCAGTTCCACGAGGCTGGAGCCAGCGTGTCGTTTGCAAGGCGTGGCCTGCGGGCTCATGCCTGAACTATCAGCGAGATCGACGCCATGGTGTCGTCGCCCGTCTGCACCCACGCGATGGTGATCGTGAATAGATTTGCAGCCGGCGCTGCGGCCGAAGCTACCGTGATGGAGGTCTCGGCGTACGGGAGTGCGCGTATCACCGACTGCTGCCAGTCGCTTAGTTCAACAGCGGCGACGTCTGCAGGGATGCAGGGGTTCGCGGCGTCGCACGACAGGGTGGGTGCACCGAGCGTCGTCCCGGCCGCTAACGCAAATGACGCTGCGGCGTTGCGGTCTGCTCGTATGCGGTCGGCCATGTCTGCGGCCAGCACGACGGCCTGAGTGCGCTGTAGTGCCAACCGATTGGCCTGGAGGCTGCGCAACAGCATTGCCGCGCTGCCGAGCATCCCGACAGCCAGCACCGTCGCCGCGACCAGCGCTTCGATGAGAGTGAATCCGCCGTTCGCCAGCCGTCCACGGTGTCGCGGCATGTAGGGTGCTCCCCGCGGTTAGCCGCAGTTCAAGGCGCCGCCAGCGGAGTCCTTGTCCGCTATGCGCGGGCGACCCGTCTGGCTGACGATGACGGCGCGCGCTGCAGAACTGCCGCGGGCGTCGCAGAACGTGATCGTCGCGGTGACGCCGCTCTGCCCAAATGCACGGAAAGAAAGCGTGGTTCGATTCGACCTGATCTGGCCTGAATCCCAGGCGGGATAGACGCGGAGCAATTCCTCACCGCTATCGACGGCGGCCGGGGAGTCGCGGTCGAGGTTGACGAAGATCAGCCACCCGGTCGACCAGAGCGAGCCAGGAGTACATGTGGCGCCATCTCGACTCGGACACAGGCTGACGACCCCGTTGCGCTTGATCGCCTCGCTCCGGGCTGCGTATACGGCTTGCAGGAATTGATTGACCTCGCGTGCTCGCGCCGCGTCGCGCAGGAAGTTGCCAAAAGACGGCGCGGCCCATGCAATGGTTATGGCCACGATGGCGAGACAGACCATCAGTTCGATCAAACTATAGCCTCGGCGCCGGCGGATCGGGCGGACGAGCCGGATGCCTTCCATTTCGCCTTCCAGGTGTTGGGGGAGGGCGGCGACCCACCGCCGCCCGAGGAATGCAGGGTAGGCAAGCCGCAATATGCGGTCATGCCGCAAAACACACGGGTTTGTGCGGATTCAAGTGCAGCGGTGGCCGACCCCTATAATCAGTCCACTATTCTCTGACGTCCCGGACCCACCCCGTGAACGAAGTCAGCGGTCTCCTTGAACGACACGGCATTCGCCCCACCCAGCAGCGCGTCAGGGTCGCGGAGGTGCTGCTCGAGGCCCCCGTGCACATCACGGCGGAGCAATTGCTATCCACTTTGCGTCAGTCGCCCAGCCGGGTGTCCAAGGCCACGGTCTACAACACGCTCAAGCTGTTCGTGGACCATGGGCTGGTCCGCCAGATCCACCTGGACCCCGAACGCTGCGTCTACGACTCCCGGATCTCCCCGCACCACCATTTCCAGCACGTGGAAACCGGGGAAATGCACGATATCGACCCGGAAGCCCTCGAATTGACGCGTCTACCCCCGTTGCCGACCGGCACCGAAATCGATGGGGTTGAGGTCGTCATCAGGGTCCGCCGGCACGCTGACTGAGTTCGGCTTCCACCCGCGAGGGCGAATCCTTATAATGCGCGCCCCTCCGCGCCCGAGGGGCTGCACGCAGCCGACTTAGCTCAGTTGGTAGAGCAACTGATTCGTAATCAGTAGGTCCGCGGTTCGAATCCGCGAGTCGGCACCACCTTTCCATTGAAACACCTCATCCAGTCCGCGCTGCTCGGGTTCCTGTATGCAGCGCTTGGCTTGGCCGCGCAGCTGCTGCGCCTCTTTGGCTGGCGCCGCGAGCTGGTCCGCGCAAACCTCGACCGCTGCCTGCCAGATCTCGACGCTGAACGGCGGCGGGAGTTTGAGGAGGGCGCCTATTCGCACCTGGGTCAACTCATTGCCGAGTTCCTGGCCCAGGGCTTCCTGGGGCGCGAGGAACTGGCCCTGCGCGTGCGTTTCGTCAACCCTGAGGTGGTGCGCGAGCGCCTGGAAGATCCCAAGGGCCGCGTCCTGATCCTCTCGTCCCACCACGCGAACTGGGAGTGGCTCCTGCAGCGCTGCGCAACCGAGTTTGGCGAACCGCTGACAGCCGCGTACAAGCACACACGCCGAGATCGAGTGGACCGGCTGCTGCGGTGGTGGCGCGAGCGACTGGGCTGCCGGATGGTGCAAGCCAAGGTTCTGGTCGCGCACCTGCTGGAACAACGTGGCAAGGTACGATTGCTCGCGATGCTGGCCGACCAGTCGCCGTCCAGGCGCAATACGCAGCACGCATGGATGGAGTTCTTCGGCCAGCAAACAGCTTTTTTCGAGGGGCCGGGCTGGATCGGCGCAAAGCTGGGATATTCAGTTTTCCTGGCTGCTATGCACCGTGAGCGGCGCGGGCATTATGTCGTTCGTTTTATAGAGCTGAGACCAGCGGGCTCGCGCGCCGAACCCGAACAGATCTTAAGCGCCTACTGTGCGGCGCTGGAGCGGCACATCAGGCAGTACCCGGCGGAATATTTCTGGGCCTACCACCGCTGGAAGCGTGAGAAGCCGTTGTATGCGTGAGAATCGGTTGTATGCCGAAGTAGCTGCGATATGCCTGAGAATCCCCTAATGCCTGAGAGTGATTCTTCGTCACATGCCTGAACCGGTCCGAACGCCCGGCGAAGCACTCGGCCTGCGGCTGCGTTACGCGATTGCCGCATTCGTTTTTTTTCTGGGCTATCGCGTGTTCGGGCTGCGCCGCATGGTGATCCGTCAAAACCTCGCGCGATCGTTCCCGGATCGTTCTGCAAGCGAGTTGGAGCGGGTGCGTCACCAGTTCGTGACGCGACAATCCGAAATCCTTGCGGAGCTCGACTACGCGCGCGTGATGACGGCCGATGAGTTGCGCCAGCGCGTGCGTCTCGTCGATCGCAGCGGCGTGCTCGCCGCATCGGACCGCATCGTCCTCGTGACGGGACACCAGTGCAATTTCGAGTGGCTGCTGCTGCGCATGTCGCTCGAGCTCGGCTCGACGCTGCTGTGCGTCTACAAGCCGCTGGGCACCGCGTGGGCCGATCGTTACTTCTTCAGGATCCGCACGAGGTTTGGCGCAAGACTGCTGCCGTCCAAGCAGCTGCCCGAGAAACTGCGCGAGGTCCGCAATGCGCGCGCGCTGGGCCTGGTGGCTGACCAGGTGCCGCGCACCAGCCCTGAGCGGCACTGGACGCAGTTCCTGCACCAGCAAACGGCTTTTTTCATCGGCCCAGAGCGCATGGCGCGACTGTTGCGTGCGCGCGTGATCTACCTGTCGATGCACCGAAATGGTCGGGGCCAATACGAAGTGCACATCGAGCCGTTGACGCAGTCCGGCGAGAAGTTCACGGAAGGGGAGGCGACGGAGCGTTACGCGCGTGCTCTCGAGCGCGACATCAGGGCGGATGCGGCGGGGTGGTGGTGGTCGCACCGGCGCTGGAAGCGCCTGAAAGGTCAGGAAGTTCAGGAAGCGGATGAAGTTCAGGAAGGACAGGAAGGGCAGGAAGCGCAGGAAGTTAAAGCCCAAACCTCCGGTCCTTCCGGTCCTTCCTGATCTTCCTGTCCTTCCGGTCCTTCCTGATCTTCCTGTCCTTCCTGTCCTTCCTGTCCTTCCGGCCCTTCCTGCCCTTCCTGCCCTTCCCTAACCCTCCAGCTTCGTCTCCAGGTGCTTCGCCAGCACCGAGATCGTGGGGTAATCGAACAGCTCGGTGAGATCCATGACGCCGGGGAAGGCCTCGTCGATCTTTTCGTGGATCTGGATCAGCGTGAGCGAGCTCGCGCCCACGTCGAACAGGTTGTCGTCGATGTCCACGTGTTTGCCGGGCATCGCATCGTCGACAATGGCCTTGAGCTGTGCCTCGACGCGGCCTTTCGCTGCGCGGCCGTGTCCATGCTCCGCCGCCCAGGCTCGATCGAACTCTGCCAGTTCCGCAGCAAACTCCCCGTCCTCGAACGCCTGCGCGAGCGCATTGCGCTGCAGCTTGCCGCTGGTCGTCTTGGGCATCCGCTTGACCGGCACCACGCGCGCGACTTCCACCCCCGCATGCTCGTTGACGAGGTGTATTGCTTTTGTCGCAAGCGGGATGAAATCGGTCATGTCGCCGCGGTGCAGGACGAACAGCACCAGTTCGTCCGTCGGCGAGTCGGGCGTGCGTGCGCCCGCTGCAGCGACCTTGCCGAGTTCGAGTCCTGGCTCAACCTGCAGTAACGCTTCCAGGTCGTGGGGATAATAGTTCTGGCCGTTTACGAAGATGATTTCCTTCGAGCGGCCGGTCACGTAGAGGTCGCCGTCGAGCATCAGCGCGAGGTCGCCCGTGCGCAGCCAGCCATCGGCCGTGATGGCCGCCGCGTTGGCTTCCTCGTTCTGGAAGTAACCGCGCGTGACGTTATCCCCGCGCATCAGCAGGTGTCCCACCGTGCCGTCGGGCACGGTCGCACCCAGGTCATCGACCAGTTGCACCTGCACGTACGGGATCGGCTTGCCCTCGCACATGAGCTTCAGCGCGGTGGGATCCGCGGCAGCAACCTGCCGCGCCGCGGTTCCAACGCCGAGCGAGCGGCGATCGACCGTGAGATAGCGATGCAGTGTATCGATCGGCGGAAAGGCGACGGCGAGCGAGGCCTCGGCCAGCCCATAGACCGGATACATGGCCGTGCGCCGCAGACCGTACGGCGCGAGGCGGTCGAGGAACTCCTCGGCGAGTTCCACCGAAATCGGCTCCGCGCCGTTGAACACCAGGCGCATGCTCGATAGATCGTGGTTATCCAGCGTCCTGTCGCCCAGCGCGCGCAGGCAATGTCGATAACCGAAATTCGGCGAGCACGTCAGGGTCACGCGCTTCTCCGACGACCACTTGAGCCACAGCAGGGCGCGTCGCACGAACAGGTCCGTGGGCATCAGGTGCTGGCGCACGCCCGCGTACATCATCATCAGGTGAAAGCCGATGAGCCCCATGTCGTGGGTGAGCGGCATCCAGCTCAATGACACGTCGTCCTCGCAGAAGCCTGCGGCTTGCCGCGCGCCTTCGGCATTCGCGAGGATGTTCCGGTGCGTCAGCACGACGCCTTTCGGCTCGCTCGTCGAACCCGACGAGAACTGGATGAACGCGGTCTGGTCGGGGCCCAGTGCAGCGGGCGTGCCGGCGCGCGCAATGTCATCGAGCGAGTCGATCAGGAAAATGCGCGATTCGAGTTTCCCCCAGCTCTCCGAGTCTCCGATACTTGCTGCCGCGAATGCCGCGAGGCGGTCGCGCAGCTTCTTGTCGGTGTACAGGAACGGCTGGCCGAGCTGCTTCGCAATCCGCAACAGCTTGTGCTTGTGTTCGTCGCTGATGCCCACCGCCACGGGCACGGGAACGATGCCGCCGTACAAACAGGCCCAGTAGGCATCGATGCACTGCTCGTTGCTCGCGACATGCAGGATCAGGTGATCGCCGGGGCGGGCGCCGATGCGTTGCAGGTGGAACAGGATGCCGAGCGCGCGACGGCGCAGGTCCGCCAGCTTGAGGGTCTTCTCGGCCCCTTCGCCTTCCAGGTACACGATCGCTCCGGTACCACGAGCGCGGTCGTCGAGCATGTCGGGGAGCGTCTGGTACTTGATCATCGCTGGCGGCTTCTCGTGTGTATTCTGGGCAGATGACCGCGGGAATTATACTTCACGCCCCGTTGCAAGCGGCTCCGCACTCCGTGGAGTGGCAGGATGCGTTGCTGCAAGCCCTGCCGTATGCGCGCCGTCTGCAGGTTACGAGCCGCGCGGAGGCGGCGCAGCGGGCCACTCTCGGAGGCCTTGCCCTGGCGCTCGTCGCGGCCGAGCGCATCGCCGCTCGGGCGTTCTCACCCCGTGCCTTTTTGTTCGCGCAGGACGGCAAGCCTCGCCTGGAGGCCGGGCCGTATTTTTCGGTGAGCCACGCGGAGTCACGTGTCGCCGTGGCCGCCAGCGCGACGCTTGACCTGGGGCTCGACATTGAGGATTGCCTGCAGGACCACAATGCTGCGGAAGCGCAGAAACTCAAGCGTTGGACCGCCACCGAAGCCGTGCTCAAGGCGCGTGGCCTGGGTCTGCGTGACCTCAGTGAAATCACGCTCGACGCGTCGCTTGCCTTCGGTGCAGTCCGTGCCGAGCGTTACGAACTGCAACTGCTTGATGCGATACCCGGCGTCATCGGCCACGTTGCTGCGCCCGTATCGGACGCCATTGCGCCCGAACCGGTCGAGTGGTCGATCGAGGAGCTCGAGCTGGGCGCCGCCGCCTTCTCAGCGGCGCTCGAGCGCAGCCTCAGCCTGCCGCCGCAATTCAAGTAACCGCTCGGCCATTTGCCGCTGCCAGCCCGCGAGCGCCTCCGCGTCCATCGCACGACTCACCTTGACGGGCTCGCCATACACGATCGCGACGCGACTGAAGGGCAACGGCAGTTCAAAGGAATCCCAGGTGGGAAACGTGTATTTCAGCGAATAGGCCACGGCGATCGGCAGGATCGGCTTACCGGTGATCTGCGACAACATGATCGCGCCGGGCTTGAAATCGTGCAGCGGCCCGCGCGGCCCGTCCGGCGTGATCGCGGGCGAGATCTGCTGTTTGACGATCGTCTCGTAGTAGTCGCGCAGCGCCCGCGCGCCCGTGTGCGTCGATGAGCCGCGGATCACGTGGGCGCCGACCTTCTGCACCAGCATCGCCGGTCCGGTGCCGTCGATCGAGGGGCTGACCAGGAAGCCGACCTTGAGTCCCGCGTCGCGCAGGTCGAGCAGGGCGCGCGCACCGAACAGCATGTGCTGATGCCAGTAAACGGGGATCAGCGACTTGAGGTCGCGCACGGCCTGCTCGGCAGCCTCCTTACCGGCCACGTGTGTCACACGGCAGCTGGCCCAGATCGCGCGCACGAGCCACCATGCGATGACCACGGCAACGCGGTAAAGCAACAGACGGCCACGGGTGAGCTCGCGCTGTCCGCGCGTCACCTTGCGATACAAGGTGTTCTTGAGCGGCGCGGGGTCACCCGGCGACGGCTCGGCATCGTCCGTTGCGGGGTCGTCGGGTTGCTCAGACTGCATCGGGGCATTCTGCCTGCTCGAGCTGCAGGGCTGAATGGTCGATCGCGAATTTTTTCCGCCAGCACGCGCTTGGCTTCGCGCAGCACCGAGGCCCCGTTCGCATCGGTGGCAAGCGCCAGGTGCAGCGTGAGCATCACCTGGCCCGAGGTCAGCGACCAGCAGTGCACGTCGTGCACCTCGCGCACGCCGGGAACCTCGAGCAAAGCCAGCCTTAGCGCGTCGGGGTCCACGGAATCCGGTGTTTCTTCCATCAGGATGCCGGTCGACTTGCGCAACAGCGACCAGGCGCTGCGCAGGATCAGCACCGCGACCAGCACGGACAGGATCGGGTCGATCGGCGTCCATCCGGTAAGCAGGATGATGCCGGCCGCTGCGAGTGCGCCGATCGAGCCGAGCAGGTCGCCGACCACGTGCAACTTCGCCGCCGCCACGTTGAGGTTGTCCTGGCTGCCCTTGCCGAGGATCGCAAACACGGCAAGATTCGCGACCAGCCCCGCGCAAGCCACCGCCATCATCACGCCGCCTTCGATCGGTCGCGGCGCTGACAGGCGATCGATCGCCTCCAGCACGATCCAGACCACCACTGCGAACAGCGCGAGCGCATTGACGAAGGCGGCGAGCACTTGCGCGCGGTGATAGCCGTAAGACCGACGCGCGTTGGTCGGGCGCATCGTGAGTCTGGCGGCCAGCCAGGCCAGCGCCAGGGCCGCAGTGTCCGTGAGCATGTGGCCCGCATCGGCCAGCAAGGCCAACGAGCCCGAAATCAGGCCGCCCGCCACCTCGAGCGCCATGAACGTGGCAGTGATCGCCAGCGCCCAGCCGAGCCGACGGCTATCCGAAGCGTGCGGACGTGAATGTGCTAGTCGGTCTTTCAAGGGAATCGGGTCAGGTGACCGGCGGCGGGCCCCGTAGCGGGGTAGCGTTTATACTACCGCACGGCCCCGCACGCGCCGGCCGCACAAACCGCAACCGCAGGGCTTCTCGAACGTGTCCAGTTCCTCGTCCCCGACGCCCGACGTCTCCGTCGTCATACCCGTCTGCAACGAGGACGAGAACGTGTTGCCGCTCGCGCAGGAAATCCACGCCGCACTGACCGGCAAGTACTCGTTCGAACAGATTTTCGTCGACGACGGCAGCACCGACCGCACCGGCGAGATGGTGCACGCGGCGCGCGCGCAGGGCATGCCCGAGATCCGTCTGTTGCAGCACGTGACCCGCTCCGGCCAGAGCGCGGCCGTTGCGACCGGTGTGCGCCATGCGCGCGGCCGCTGGATCGCCACGCTGGATGGCGATGGCCAGAACGATCCCGCCGACTTCCCGCGGCTGCTCGACGCATTGATGCACCCGGCCTCGCCAAGGTTGAAGCTGGTGATGGGTAACCGCACCACACGCCGTGACACCTGGCTGCGCCGCGTCTCCTCGCGGGTCGCCAACGGCGTGCGCGGGTGGTTCCTGCAGGACGGCACGCCGGACACCGGTTGCGGCATCAAGGTGTTCGAGCGCGACATCTTCATGCACATGCCGCGCTTCAAGAACATGCACCGGTTCATGCCCGCTTTGTTCCAGCGCGAAGGCTACGAAGTCGTCTCGCTGCCGGTGAATCATCGTGAACGCACGCGCGGCACCTCAAAATATGGCCTCAATAACCGGTTGTGGGTCGGCATCGTCGACCTGTGGGGACTCAGCTGGTTGATCCGTCGTGCCTCGCCGCGCGTCGACATCCGCGAGGAACGCGGCGGGTGACGGCTGACGCGTCACGCTCGTTGCTCGAGCGCTGGCTGCGACCTGGCGCGCAGTCCGCACGCGACGTCACGATCGACCTGCTGTGGCTCGTTGGCCTGGCGCTCCTGCTGATGGGCGTCGGGCTGGGATTGCGCGATCCATGGCCCGCGGACGAGCCGCGCTTCGCGCTCGTGGCACGCGACATGCTGCGCTCGGGCGACTGGCTCATCCCGCGCGTCGGCGGCGATCTGTACGCCGACAAGCCCCCGGTGTTCTTCTGGCTGATGGCGGCGTCGATGGCGATCACGGGGTCGCTGCGAGTCGGTTTCCTGCTGCCATCGCTGCTCGCGGGTATCGGTTCGGTCGTGCTCGTGTACGACCTGCTGCGCCGTGTGCGCGGGCGCGAGGTCGCTTTTGCGGGCGGCCTCGTGCTGCTGCTCACCTTCCAGTTCGTGTGGCAGTTCCGCCAGTCGCAAATCGACGGCGTGCTGTGTTTCTTCACCACGTTGAGCCTGTACGGCCTGCTGCGCCACCTGTTTGCGGGCCCGAGCCTCGGGTGGTTCTACGTTGGGTGGTTTGCGGCGGGAGTCGGCGTCATCACCAAGGGTGTCGGCTTCCTGCCGTTGCTGTCGCTGATCCCGTTCGTGATCCTTGCTGCACGCGGCTGGCCCGTGAGGGCACCGCACCGCGATCCACGCTGGTGGCTGGGTCCCGTGTTTTTTCTCGGCGCGATTGCCTTGTGGTTCGTGCCGATGATGCTCGCCACAGCGGCAGGCGGCGAGTTGCTGGCCTATCGCAACGAAATCCTGTTCAAGCAGACCGTCACCCGCTACGCAGGCGCGTGGCATCACCATGAGCCAATCTGGTTTTACGTCGTGATGGTCATGCCGGTGCTGTGGCTGCCGCTCACGGCGCTGTTGCCGTGGCTGTGGCCGCGCTGGCGCGCCGCGCTGCGCCCGGACCGGCGCGATACGTTCGTCGCGGTGCTGCTGACGTGGGTCGTGATCGTCGTGCTGTTCTTCTCAGCCAGTTCTGGCAAGCGCGGCGTGTACGTGCTGCCCGCCGTGCCCGCGCTGGTAATGGCCGCGGCCACATGGCTGCCTGAAGTGTTACGGTCGCGACGGTCGCGTCTGCTTGCGTTCGCACTGGCTTCGATCCTGACCGGCATAGGCGTGCTCGGTGCTGCGTACCTTGCTTTCGATGGGCGTACTTCCGCGCGACTGCTGCAGGACTACGGGATCGCGCCCGTATTACCGCTCGCACTGGCGGGCGCAGGCGGACTCATCGCGTTGGCCGTGTTTCGCGTGCGCGATGGCTGGTTGGCCTATGGCGGCACGCTCGCAGCAATTTTCTGCACGGTGGGTCTCGTGGTGTATCCCCGTATCGACGACGTCAGGTCGGGCAGGGGGTTCATGCACGAGGTTGCAAAAGCATCTGCTGGGATTGCGGAACTGGGCCTCGTGGGCGCCAAGGAGCAGTACCTGCTGCGGCTCGAGCGCGCGAGTTACAACTTCGGCCATGCGCGCTGGCGCGAGAAGGAAGCCGAGGCGGCCGATGCCGCGGCGTGGTACGCGGCCAAGCCCGGACGCGCGCTGCTGGTGCACGAGAAGACACTCGACATCTGCTTCAAGGGCATGCAAAACCAGGAACTGGGGCGAGCCAATCGGCAACAGTGGTTCCTGGTCACCGGCGGCACGCCGGATGCGGCGTGCGTGGCGCGCGGCGACCGGCGCAGCGCAAGGCTCTACATTCCGCCAAATGCGTCAATAAATTCAGCGCCTTAGCTTGAGTTCGCTAGGCAATCTGTCAGAATCCCGCTCGCGTCGACGTGGGCCGAAACCGCCTCAATAAACCACCGCCCTCGTTGCGCCCCGGAGACCGGATCGCGCGATGACGTCGCAACTGCCGCCGAGCGAAGTCGAAGAACAGGATTCCCCGGATTTCCTGTCGACGCAGTTCGTCTTCGGGCAGGGCGGTCGCCCCACGGTCGGGCTCGACGTGCTGGTGACCAAGGTCGCGCTCGATTTCGTCGCGCTGACCAGCGAGGCCGGCGACAACTCCGTCAAACGTAACCTGGACGCGTTGCGCGAAGCGACGGGCGTCGACGCGATCTGCATCGCCCTGCTCGACGCGGACCGCCGCGCCATCGAGCGCGTGGCCAGCGCCACGGGCTTGCTCACCCAGTTCGATCCGCAAGTGCTCAAAGGCGAAGTCGTCGACCGTTTGCCTGTCAGCCTGGGAAAACTTGCACATCTGCGTCTCGCCGAGATCCGCGACACGCGCAGCCCGCGCCGCGAGCACGCCGTGGACGCCTTGCGCCTGGCCGAGCTCAACGTGCGTTCGGCCGTCGTTTGCGGCTTGTCCCTGAATAACCGGGTGTGCGGTTTCATCGCGTTGTTCTCGTCGCAGCCCCGTCCTGATGGCTGGGATGCCAATCTGCACCTGATGCTGAAGCTGGTCGGGTCGAGCTTCGCGACCGGCCTCGAGCGGCTGCGCGTGCAGCGGTACCTGGCCCGGATGGAAGAGCGCAACTCGCTGTCGCTGCCTTCGGCCAACGACGGGCTGTGGGACTTCGACGTCGAGAACAACACGGTTTATTTCTCGCCGCGCTGGCGCACGATGCTGGGCTACGACGAGCACGATCCCGCCGTCTCGCCGGACTGGCGCCGGCTCGTGCACCCGGACGACATGGCGCGCGTGCAGGCGCTGATCCGCGATCACATCGCGGGCAAGTCGCAGATGTTCGAAAGCGTGCACCGCATGCGTCACACCAAGGGCGACTGGCGCTGGGTCGTGAGCCGCGCCAAGGCGCGCGTCGACGCCACCGGTCGGCTGCGCCGGCTGGTCGGCGTCGAGTTCGACATCACCGAGCGCAAGCTGTACGAAGACGCGCTGTTCAAGGAAAAGGAAAGCGCGCAGATCACGCTGCAGTCGATCGGTGACGGCGTCATCACGACCGACGGCCACCTCGTCGTCGAATACCTGAACCCGACCGCCGAGGAACTCACTGGCTGGAAATTCGAGGAAGCGCAGGGCAAGAACATCGACGAGATCTTCCGCGGCTTCCACGAAGAAACCTGCGAGCCGCTCGAGAACCCGCTGTCGGTGGCCATCCGGCGGGCGCGCGCGATCAAGTCGGTGCGTCCCACGCTGCTGATCAAGCGCGACGGCAACGAGATGTACATCGAGAGCACGGCGTCGCCGATCCGCGACGGCTCGGGCGCGGTGTGCGGTGGTGTACTCGTGTTCCACGACGTGAGCGAAAGCCGCGAACTGAACCGCAAGCTCTCGTATCACGCGAGCCACGACATCCTGACCGGACTGGTCAACCGGCGCGAGTTCGAGGCGCGGCTCGAGCGTTCGCTGCGCAGCGCCAAGGCGCGCGAGACGCAGTACGCGCTGTGCCACCTCGACGTCGACCAGTTCAAGATCATCAACGACACCTGCGGCCACAGCGCGGGTGACGCGCTGCTGGGGCAGGTGGGCGCGCTGCTGAAAACCAAGATTCGCTGGCGCGACACGCTGGCGCGCCTCGGCGGCGACGAATTCGGCGTGCTGCTCGAAAGCTGCTCGCTCGACGACGCCCTGATCATGGCCGAGCAGTTGCGCGAGACGATCCGCAACTACAAGTTCGTCTGGGAAGATCGTACGTTCCGGCTCGGGTGCAGCATCGGCGTGGTGCCGCTCACGGGCGACAGTGACGACGTGGCTGCGGTTCTCTCGGCAGCCGACAGCGCCTGTCAGGCCGCCAAGGAGGCGGGCCGCAACCGCGTGTTCAGCTTCCAGGACAACGACATCGACCTGATGAAGCGCCGCAAGGAGATGCAGTGGGCGGCGCGCATCAACAATGCGCTCGAGGAATCGCGCTTCGAGTTGTATCGCATGGCGATCCAGCCGCTGCAGAAAGCGGAAGTTGGCGCGCACTATGAACTGTTGCTGCGCATGAAGGACGAGACGGGCAAGATCGTGGCGCCCAACGACTTCATCAAGGCGGCCGAGCGGTATGGCATCACGCCGCAGATCGACCGATGGGTGGTCGAGAACGCGCTGCGCTGGCTGGTGTCGGAAGCCGACGAGCGCGAGCGTCTCGCGCTGTGCTCAATCAACCTGTCGGGCCAGAGCTTCACTGACGCGGAATTCCTGCCGTTCGTGCAGACGCTGCTCAAGAACAGCGGCATCGACGGCACCAAGATCTGCTTCGAGATCACCGAGACGGCGGCGATCGCGAGCTTCTCGCAGGCCAACCGTTTCATCGCGGCGCTCAAGAAAGAGCACGGCTGCAAGTTTGCGCTGGACGACTTTGGCACAGGTCTGTCGTCGTTCGGTTACCTGAAGCATTTCCCGGTCGACTATCTCAAGATCGATGGCAGCTTCGTCAAGGAAATCCTGCGCGACCCGATCGATCGCGAGATGGTGCGGTCGATCAACGAGATCGGGCATCTGACGGGCAAGCTGACGATCGCCGAGTTCGCCGAGAACGAGGAGATCATCAACATGCTCAGGTCGCTGGGCGTCGACTATGCGCAGGGCTACGGCATTTCTGCGCCCACACGCATCATCAAGATCGCTGCGAACGGCTGAGTTTCTCCACGCGCATCGCCGGGCGCATTCGTCGTTTCGACTGCGCTACACGAATGAAGATCGCGACGTCAGCGGCCGACTCCGTGCTTTTCCGCGCGGGCGGAAAGGCAGACACGCCCGCGCGGAAAAGCACGGAATCGACCGTTGTGAGACGGCGCCTGAGCTTCGGCTGCGTGAACGCAGCCGAAGCACGGCGCATCACGCGGCGAGCGCACAAACGACTCCAGCCGCTCGCAGGCCAGAAGCCTGCGTCTAAATTCAACTTCCCAACGCTGCAGTGTGTTGCTGCCCCGCGTCCCCGATCTCATCCCAGACGGCTTTCGAGCCTACGAAGATGTGGTGGCGCACCTGCAGTGCCTCGCCACCCGCCGTGATGGAGCCGGCCGGTGCGAACATCCGTGTCGCATCGTTCTCGCCCGGTACGGGAGCGCCGCAGACGCTGCAGAACCACGTCTGCCAATCGTGGCCAGGCTTTTTCCAGCTGACGACGAGTTCCCGGCCCTTGAGCCAAGCGAACGCTTCCTTCGCAAACACGACGACCGCGATGCCGTTGCTGCCGGTGTTGCGGCGGCAAATGCTGCAGTGGCACACGTACACGTCGGTCAGGTCCGCGTCGATCGCGAACTGGACGCCACCGCAGTTGCATTCCCCGTTGGCCATGACGACTCAGTCTGCGTATTCGAAGCGCATCGAGAGATCGACCGCCCGCACGTGCTTCGTCAGCGACCCCACCGAGATGAAATCGACGCCCGTCTCGCCGACCGAGCGCAGCGTTTCGAGCGTTACGCCACCGGAAGCCTCAAGCCTGATCGGCCCGTTGGGATGCGACCGATTGAGTGCCACTGCCACACGCAGGTCTTCGAGGGTAAATTCGTCGAGCAAGGCCATGTCGGCGCCCGCCTCGAGGGTCTGCCGCAATTCATCGAGCGTTTCGACTTCCACCTCGATCATTGCGCCGGTGCCGGACTGCCTGGCAGCCGTCACTGCCGCGCCAATGGAGCCGGCGGCGACGATGTGGTTTTCCTTGACGAGGATGCCATCGTACAGGCCAATGCGGTGGTTTATGCCGCCGCCACAGCGCACCGCATATTTCTGCGCGGTGCGCAGCCCCGGCAGGGTCTTGCGCGTGTCGAGCACGCGGCAGGGCAGGCCCGCCAGCTCGTCGGCATACTGGCGCGTCGCCGTCGCCGTGGCCGACAGCACCTGCAGGAAATTCAGCGCCGTGCGTTCGCCCGTCAATAACGAGCGCGCTGGACCCGACAGCTGATAGAGCAGCTGGTTCGGCTGCACCAGATCGCCGTCCATGACGTGCCACTCGACCGTCACGGCGGGATCGACCTGCCGAAACACCTCATCGACGTATGGCCGCCCAGCGATCACCGCCTTCTCGCGCGTAATCACTCGCGCGCGACCGCTGCGGCCGGCAGGCACTAGCGCGGCCGTCAGGTCGCCGCTGCCGATGTCTTCCGCAAGCGCGTTGCGCACCACCTGCGCGAGGTCAGCCGGCGCCGCGAGTGCGGCGTCCGGATCGTGCGAGCGGGTCGCCGTCAGAACGGCAAGCCGTGTGTCGCCGAGCCCATGCAGAGCAGCATCGGGAACGACAGCACGAAGTTCGTGCGCGAAGCGAGCATTGCGATCCTGCGCGCCTTGGCTTTTTCTTCGTCGGTCGCGGGCTTGAGGCCGAGCACTTTCTTCTGGTTGGGCCAGATCAGGCCCCAGACGTTGAACAGCATGATCGTGCCGAGCCACGAGCCGATTCCAATCACGAGCTGGTAATAATTGACCGGATCGCTGGTCATGCCGAGCGCGAAAGCTCCGCCCAGGTTGCCCGAGCGGGCCAGGTACCAGACTCCCGTCAGCCACGTGGCCAGTGCGGCCCAGCGGAACCAGAACAGCGCGACCGGGGCGATGTACTTGCTGACGCCCGCAGCGCCCGGGCCGCCCTTGTCTGCCGCCGCTGCCGCCAGCCCCGGGATCTGCACCAGGTTGAAGTAATACAGCAACCCGATCCAGGTGATGCCGGTCAGGATATGCAGCCAGCGCGCCAGGCCCAGCTCGTGGAAGGCGGTCGGCATGATCAGCAGGGAAAGCACGATCGCCGCGACGAAACCAGTCGTCATGGCGCCGCGAACCGTCAGCAGGGGATTCATGGGTGGCTGTTCCTTTGGAAAAATCTTTGTGGGGCCGAGGCTTGGATTCGCATCGTCCTTTGGAATGGTTTGAAGAATAGGCGACGGAACCCCATAATTCAATGTCCTGCGCTGCTGGCGCATGAGGCTTCATGACCCAGGTTGCACCCACTTCCCCCTGTATCAACATCTGTGTGCTCGACGCCAGCCGGACGTGTGTCGGCTGCCTGCGCACGCTCGATGAGATCGCACGCTGGGGGCGGATGTCCGCTGCCGAGCAATGGCAGGTGATTGCACGCCTCGAAGGGGTCCGGGAGCAAGGTGTCGCAACGGCCGTCGCCGTCGCCGCGAACTGAAAAGTCTGCAGGTGACGGAACGTCCACAGTGGTCGATTGTCTTCTTTCTTGACAGGTCCGGCGCAGAACGCCGATAGCAAGGGCTGCGCAACGCGGCCGAGGGTGGAAAGACGTGGACGTGACGCAGCGTATCCAGGATCAGCTCAAGTCGAACCCGGTCGTGCTCTACATGAAGGGCACACCGGATTTCCCGCAGTGCGGATTTTCGGCTTCTGTCGTGCGCACGCTCGAGGCGTGCGGCGCGCAGTTTGCCTACGTGAATATTTTCGAGGACCCGGAGTTGCGCGAAGCGCTCAAGCGGTACTCGAACTGGCCGACGTACCCGCAGGTGTACGTCCAGGGCGAACTGCTCGGTGGCTCGGACATCATCACTGAGATGTTCCAGAAGGGCGAACTGCAGCAGATGCTGGACGAGGCAGGGGCCACCGCCAAACAAGCCTGATCCTGTGCGTGCGGTCCGCCACGCTTGCGGCGTGTCGCGCCGCTAGATCGCGGAATCGTCCGTGGGCGGGGGCGCCTCACGCTGACTGAGCGCAGGCGCGCGCTCGACGGCCTCCTCGTACAGGCCGCGGAACTTGTTGCAGATGATGCAGAACAGCGCGGCAGTGCGCTCCGCATCATAAATGGCCGAGTGCGCCGCATTTGGGTCCCAGGTGAGCCCAGCCGCAACGATTGCGCGCGAGAGCACCGTCTGGCCGAGCGCGACGCCGCCGAGTGTCGCCGTGTCGAAACTCGAGAACGGATGGAACGGATTGCGCTTGATGTCCGTGCGCGCAATCGCGGCATTCAAAAAATTGAGATCGAACGACGCGTTGTGGCCCACGAGCACGGCGCGCGTGCACTCGCGGTCGCGCACTTCCTTGCGGATTTCGCGAAACAGCTGCGTCAACGCTTCCTTTTCCGGGATGGCCGGACGCAACGGGTGGTGCGGGTCGATGCCATTCACCGCCATCGACGCCGGATCCATGCGCGACCCGTGGAACGGCTGCACGTGGAAGCGGTGCGTGGCGCCCGGTCGCAGCTCACCCATCGGCGTCATTTCGATGAGCACCGCCGCAACCTCGAGCAGGGCGTCGGTCTGGTGATTGAAACCACCGGTTTCGACGTCGACGACGACGGGCAGGAAGCCACGAAAGCGGTCGGCGATGCGCGGCTCGACCAGCTCGTACGAGTCGTAGCTGTCCGTCGTCATGCCGGATCCAGCATCCGCCACGCGATCTGCGATCCGGCGCGGAAGGGCACCAGCCGCTCGTTGGACGCGCCGAAGGTATAGCTGTCCGGCACGTTCCAGGATTCCTTGCGCAGGGTGATGCTGCCCGCGTTGCGCGGCACGCCATAGAAATCGGCACCGCGCTCGGACGCGAACGCTTCCAGTCTGCCTAGCTGACCTGCCTCGTCGAACGCCTCTGCGTACAACTCGATCGCGGCGTGCGCGGAAAAGATTCCGGCGCAGCCGCATGCGGCTTCCTTGGCGTGCTGGGCGTGCGGAGCGCTGTCGGTGCCCAGGAAAAAGCGCGGGTCGTCACTCGTGGCTGCGGCCACCAGTGCCGCACGGTCGCGCTCGCGCTTGAGCACCGGCAGGCAGTAGTGGTGTGGCCGGATGCCCCCCTCGAACATCGCGTTGCGATTGAGCAGCAGGTGCTGGGGCGTGATGGTGGCGGCGACGCCGCGGCGCGCGCCTTGCACGAATTCGGCCGCGACGCGCGTCGTGATGTGCTCGAACACCACCTTGAGTGCCGGCACACGTTCAACGATGCGGCTCAGCACCCGATCGATGAAGACGTGTTCGCGGTCGAATACGTCGACGTCGCTGGCGGTCACTTCGCCGTGCACTTGCAGCACCAGGCCCTGTTCGGCCATCGCTTCCAGCGCCGGCCAAACCTTGTCGATCGACGTGACGCCCGCAGCGGAATGCGTCGTCGCGCCGGCAGGGTACAGCTTGGCGCCGACGACGAAGCCGCTGGCGCGAGCCATCCGAATTTCGTCGGGTGAGGTGCTGTCCGTGAGGTACAGCGTCATCTGCGGCTCGAACTGCAGGCCGGCCGGTACGGCGGCGAGAATGCGCGCGCGATAGGCACCGAGCGCCTCGGTGGTCGTCATCGGCGGCCTCAGGTTGGGCATGACGAGTGCGCGTCCAAACTGTCGCGCCGTGAAAGGCACCACCGCGGCCAGTTGCGCGCCGTCGCGCACGTGCAGGTGCCAGTCGTCGGGACGCCGCAGCGTCAGCGTGGTCGCGGCACCGCTCACGCGAGCGCCCGCAGTTGCGCGTCGAGTTCAGCGGGGTCGTGCAGAAGGTTCACGGCGTAGCGTACCCCGAAGCCGGTCATCTCGGTCGGGATGTGCGCGAGGCCGCCCTTGCGTTCCGACGGCGACAGGTCAACGTGCACCCACGGCACGGACGCATCGACGAACCTGGCGAGGAAGCGCGACGCGAGGATGTGATCGCCCTTGCTCTCGAGGGTGCATTGCATGACATCCGCGGCTGGGCTTTCGAGTTCGCCGTCGAAATCCTCGTCCATGGGGAAACACCACACGCGTTCGCCGCTGTGGCGACCATTGCGTTGCAGCCAGTCGTGCAGCCCTTCCCGGTTGGTGAACGCGCCGGCAAACCGGTCCGTCAGCGCATTGACGCAGGCGCCCGTCAACGTGGCGAAGTCGAGGATGAAGCGCGGCTTGGCGCGGGAGGCCAGCGTGAGCGTGTCGGCGAGCACCATGCGGCCTTCGGCGTCGCTGTGCACCACCTGAATCGTGACGCCGTTCAGCGCGCGCACCACTTCCTGTGGCCGGTATGCATCTGGCCCGATCTGGTTCTCGGTGAGCGCGAGCCAGCATTCGATCGGATACGTCGCCTCGAGCCGCGACAGTGCGAGCAGCGTGCCGACCGCGACGGAGCTGCCCTGCATGTCACCGTGCATGGAATACATGCTGCGGTGGGGCTTCAGGTTGATGCCACCTGTATCGAAACAAATGCCCTTGCCGACCAGCGCGATGCCTTTCGCGCCCTTGTTTACCCCGTTGGGGCTTGCCCCCGTGGGGCGCACGCGCGGTGGCGTGTAGGTAAGGCGCACGATGCCGGCGCCGCGATGGGGATTCGAGCGCGCGACCGCGACGAAGGCGCCTGCGCCCATGCGTTCCAGCTGATCGACGCTGAAAAACTTGAACGACCATCCCTCGCGACGTGCGAGCTGCTGCAGGGCGCCGCGATAGGCGACCGAGTCCAGCACATTCGGCGGCAGCGTCGCCAGCCAGCGCGCGAGATGATTGCCCGCTGCAGTGGCAACGCTGCGGTCGTAGCTGGCCGCGGCGTGATCGTCGATCGCAATCGACTCAAGCACCGGCGGCGCTGTCGCTTTCGTTTTCTGTTCGGGCATCGGCGCAACGCGCGCCAGGACTGCGCTCAACATGGCTTCGAGCGCCGCGGTGCGCTCACCGGCGGCGACAAACTCCCCGGCGTGCAGGTGCAATCGCGTGACGCCGGGTTGCACCATGGCGGCCGCGAGCTTGCCCGCCAGTTCGAGCCGCTCGAAGCCCGTTGCGCCGGGTTTCACGAAACCGACGACGACCAGCGTCTGCTTCCGGTTCGGCAGCCGGGTGACGAGGACGGGGTTTTCCTGGCCGCTGCGGTGCTGTGCCTGCAGTAATTTCACCCACAGGGCGGCCTGAGGCAGCTTCTGCAGGGAGGGAAGCGGGTGGGCGGACTTTTCGAGCAACACCACCGCGCCATCGGCGCGAGCGAGCGTAGCGTCTGACAGCGCGAGCGGCTTCGCCGAGACGTTGATTTTGAGCTCGGGCGGCAAGACGTTTTTCATGGTGGAAACCTTGACCCTGATCGGCTCGAACCGGATCATTGTCCGGACGCATTCTGCGTGCAGCGCGCGGGCCGAATCGCGCGCTCCGGCGCGGGCCGCATGCTAACAGGCCGTGCCGGGCAAATCATTACCGCCGCCGTCCGGCGCCGTGTTTTTGGGAACGGGATGGAGACTGCTGCCGATGTTCGAAACGTCCAAGATCGACGACGCCGATCCCACCGAAACCCGCGAATGGCTGGAGTCGATCGATTCCGTGCTCAAGACGCAAGGGGCCGAACGGGCCCATTACCTGCTGGAGCGCATCATCGACTTCACGCGCCGCTCCGGCGCCTACCTGCCGTTCAAGCCGAACACGGCTTACGTCAACACGATTTCGACGGGGCAGGAGCTGGAATACCCGGGTGACCGCGCCCTCGAGCGCCGAATCGAGGCCTACCTGCGCTGGAATGCGATGGCGATGGTGATCCAGGCCAACCGCCAGAGCTCGGAGTACGGTGGCCACCTGGCCAGCTACGCGTCGGCCGCGACGCTCTACGAAGTCGGCTTCAACCACTTCTGGCGCGCACCGAGCGAACAGCATCCTGGCGACATGGTCTTTATCCAGGGTCATTCGGCGCCGGGCATTTATGCGCGCGCCTACCTCGAAGGCCGCCTGACGGAAGCCCAGCTCAATCGGTTCCGTGAGGAAGTGGGCGGCGGGCTCTCGTCATACCCGCATCCGTGGCTGATGCCGGATTTCTGGCAGTTCCCCACCGTGTCGATGGGCCTGGGACCGATGATGGCGATCTACCAGGCGCGCTTCACGCGCTACCTCGAACATCGCGGCATCGTGCCGCCCAGCGATCGCAAGGTGTGGGCGTTCCTCGGCGACGGCGAAATGGACGAGCCCGAATCGCTGGGCGCGATCACGATGCCGGTGCGCGAGAAGCTCGACAACCTGGTCTTCGTGATCAACTGCAACCTGCAGCGGCTCGACGGTCCGGTGCGTGGCAACGGCAAGATCATCCAGGAACTCGAGGCGGCGTTCCTCGGCGCGGGTTGGAACGTCATCAAGGTGGTGTGGGGTTCGCGCTGGGATCCGCTGCTGCAAAAGGACACCAAGGGCCTGTTGCGGCGCCTGATGATGGAGTGCGTCGACGGCGAGTACCAGAACTTCAAGGCCAAGGGCGGCGCTTACACGCGCGAGAATTTCTTCGGCAAGTACCCCGAGCTGAAGGAAATGGTCGCCAACATGTCCGACGAGGACATCTGGCACCTGAACCGCGGCGGACATGACGCACGCAAGGTTTATAACGCGTACCAGGCGGCGTCCACGCACACGGGCCAGCCGACGGTGATCCTGGCGAAGACGGTCAAGGGCTTTGGTCTGGGTCGCACTGGCGGCGAAGCCCAGAACATCACGCACCAGCAGAAGAAGCTGGACGATGCGGCACTGCGCGAATTCCGCGATCGCTTCAACATCCCTGTATCCGACGACGACATCGCGCGCCTGCCGTACTACCGCCCAGCCGAGAACAGCGAAGAGCTCAAGTACCTGCAAGGCCAGCGCAAGACGCTGGGCGGGTACCTGCCGCAGCGCAGCGATCGCGCGCCGCCCCTCAAGACGCCGGCGCTCGAGGCGTTCACGCCGCTGCTCGAAGCGTCGGGCGAACGCGAGATTTCGACCACGATGGCGTTCGTGCGACTGCTCGGCATCCTGCTCAAGGACAAGGAGATCGGTCCGCACGTCGTGCCAATCGTGCCCGACGAGGCACGCACGTTCGGTATGGAGGGCATGTTCCGCCAGATCGGCATCTACTCGTCGATGGGCCAGCTCTACACGCCGCAGGACGCCGATCAGCTGCTGTATTACCGCGAAGACAAGAAAGGCCAGATCCTCGAGGAAGGCATCAACGAGGGCGGCGCGATGTGCAGCTGGATCGCGGCAGGCACGGCCTACGCCAACCACGGCGTCAACATGGTGCCGTTCTACATCTACTACTCGATGTTCGGCTTCCAGCGCATCGGCGACTTTGCGTGGGCCGCGGGCGACATGCAGACGCGCGGCTTCCTGCTCGGTGCCACTGCGGGGCGCACCACGCTCGCGGGCGAAGGACTGCAGCACCAGGACGGTCACAGCCAGCTGGTGGCGACGACCATCCCGAATTGCGTGGCGTACGACCCCGCCTATGCCTACGAACTCGCCGTGATCGTGTGGGACGGGTTGCGCCGCATGTACGCGGAGCGCGAGCCGATCTTCTACTACATCACCTGCATGAACGAAAATTACGTGCAACCGGCCATGCCGCCAGGCGTAGAGACGGGCATCCTGAAGGGCATGTACCCGCTGCGTCGCGGTGGCAAGGGCAAGGTGCGTGCAAACCTGCTCGGGTCAGGCACGATCCTGCGCGAAGTGATCAAGGCGGCTGAGGTGCTCGAGAAGGATTTCGGCGTGCCGGCTGACGTCTTCAGCGTCACGAGTTTTTCCGAGCTGCGACGCGAAGCGCTGGATGCGGAGCGCTGGAACCTGTTGCACCCGGACCAGCCGCCGCACATCCCGTACGTGCAGGAGTTGCTGAGCGAGCAGCAAGGCCCGTTCGTCGCCGCAACGGATTACATGCGCACGGTGCCCGACCAGATCCGGCAGTGGGTGCCTGGAACGTATGCAGTGCTCGGCACCGATGGGTATGGCCGGAGCGACTCGCGCGCTGCGTTGCGCGGTTTCTTCGAGGTCGATCATCGCTACATCGTGCTGGCGACGCTCAAGGCATTGGCCGACGATGGCAAGCTCGATCGCGGCACAGTGACCAGCGCGATCGAAAAGTTCGGGATCGATCCCGAGAAGCCCAACCCGGTGACGGTCTGAGCGCGGGGTAAGCGACGTGGCAAGCAACGACCTCATCGAAATCCGCGTTCCGGATATCGGCAATTACAAGGATGTCGAGGTGATCGACGTCAGCGTCAAGCCCGGCGATACCGTCGCTGTCGAAGGCGCGCTGATCACGCTCGAGACCGAGAAGGCGACGATGGACGTGCCGTCGACGACGGCGGGCGTGGTGCGCGAGCTCAGGGTGCAGCGCGGATCGCGCGTGTCGCAGGGGGACGTGATCGCGCTGCTGGAGGCGGCTACCTCTCCCGCTTTAGCGGGAGAGGTCGCGCGCAGCGCGGGTGAGGGCTCGATACCCTCACCCCAACCCTCTCCCGCGCAGGCGGGAGAGGGGGCCAGAGAGCCCTCACCCCAGCCCTCTCCCGCGAAGGCGGGAGAGGGCGCCAGAGAGCCCTCACCCCAGCCCTCTCCCGCTAAAGCGGGAGAGGGGGCTGCAAGAGCGGGTGCAATCGACGAGCCTGGCTTTGCCCGCGCGCACGCGAGTCCGTCGATACGCAAGCTGGCCCGCGAACTCGGCGTCGACCTGTCCCGGGTAAAAGGCTCCGGAACCAAGGGCCGCATCACCGACGGCGACGTCAAGGCGTATGTGAAGAGCGTTTTGACCGCGGGTGCGGGTGCGGGTGCGGGTGCGGCTGCGCAAGCGCAGGGCGCGGGCGGCCCTGCATGGCCGCGTGTGCCCACGGTCGACTTTGCGGCGTTTGGGCCGATCGAACGCAAGCCGCTCACGCGCATCCAGAAGATTTCCGGGCCGCGGCTGCACGCAAGCTGGGTCAACCTGCCGCACGTCACGCAGTTCGACGAAGCCGACATCACGGACCTGGAGCAGGCCCGCGCCAACCTGAAGGGGCAGGCTGCGGAGCGCGGCCTCAAGCTGACGCCGCTCGCATTCGTGATCCGCGCCTGCGTGCTGGGCCTGCAGCAGTTCCCGCAGTTCTGCGCCTCGCTCGACAGCGACGCAGGCGAACTGGTCTACAAAAAATACGTAAACATCGGTTTCGCGGCTGACACGCCCAACGGCCTCGTCGTGCCGGTGGTGCGCGACGCGGATCGCAAGGACGTGTTCGAGATCGCGCGCGACCTGGCCGAACTCAGTGAAAAAGCCCGCGCCAGCAAGTTGGCTGCCGCCGAGATGCAGGGTGGTTGCTTCACCGTATCCAGCCTCGGTGGCATCGGCGGCACGGCGTTCACGCCGATCATCAATGCGCCGGAGGTGGCGATCCTCGGTGTGTCACGCTCGACGCACAAGCCGGTCTACAAGGAAGGCGGTTTCGTGCCGCGATTGATGATGCCGTTGTCGCTCTCGTACGATCACCGTGTCATCGACGGCGCCGCGGCCGTGCGCTTCACGTCGTTCCTCGCGAGCGCGCTCAACGATGTCGACGGGCTGCTGAGGGCGATCCCGTGAGCGCCAAGCCGCCGGTCGAGCCGTCGCTCGAGGTCCGATTGCCGGATCTCGGCACGCCGGGCCAGGTCACGGTGCTCGAGCTGCTGGTCAAGGTGGGCGACCAGGTCGAGAAGGACCAGGCGCTGCTCACGCTGGAAAGCGAGAAGGCGACGATGGACGTGCCTGCAGCCGCTGCAGGTAAGGTGTCGCGCATCCTGGTCAAAGCCGGCGATAAAGTGTCGTCGGGCACCGCCGTGCTCGAATTCGAAGGCCCACGGCAGGTCGTGGCAGGGGAACTCGAGGCGGCGCCCGCGGATGAAGTGACGGCGCGCCCGACGCCGCGCCAGGCTGAACCCTTCGGTGGTGAGCCCTACCTCGATACGGTGCCCATTAACCCGCTCAAGTCGGGCGCTGCGGCAAGTGCGCCCACGGGTGACCCGTCGTCGGCTGCTGCGACGACTGCAACGGCGCCCGCCGCAACGCCGGGTCCATCGTCCACCTTCGACTATGACGTCGTCGTCGTCGGCGCCGGTCCGGGCGGTTACACGGCAGCCTTTCGTGCGGCCGACCTCGGTCTGAAGGTCGCGCTGGTCGAGCGTTGGCCGATGCTCGGCGGTGTCTGTCTCAACGTCGGCTGCATTCCATCGAAGGCTTTGCTGCATGCAGCCAAGGTCATCACGGACGCCCAGGCAATGGCCGCGCACGGGATCGACTTCGGCGCGCCGACGATCGACGCCGGCAAGTTGCGTGACTGGAAGAACAAGGTCGTCAATCGCCTGACGACCGGTCTGAGCGGCCTTGCCAAGCAGCGCAAGGTCACCGTGTTGCGTGGCCTGGCGACGTTCGTCGAGCCCCACACGGTTGCCATCGCGCAGGAAGGTGAGGGCGGGAGCCAGTCCGTCACGTTCGCGCACTGCATTATCGCGGCTGGCTCGGAGTCGTTGCGCTTGCCGGGGCTGCCCGACGATCCCCGCATCATCGATTCGACGGGCGCGCTCGAGCTCGACCTGCCGCAACGCATGCTGGTCGTGGGCGGCGGCATCATCGGGCTTGAGATGGCGACGGTGTATGCGTCGCTCGGCGTGAAGGTGAGCGTGGTCGAGCTCACGGAAGGCCTCATGCCCGGCTGCGATCGCGACCTCGTGCGCCCGCTCGAAAAGCGCATTGCGACGCAGTTCGAAGCGATCATGCTGCGCACCAAGGTCACCGCCATCGAAGCGCGAGCAGATGGACTGCTCGTCACCTTCGAAGGCGCGAAGGCGCCCGAGCCGCAGCTGTATGACAAGGTGCTGGTCGCCGTGGGCCGCACGCCGAATGGCAACAAGTTGCGTTGCGAGGCGGCCGGCGTGGTCGTGAACCAGCGCGGGTACATTCCGGTAGACCGTCAGCAGCGCACGAACGTGCCCCACATCTACGCGATCGGAGACGTCGTCGGCCAACCGATGCTGGCGCACAAGGCGACGCACGAAGGCAAGGTCGCGGCCGAGGTGATCGCGGGACATAAACGGTACTTCGACGCGCGCGCCATTCCCTCCGTGGCGTACACCGATCCCGAGATTGCATGGGCGGGCTTGACGGAAGCCGAGGCAAAGACCAAGGGCATCGCCTATGAAAAGGCTGTGTTTCCCTGGGCCGCCAGTGGTCGCTCGCTGGCCAACGGCCGCGACGAAGGCTTCACCAAGCTGCTGTTCGATCCGCAGACGCATCGCGTCATCGGCGCCGGCATCGTCGGCACCAACGCAGGCGACCTGATCAGCGAGGTCATGCTCGCCATCGAGATGGGCGCTGACGCGGCGGATATCGGCCTCACGATCCATCCGCATCCGACATTGTCGGAGACGGTGGCGATGGCCGCTGAGGCGTTCGACGGTACGCTCACGGACCTCTACGTCCCCAAGCGCAGCACGGCGAAGAAGTAGCGCACGGGCAGCCGCCGCGCCGCGATTCCGCGATCCACGATGCATCCGACACTGACTCGCACGTTGCGCCTGCTGGGCTTGCTGGAACCGGGGCGGCGGCTGGAATTGAGCCTGCGCCAGCGCGACGCGCGCGCCTTGCCGAACGCGATGATCATTGGCGCGATGAAGTCCGGCACGAGTTCCCTGCACTACTACCTGACGCAGCACCGCCAAGTGATTGCGCCGCTGCGCAAGGAGGTGCACTACTTCGACTTGAACTTCGCCCGCGGCGAAGCGTGGTACCGCGCCAATTTCGGTCGGGCAGGAGAGGGCGGCCTGAACATCGACAGCAGCCCTTACTATCTCTTTCACCCGCAGGTCCCGCAACGAGCGCACGCGCTGGTGTCGGGGGCGCAACTCATCGTGCTGCTGCGCGACCCGGTTCCACGTGCGTATTCCCATTACTGGCATGAGCGCTACAAGGGGCGTGAGCCGCTGTCCTTCGAGGACGCGATCGATGCCGAGCCTGAACGCATCGCGCGCGAGCACGAGCGACTCGCGGCTGGCGCGATCATGCACAGCAAGTCGCATCAGTACTTCAGCTATCTGGCGCGCGGGCGCTATGCGGAGCAGATCGAGCGCTGGCTGGGCGTGTATCCGCGCGAGCAGATGCTGGTGCTGCGCTTCGAGGACCTTGCACGCGACCCGTTGCCTGTGCTGAATCGCACGCTCGATTGGCTGGGACTGTCGCGGATGCAAAGCGCCAAGCTCGAAGCGCGCAACACCCGCAGGTATCCGCCGATGGAACCGGCAACAGCCGCACGCTTGCGCAAGTACTTCGCGCCGCACAACGAGGCGCTCGCCCACCTGCTCGGTGAGCCGACCCGCTGGTGATGCGGTGCGTTGCGCGCGCTAAACCAGCTTACGCAGCGATTCGAGGTACTTGTTCTCGTCCGGCGCGAGGCCCGCACGCTGGGCGTTCCACAACGCCTCGCCCAGTTTTTCGATCATCGCATGCTCGGCGTCGTGCGCCCCCCCGTACCTGGCGACGAGCGCGCGGTGCACCAGGGCGATGCCGGCCGGCCGATCCGTGCCGACCTGTTCGCGGATCGCAAGATGCAGGCCCATGTGCAGGAACGGGTTCGTCTGCCCGGCCTCCGGCGTGTAATCGCGGTCCAATGCATCTTCGCCGGCTTCGAGCACTTGCGCGTACTCCGGGTGGAGTGCGATGACCCGGATGATCTGGTCCTCGACCGGCTCGACGGGCAGCGACTCGCGGTGCTTGCGCCACGCTTCTAAATACATGCGCCGCAGGGACGCGCGCCCCTGGTCATGGAAAAACGGCATCAGCGTCGGCCTCGCGCTGTCTTCCCCGCCAGCGGCAGCGTCGCCGGCAGCAGCAATGTCTTGTCTTTATAGGCGCACAAGTCGACCAGCGGACACCGCGGGCATTCTGGTTTACGCGCCTTGCACACGTAGCGACCGTGCAGCAGCAGCCAGTGGTGTGCGTTCAGCAGGTATTCGCGCGGGATTACGCGCAACAGCCCGTCCTCGATCGCACGCGGCGTGTCGCCGCGAGCCAGACCCAGGCGGTTCGAGACGCGAAAGATGTGTGTGTCGACGGGCATCGTCGGCTGGCCGAACGCGCTGTTGAGCACCACATTGGCCGTCTTGCGGCCTACGCCCGGCAGCGCTTCGAGCGACTCCCTGTCTTCCGGGACGCGCCCGGCGTGTTGCTCGAGCAACATGCGGCAGGTGACCAGGATGTTCTTGACCTTGCCCGGATACAGCCCGATCGTCTTCACGTACGACGTGAGCCCGTCGGAGCCGAGCGCAAGGATTTTCTCGGGCGTGTTTGCCACCGGGTACAACCTGCGCGTGGCGATGTTCACGCCCTTGTCGGTCGCCTGCGCGGACAGGATGACGGCGATCAGCAACTCGAACGGCGTCGAATGCTCCAGCTCGGTGACCGGATTCGGGTTCTGCGTTCGCAGGCGTTCGAACAGCATGCGTACCTGCGCGGGCTTCATGCTGAGCCGTGCGACGCGGGCGAGGAGTCGTAACGCATCAAGTCGTCCTGCTGTCGCCAGCATCGTTCGGAGTGTTCGTCAGTCGCGCGCGCTGGCGTACTTCCTCGAAGAGACGCTGCTTGGCCTCGGCGGCTGCGTGCAGACGTTGCTGGCGCAGTTCGTAACGCTCGCGACTGGCAGTCGCGCGCTCAGTCGGCACAGCCGCCGTGTGGCCGTGACGGGGCGCGCGGGCGGGCGCCGGACGCAACTGGATGCAGTCGACGGGGCAGGGCGCCAGGCACAATTCACAACCCGTGCAATGCTCCGCAATGACCGTGTGCATTTGTTTGGCTGCGCCAACGATCGCATCGACGGGACAGGCGGGCAGGCAGCGGGCGCAGCCGATGCAGCGCACCTCGTCGATCCACGCGACCTGGTCAGGCTGCATGCTGCCGCAGGCGGGATCCAGCAACCGCGGTTCACGACCGAGTAAAGTCGCCAGGGCATGCACGGTTTCGTCACCGCCCGGAGGGCACCGATTGATGTCGGCTTCCCCACGCGCAATCGCGGCGGCATAGGGCCGGCAGGCGGCATACAGGCAGCGTCCGCATTGCGTCTGTGGCAGCAACGCATCGATCTGGCCTGTCATCGACTCGACATCGGGCTCCATCGCAACACCGTGTATGGCAGCGGTCACTTCACCTTCATGCCGGGCGTCGCGCCCGCGTCGGGCGACAGGATAAAGACGTCCCCACCTCCGGGTCCCGCGGCAAGCACCATGCCTTCCGACATCCCGAAACGCATCTTGCGCGGCGCAAGGTTGGCGACCACGACGGTGAGGCGCCCGACGAGCGCCGCAGGTTCGTACGCCGAGCGAATGCCAGCGAAGATCTGGCGCTTGCCGAGTTCCCCGAGGTCCACGCTGAGCCTGAGCAACTTGTCGGCGCCGTCGATCAGTTCAGCCGTTTCGATACGGGCGATGCGCAGGTCGACCTTCATGAACTCGTCGATCGAGACTTCGATAGCAGGCTCTGCACCCTTGTCTGCAGGCTTCACGGCCGCTTTGGCCGCAGTCGCTGCCGTGGTCGCCGCCGCGTCCGGCACCCCTGTCACTTTCAACGTTTCGGCCGAGGCGGCCAGCAGCGCCTTCACTGCCGCAGGATCGACACGTGTCGCGAGCGGCTCGTACGTGTTGATCGTCGTGCCCAGCACCGGCGTCGCCGCATCGGACCAGGTTTGCGCAGGCAGGCCCAGGAACTTTTCCGCGCCCGCGGCGAGCTTCGGCATCACCGGTTTCAGGTAGATCGCGAGCACCCGGAACAGGTTGATTCCCTGCGTACACACACCCTGTACGTCGGCTGTGCGCGCGGGATCTTTTGCCATCAACCAGGGCTTCTGCTGGTCGATGTAGTAGTTCGCGCGGTCGGTGAGCAACATGATCTCGCGCATCGCGCCTGCGAGATCGCGGCCTTCATACAGCGCTGCGATGCGTTCGCCTGCGTCGGCGAATTCCTGCTGCAGTTGCGGGTCCGCCAGCGTGGTCGCCAGCTTTCCAGCCGAGCCGCGTGCAATGAAGCCTGCGCAGCGGCTCGCAATGTTGACGAGCTTGCCGACGATGTCGGAGTTGACCTTGGCGACGAAGTCGTCGAGGTTGAGGTCGAGGTCGTCGACGCCATCGCCGAGACGCGAGGCGAAGTAATACCGCAGATACTCGGCCGGCAGGTGATCAAGCCATGTGCGCGCAGAAATCAGCGTGCCGCGGGACTTCGACATCTTGAGGCCGTTCACTGTCAAAAATCCATGCGCAAAGACGGACGTGGGCGTGCGCAGACCCGCAGCTTGCAGCACGGCGGGCCAGAACAGCGTGTGGAAGTAGACGATGTCCTTGCCAATGAAGTGATGCACCTCGGCGTCGCTGTCCGGCTTCCAATAGCGGTCGAAGTCGCGGCCGGTGCGACGGCAGTACTGCAGCAGGCTCGAGAGGTAGCCGATCGGGGCATCGAGCCACACATAAAAATACTTGCCCGTCTCGCCGGGAATCTCAAAGCCAAAATACGGCTCGTCGCGCGAGATGTCCCAGTCGCGCAGGCCCGCGCCGAACCATTCGCCGAGTTTTGAAGTGACGGCGGACTGCAGCCGTCCCGAGCCTGTCCACTCTCGCAGCATCGACTCGAAGTGACCGAGCTTGAAGAAGAGGTGCTCGGATTCCTTCTGCACCGGGGCCGTGTTGCTCACGACCGAAACCGCGTTGAGCAGGTCTGCCGGCGTGTACGTGGCGCCGCAGACCTCACAGCTGTCGCCGTACTGGTCGAGCGCCCCGCACTTGGGACAGGTACCGCGCACGTAGCGGTCGGGCAGGAACATTTTCGCCTGCTCGTCGTACGCCTGCACGATGGTCTCGCGGCGGATATGGCCAGCCGTACTGAGCCTGCGATAGATCTCGTACGTGAGTTCGCGGTTTTCGTCCGAATGCGTGGTGTGGAAGTTGTCGTACGAGATGTCGAACTCGCCGAAGTCACGCCGTTGCTCAGCACCGACGCGCTCGATGAGCTGCTCGGGCGTGATGCCTTCCTGCCGGGCCTTGAGCATGATCGGCGTGCCGTGGGCATCGCTCGCCCAGATGAAGAGCACGTCGTGGCCGCGCATGCGCTGGAACCGCACCCAGATGTCCGTCTGCACGTACTCGACCATGTGTCCGAGGTGCGGCGCGCCATTGGCGTAGGGAAGCGCGCTGGTGACTAGTATGGTTCGTTTCGGCTGGACAGCGGTCATGGGGGCGCGGGGGTCCGGGTCGTTGGATCGGCGATTATGCCAGTCGGGCGCTGGAACGGCTTGGGCGGTCGGCCGCGACGCCGGTAGTGACGATTGGCAGACGTTGGAGCGGTTGGCCATGCGGCGTATTCGGTACGTCTCCCGCGCCTTGGAAAGGCAGACACGCGGCGCGGGAGACGTACCGAATCCACCGCTTGTACCTCCGCGCCTGAGTTCGCGCTCGCCACGGGCGAGCGCTCTCACGGCGCACGTAAGCTGTCAGTCACTCCGGAGCGATGCGTCCGCTACCACTGCACTGTCGGCGCGTCGGTCCGAGTCCCGGGTGCGTTTCGACAGGCCGTCCGCCGCATGGACGCGGCGGCCTTTCAGCCACAGCCATGCTTCCAGGCGTGGCAGTGGGGTTCGGCACCGGGTCCGTCACAACCGAGCTTTCAGGCGCATCGATCCGGGTCCCGGGTGCGTTTCGACAGGCCGTCCGCCGCATGGACGCGGCGGCCGGAGCCCCCAAGGACGGGTTTACGGCGTCCTGGCGAGACGCACCCGGGACTCGGGTCGGTGCGCGGTGCGCGGTTCGCGGTTCGCGGTGCGCGGTGCGCGGTGCGCGAGGACGCCTCAGCCCATGTCCTTGAACTGCTCGAACTGCGGCTTATTCATCGCCTTCTCGTAAGCCGACCGCCCCGAGATCACGCCCTTGTCAAACAATTCCTTGACGGCCGAGTCCATCACGCGCATCCCGTGCTGTGCGCCGCTCTGCATGGCGTTCTCGAGCTGGTCGAGCTTGCCCTGACGGATCAGGTTCGACACGGCCGGCGTGTTGATCAGGATCTCGAGCGCGGCGACGCGGCCGCGCTTGTCCGCCCGCGGTATCAGCTGCTGTGAAATCACGCCGCGCAATGACGTCGACAGCATGGTGCGCACATGGCCCTGCTTGTCGGCCGGAAACGCATTGACGATGCGGTCGACCGTGGGGGCCGCGCCGTTGGTGTGCAGCGTGCCCATCACCAGAATGCCCATCTCAGCGGCTGTCACCGCGATGCTCATCGTTTCGAGGTCGCGCAACTCACCGACCAGGACGATGTCGGGGTCTTCACGCAACGCCGAGTGCAGCGCCTCCGCAAATCCCGGGCTGTGCAGGCCCACTTCACGCTGGCTGACCAGGCAGTTCTTGCGCGGATGCACGAACTCGATCGGGTCCTCGATGGTGAGGATGTGGCCTTTCTCGCGCGCGTTGATGTCGTCGATCATGGCCGCGAGCGTCGTCGACTTGCCCGAGCCCGTCTTGCCCGTGACGAGAATCAGGCCGTTGTTGACGCGACACAGGCTGCGCACCGCCTGTGGCAGGTTGAGCTGCTCGAGCGTGAGGGCCTTCGACGGAATGGCGCGCAGCACCGCGCCGAGCCCGCCGATGTGACGGAAAACATTGGCGCGGAAGCGTGACACACCGGGGATCATGTAGGCGAAGTCGGCGCCGTCTTTCTCCTCGAGCTGTGCCTGGGCGCGGCGCGTGATGAACTCCAGGATCGTTTCCTGCACGAAGAGCTTCTCTAGCGGCGTCTCGCGCAAGGCGTGCAACTCGCCATGCAGGCGGATGCGCGGCGGGTCGCCCGCCACGAAGTGCAGGTCCGAGCCGCCTTTCTGCAGCACTTCGAGCAGGAATTCGTCGATGCGCCGCGGCGTGTGCTGGAGACCGGTCGCGCCGTCGGCTGTGGCCGTAGCCGCGCCCGCAACCTGTGTGACGGTTTCGGTGGTGTTCGTGGACATCGTCAGGCGCCCTGCGTCACGTCGGCCTTCAGGATGGCCGTGCCTTCGGAGATGTAGCGTGTGAACGGTTTCTTGTCCTGGGCGTAGCCGAACGCGTCCTCGGGGTCGACCTCGCGGGCCTGCACGGCTGCGAGCAACGCCTGGTCGAGCGTCTGCATGCCCACGTCGCGGCCCGTCTGCAGTTGCGACGGGATCATGTGCGTCTGCTCGGACGTGATCAGCTTGCCGATCGCCCGGTTCATGACCATGACTTCGCAGATGGCCTTGCGCCCGCGCAAGTCCGGCGTGCGCACGAGGAACTGCGTGACGACGCCGAGCAGGCTCTGCGACAGGAAGCCCTTGGTCTGCTCGCGTTCTTCGGCCGGCAATGCGTCGACGATGCGATCAATGGTTTTCGTGGCGCTGGTCGTGTGCAGCGTGCCGAGCACCAGGTGTCCGGTCTCTGCCGCCGTCATGGCCCAGCGCACCGTGTCGGCGTCGCGCAGCTCACCGACCAGGATCACATCAGGATCCTCGCGCATCGCGGCGCGCACGCCTTCGGCGAAGGAGGGCAGGTGAGTGTGCAGTTCGCGCTGGATCACCTGCGACTGCTTGCTGCGATGGACGAATTCGATCGGGTCTTCGAGGCTGATGATGTTGAGCCGCCGCGTCTGGTTGAGGTGGTCGATCATCGCGGCGAGCGTGGTCGACTTGCCCGTGCCGGTCGAGCCCGTGACCAGCACCATGCCCTGGTGGAAGTCGCAGAATTTCTTGACCACGGGTGGCAGGTTCAGCGAATCGAGCGACGGCACATCGGATGGAATCGCACGGAACACGGCGCCGACGCCGGTTTCCTTGCGGAACACGTTCACGCGGAAACGCGCGTTGTCTTCCGAGACGTACGAGAAATCGACGTCGTGGCCTTGCTTGTATTGCTCCTTGTGCGCCGGCGTCAGGATCTCCGCCACGTAGCTTTCGAGTTCTGCCTCCGCCAGGTTGCGAAACTTGATCGGCAAGAGGTCGCCGTTCATGCGCAGCATCGGCGGCACGCCCACCGCCAGGTGAACGTCCGAACAGCCCTGCGAGGCGCCCAACTTCAGGAATGAATCGATACGCGCCACGGTGACCTCAGAGGTAGCGTTCGAGCGCGACGCGCATTTCGTCCATGGACTGGAACCGGCGCGCCTTGTCGACCGACATCGACTTGGTGACGATCTCGGACAGGCCCGGGGGGATGCCAGGGTTGACCTCGATCGGCGGCTTTGCCTTGCCCTGGACGTGCTGGTACATGACCGCCATGTGATCGCCGCGATGGTACGGGGGTTCCCCGGTCAGCATCTCATAGAGCATGACCCCGAGCGAGTACACATCCGCGCGCTCGTCGACTTTCTTGCCCAGGATCTGCTCTGGCGCCATGTATTTCGGCGAGCCGATCACATAGCCCGTCTTGGTGAGCTGGGTATCGCCCTGCTGCTGCGCGGCCGCGACGCCGAAGTCGACGATCTTGACCAGCCCCGTGTTGTCGATGAGCACGTTGGCCGGCTTGAGGTCGCGATGGATGATGCCGGACTGGTGCGCGACGGCCATGCCGGTCGCCACGTCCATCGCGAAACGCACGGCCTTGTTGAGCGGCAGGGGCTTGTCGTTGATCTCGTTGCCGAGCGTGTGCGATGCAAAATATTCCATCGAGATCGCGTAATTGCCACGGATGAAGAGGAAGTCGTAGATCCGGATGACGTTGCGGTGTGTGATCTTGCGCGAGTAGCGCAGTTCGTGCACGAACCGCTTCATCATCTCCTCGTCCTGTGAGAAGTTGGGGTTCAGGAACTTGAGCACGAGCCGTTCGTCGACGACCGTGTCTTCCATCAGCAGCACGGTGCCGAACGCGCCCTTGCCGATCTTCTGGATGTACTTGTAGCGGCCTTCGAGCACGTCGCCAGGCTTAAGTGCGGAAATGTCCAGCCGTTGCGCCGGCGCCGCCTGGCGCGCGAGGCCATCCAGATCCGGCCGACTCTCCGTCAGCAGGGTTCGCGACGGCTCGGCCATGCGAGCCGCGCCTTTCTGCGCGTCGCGT
>JANNGT010000198.1:0-2090 GCA_031404015.1 Gammaproteobacteria bacterium | reverse complement strand
GACAGCATCGGGGCGTGGTGCGGCACCTTGACGAGCGCCGACGCGGGTGCCGCCCCGACGCGCTGGGTGGGGGAATCGACACATGGACGAGCCGATGGCCGACGCGGCCTTCATCACGACCTACCTGGTTTCGAAGTTCGCGCGGCAGGACGTCACCGTGATCCTGTCGGGCGTTGGCGGCGACGAGCTGTTCGGCGGCTACAAGCGTTACCTGGACGAGCATTACCGCAGCCTGTATCACAAGATGCCCAGCGTCTTGCGCTCCGGCGTGATCGCGCCGCTGGCAAAGATGTTGCCCAGCGACCGTCACAGTCGCCTGCTCAACAAGATGCGGTTGGCCAAGGCATTCGTGGCAGCCGACGCCTTGCCGTTTCCCGAGCGTTATCGCGCCTACATGCAGATGTTCGACGCGAACGAGCGCAAGGCCATGATGCGCACGCAGCCAACCGCGTTCGACGACTGCATCGCCCGCGGGTTTGCCGACGCGCAGACGGACGACCCGTTGCGCCAGTTGATGGATGTGGACTTTGCCACGCAATTACCCGATGACCTGCTTTTGCTCACGGACAAAATGAGCATGGCCGTGTCGCTCGAGTGTCGGGTGCCACTGCTCGATCAACGGCTGGTGGAATTGGCTGCCGGCATGCCGGGCTCGCTGAAAATGCGCGGCGGGGAGTTGAAGCACGTCATGAAGCGCGCGCTGGTCGACGTGTTGCCCGACAGCATCCTGTATCGCGAGAAGCGCGGCTTCGGGGCGCCGATGGGCGCCTGGTTGCGGGCCGAGCTGGCTCCGATGCTGCGCGACGTGCTGTCGCGCGAAAGCATCGAACGCCGCGGCTTGCTGGATCCTGATGTCGTGGAGACCACCATCCGCGAACACGAGCAGCAGAAGGCCGACCGCACCGATCACCTGCTGGGTCTCATCAACCTGGAGATCTGGTGCCGGATGTACCTCGACGGACAGAGCGCGACCGGCGTGGCCGACAGCCTGCGGGAGTCACTCGCGGCATGAAGGTCATGTTCGTCTGCCACCGGGTTCCTTTCCCGCCCAAGCGTGGCGGCAAGATCCGACCGTTCAACATCATTCGGCACCTGCAGTTGCAGGGTCACGAAGTCACGGTTGCGTCCCTGGCTCGCTCGCAAGCCGAAGCCGACGAGGCCGCAGGCCTTGCGCAGCATTGCTCCAAGCGGCTGGTCGAGATCGTCGACGACAAGCTTGCCTGGCCGCGCATGGTGGCGTGGCTGCCGACGACGAAGCCTTCGAGCTTCGGTTACTTCTATTCGCCGCGGCTCAAGGCACGCATCGACGAAGAGCTCGTGACAGGCACGTATGACCTGATCTTCGTGCACTGCTCCTCGGTGGCGCCGTACGTGGCGGATGCCAGTGCCCCCGTGAAGATCATCGATTTCGGCGACATGGACTCGCAGAAGTGGCGCGAGTACTCGCAGCATCGCGCCTTTCCGCTTTCGGCCGGTTACTGGCTCGAGGCGGTGAAGCTCGAGCGAACGGAACGCCTGCTGGCCGGCAAGTTTGATCTCGCCACGTGCACGACCAAGGCCGAAATGGAGTCGCTGCAGGGGCTGGGCGTGCACGGGCCGACTGCCTGGTTCCCTAACGGGGTCGATGCCAGCGCGTTCCAGCCCTCCGAGAAGCCGTACGAACCCGACCTGGTCACGTTCATCGGTCGCATGGACTATTTCCCGAACCAGCAGGCCGTAGTGCGGTTCTGTGCCGAGGTTTTGCCTGCGCTGCAGGCGCAGCGGCCAGGCACGCGCTTTGAGATCGTCGGCGCCGACCCTTCGAGTGAGATCCGCGACCTGGGCAAGCTGCCGGGCGTGCGTGTCACGGGTAGCGTGCCGGCCGTTCAGCCGTACGTTACCAGGGCCGCGCTTACCATCGCGCCGCTGGAGATTGCACGCGGCACTCAGAACAAGATTCTCGAGTCGATGGCGATGGGCGTGCCGGTCGTGTGCAGCCGGCAGGCATCAGGCGGGGTCGACGCGATTCCAGGCGAGCACCTGCTGGCCTATGACACGCGCGAGCAACTGATCGAGGCGATCCTGCAGATCCTGGGCTCCCGCGAGCTGCG
>JANNGT010000197.1:0-2702 GCA_031404015.1 Gammaproteobacteria bacterium | reverse complement strand
TTCGCGCCGGCGCAGCGCGCGAACTATTTCGAGATGCTGTGGAGCAGCGTGGAATGGTCCAAGGTGGAGCAGCGACTCGGCTGAGTGCGGTTGTCCAGCCAGGCGCATCATCACGATGATGCACGACGTAGTAAGCAAGGGCCTTCACGACCTGCACCGCGAGTGCGTGCACATCGGGCATCACGTGCGGACTGCTCAGCGAATCAGGTCATTGCGTATCGCGTAACTGGTGATCTCGGCATTGCTCTTCATCGACATCTTGTCGAGGATCCGGCGCCGATAGGTGCTGACCGTCTTCACGCTGAGATACAGGCGGGCCGCGATCTGCGACACAGACTCGCCCTGAGCGAGTTTGCAGAAAATCTGGAACTCGCGTTCCGACAGCTTGCCGTGCAGCGGTGCATTCGAATCCCCGCAAACGCCTGCGACGAGTTGCTCCGCAAGCTCGGGCCCCACGTACCGTCCACCGCGTGCCACGGTGCGCAAAGCGCGCATGAGTTCGGGTGCGTCCGTGCCCTTGCCGATGAAGCCGCTGGCGCCGCCCCGCAGCACGTTCAGCCCGAACTGGGCCTCGGGGTAGCTGCTCAACACCAGGATCTTGGTCTTCGGGTAATGCGACCGCGCATAGCGCAAGACGTCGAGCCCCGACATGTCAGGCAGGTAAAGGTCCAGCAGCATCACGTCCGCCGACGTTTCCTTGAGCCTTTCGAGCGCTTCCTTGCCCGACATGGCCTCCGCCACGACGCCAAGGTCCGGCTGGGCATTGATCATGGCCCGTAGTCCCGCGCAGACGACTTGATGGTCATCCACCACCACTACCGATGTTTTCCGCATGATTTTCACCCAGTCCCGCGTAATACGCTGGAGCAAGCAGTGTACTCGCGCTCAGGCCAGGTTCGGCACGGCTGTCAGAACAGTCCTACAGGATCGGCGATATCTGATTGGAAGACGCATACTCGCCGGAAGAGTAACGGAGGCAGGAGTCCGCTTTGGCTCGATCCAGAAAGGTAGCGAAGCGGCTGGTGCCCGAGGACGTGGCGATGCTCGTCGCGCACGTGCATGACCAACTCGAGTCGGAGCGGGGCCGCATGGCGCGACGCCTGCATGGGGACGTTGCAGGCATGCTGGCCGCCGCCCGCATGGATCTCTCGAGGCTGGCCGGGCGTCTGGACGACCAGGATTTGCGGGAGCAGGTGGGACGCGTCGACCAGATCCTCGAAGCCGTGATCCAGAATGCGCGTATGGAAATGCAGCGACTGCATCCCGCCCTGCTGGATCACTTCGGTCTTGCTGCCGCCCTGCGGCACCTCGTTGAAGAATCCTGCCGCGCCGCGGGCGCCGAATACACGCTCGACCTGCCGGATAGCGCTGACGGCGCGGCGAAGCCGGTCGAATTGGCGGCCTATCGCGTCGTTGAAACATTACTGGCCGAAAGGACTTTGCGTCGGGTCGCAGTGCGCCTGCGCGACGCTGAGGGTGGCGTTGGGTTGACCGTTCAGGTCGAAGGCGGGGGTTCCCACTCGGCCGCGGCGCGAAGAAACCTGACCTCACTCCGGGCCTGGATCGAGTCCATGGGTGCGGCGTGGAGGGAGTCGACTCGCGGCGAGATCGAGGCAGTCAACCTGGACTTCGAGCGTGTTGCGGTCGAAGTCGCGCCGGCCCCGACGCCAGTGAGCTGAACGCTGCACCGGCGCGGGCCGCGCGCTGTAAGCGAACTCAGCTGCGCGGGTCAGGCGCCGTGTCGTTCGTGTCGGTCGCACCGCCGGTCGCGTCCGTGATGCTTGTGCCCGCAGCGGAACCATTGTTCTTGGCCGTATCAAGCTGGGCCTGTGCCTGCGCCTTGGCCGAGTCATACTGCTGCTCCGCCTGACGCTTGCAGTTTTCCTGCGCGTCACTGCTCAACGCGTCGCATGCCTCTTTGGCAACCTTGCGATCGCCGTCCGCTTTGGCAATGGCGACGTCGTAATCCGCCTCGGCTCGATCTTCAACCGCGTCTTCGGTCGTGGCCACGGCGTCTGCCTGCTGCTCAGCAACGTTCTCGTTCGCCTCCTGCTTGGCTTCCGCGACGTCTTCGCGGACTTCCCCCACGGATTCCTGCTTGTTGCAGCCGGCCGCGCCGAGCGCGAGGCCCAGGACCGCGGCAGCGATAAGCACTGTCTTTGTAGCCATTGTCTTCAACTCCATGTAGTTCGCAGCGCCGCAGTGCGCCGGCCGAGACCATGACTCACGCAGCGCAACGGCAACTCCAGACATCCGGTGCATTCACGGACGGACCTGTCCTACGGTGCGATGCGTTTCAGCAAAATTCCTAAAGCGGCGCGCACACTGACGTCTGATTCGGCAAGCGTCCGACATCGTTGGTGGGATGGGCCGAGCGAACCTGCATGCCGGAAACACGCGCTCGGTTAAAGGAGGAACGAATGAATATTCTGATCTGGTTGGTAGTCGGCGGCGTCATCGGGTGGATCGCCTCGCTGATCGCCGGTACCGATGCACGGCAGGGTGTTCTGCTGAACGTGATTGTCGGTATCGTTGGTGCGCTGGTCGGCGGCTGGCTCATTTCGCCGATGGTGGGCGTAGGCACCATCAACGATGGCACCTTCAATCTGGCGTCGCTGGGTGCCATCCACTACGCCCGCGTCGTCGGCGCAGGCAAGGTCTACTCGCAGCCGTTCTCCGAGGGCGGCGCCGCCACCGCCGGC
>JANNGT010000196.1:0-5734 GCA_031404015.1 Gammaproteobacteria bacterium | reverse complement strand
GGGATTCGACGATGACCAGCAGCCCGCGGCACTCGCGCGGCTGCGGCCACTGAACGCCTACGGCTGGAGCAAGCATTACTTCGACCGTCGGCTCGTGGCCGGCATCGCGGAGGGCCAGCGCGCGCCGCCGCAATGGGTGGGGCTCAAGTTCTTCAACGTTTACGGACCGAACGAGTATCACAAGGGCACGATGCAGAGCGTCGTGGCGCAGAAGTACCCGCTCGTTGCGGCTGGCCAGCCGGTGACGCTATTCAACTCGCACCATCCGGACTATCCGGACGGCGGGCAGATGCGCGACTTCGTCTACGTGGAAGACTGCGTGAACGTCATCCTGTGGCTGCTCGATCATCCGGAGGTCAATGGTGTGTTCAACCTCGGTTCCGGCCGTGCGCGCAGTTTTGCGGATCTGGCTGGCGCCATTGCGGCCGCGGCCGGCGTTCCTGCACGCATCGAATTCATACCCATGCCCGAGGCGATCCGCCCGAACTACCAGTACTACACCGAGGCGCGCATGCAGAAGCTGCGTGACGCGGGCTATGACCGGCCGTTCACCTCGATCGAGGACGGCGTCCGTCGCTATGTCGATGGGTATCTCGCAGCGGCCGACCAGTACCGTTGATGCGGGCCGGTCTTGCAGTACACACACCTGATCCTCGACCGCGACGGCGTGCTCAATGAAGAGGCGCCGCAGCACGGTTACATCACACGGCCGGAAGCCTGGCGCTGGATTCCCGGTGCCCTCGAGGCGCTGGCATTGCTGGCCCGCGCGGGTTGCCGGATCTCGGTCGCGACCAATCAGTCGGGCGTGGGCCGTGGCTTGATGACCCCGCAGGATCTCGAACTGGTGCATGCCCGCATGACGAGTGAGGCGCGCGCCGCGGGTGGCCGTATCGATGCGATCTTCGCCTGCGTGCATGCGCCGGATGGGGCCTGCGATTGCCGCAAGCCTGCGCCGGGCCTGATCACCGCGGCCGTGGCCGCGTCCGGCATTCCTCGCGCGCAGACGCTGGTCGTGGGTGATGCTGCACGCGACCTCGAGGCCGCCCTTGGTGCGGGCGTGGCGGCCGTGCTGGTGCGGACGGGCAAGGGAGTCGCATCGGCCCGGGCACTGTCGCAGGACGGGGTTCGTGTCTACGATGACCTGTACGCACTGGCGCGCGAACTGGTGACCGATCGCGCTACCGACGGAAGCAACCGACCATGACCGACATTGCCGCGATTTTTGCCGACCACGCCCGCGTCATGCAGGATGCCGCCACGCGCCTGCCGGCGACCGTCGCGCGGGTCGCCAGCGAATTGCATGCGTGTTTCGAACGTGGCAACAAGCTGCTTGCCTGCGGCAACGGCGGCAGCGCAGCCGACGCCGAGCATCTCGTCGCGGAGCTGGTCGGCCGGTATCGTGACGAACGGCGCGGCTTGCCTGCGCTCGCCCTGGTGGCCGGGTCGGCCACTGTCACCGCGCTGGCCAATGACTACGGCTACGACCGGGTCTTTGCCCGCCAGGTCGAAGCACTGGCGCAGCCGCACGATGTCTTCTTCGGCATCAGCACGAGCGGCAAGTCGCCGAACGTGGTCGAGGCGGCGCGCACGGCTCGCGCGCTCGGCTGCCGCGTGGTCGCGTTCACCGGCGCCGCGGCAGGGCCGCTCGCGTCGTTGGCCGACATCGTCATCGAGGCTCCGTCCCTCACCACCGCACGCATCCAGGAAGTGCATGCACTGTGCATCCACGCGATCTGCGAATCGATAGACGCAATGCTGCGCGGGGAGGTCGTGCGATGACGCACGGCCTGCCGTCCGGCACGCACCGTACGCTGGTCGAAATCCTCGATGGCTGCCGCGGGCGCGAGGTGTGGGTCGTTGGCGATCTGATGCTGGACGTGTACGTGCACGGCCCGGTTGACCGCATTTCGCCGGAGGCGCCGGTGCCGGTCGTGCGGGTACGCGATGTCGAGTATCGTCTCGGCGGTGCCGCCAACGTTGCACGACAGGTCGCCGCGCTGGGTGGGCGAGTCGCGCTCGGCGGTCGCATTGGCGACGACGAGACGGGTCGGAGACTGCTGGCGGAATGCGCGCAGGCCGGCATCGACACGCGTGGCGTGCTCACCGACCCTGCGCGGCGTACCACCCGCAAGCTCCGTGTGCTGGGGCATGCGCAGCACATGCTGCGGTTGGACTGGGAGGACTCCCAACCCTGCGAGCCGGAGCTTTCGGCGCAACTGTTGCAGCAACTGCAGGCTGGACCGCAGCCGGACGTCATCATCCTCAGCGACTACGCGAAAGGCGTGCTGACGGATGCCGCCCTCGCAGTCCTGATGGACGCCGCGCGCAAGATCGGCTGCGCCGTCCTTGTCGACCCGAAGCGACGTGATCTCGTCGCGTATCGCGGCGCGACCCTGCTTACGCCCAATCTTGGCGAACTGGCCGCTGCCTCCGGCCGATCGCTCGATCCGGACGATCACGCGACGATCGCCGCGGTCGCGCTGTCGTTTATTGCGGCGGCCCAGCTCGACGCGATGCTGGTTACGCTGAGCGATCGCGGCATGCTGCTGGTCTCGGCCGACGGCACGCAGCAGCACGTGCCTGCGGTGCGGCGCGCGGTAGCTGACGTCACGGGTGCGGGCGACACGGTGGTTGCCGTGCTTGGCGTCGCGCTCGCCGGTGGCGCGGACATCACGCAGGCCATGGAGATTGCCAATGTCGCCGCGGGTCTCGCGGTCGGTGAGGTCGGTGCGGTCGCGATCGAGCCTGCGCGCATCCGCAGCGCGCTGAGCGAACAGCCTGGCAGCAAGGTGCTGAGCCGCCCTGAATTGACGGCTCGCGCCGCGGGCTGGCGGGTGGCTGGCAAGCGCATCGTCCTTACCAACGGCTGTTTCGACCTGCTCCACTCGGGCCATCTGTCGCTGCTGCACGCTGCGGCGCGGGAGGGCGACGTGCTGGTGCTCGCGATCAACAGCGACGAGTCCGTACGCCGGCTGAAGGGGCCGGAGCGGCCAATCGTGCCAGCCGCCGAGCGTGCTGCGCTGCTGGCCGCGCTGGCTTGCGTCGACGCCGTCACGGTCTTCGACGAGGACACGCCACTCGAGACACTGCGCGCCGTGCGCCCGCATGTCCTCGTCAAGGGTCAGGACTACGCGCTCGAGAACGTCGTCGGTCGCGAGCTGGTCGAGGCGGAAGGCGGTCGGGTTGCGCTGGTGCCGCTGCTGGCAGAGAAGTCCACCAGTGCGTTGGTGGAACGTATCCGGCGCGGACGTTCGTAGCCGTCAGCAGACCCCGACGATTCCGGCGCAGGCCCCGGCCACTTGCCGCGGCGTCATGCCCGCGATCCTGAGCACGCAGTCGGTGGGCTTGATGGGCCCGAAGGCGGCTGGATTCGAGCGCTCGAAGAACGCGATCGTCGGCACCCCCGCCGCGCTCGCGAGATGCATCGGTCCAGTATCAGCACTGAAGAAGCGGTCGATGTGCCTGAGCGTCGCCGCGAGCATGCGCGGCGATCGGCAATGCACGGTCGCGAACTGCGGATCGACCGGGGGATGGTCGGCAGCCGGCAGCACCTCGAGCGGAGCGGTCTCCGGCCGCAGTTCGAGATAGGCCGACCAGAAGTCACGCCACCAGTCCGGCCCGAGGTCCTTTTTGCCGCGCGCGCTGGCAAAGAAGCCAATCGTCGGCCAATCCGGTGCCGTTCGGCGGATTGCCACGAGACGCCGCTCGGCGAGCAGCCGCGCGCCCGCAGCGTATTCGTCCGCGCTGTTGGCCACCCGCAGGCGCGGTGCACCCGGCTCGAACTGGTAGCCGAACGCCTGCTGCATCAGCGCCAGCGGGCGCAACGCCTCGTGGCGCACGCCCGGGGGCAGATCCGCGGCGAAGTCGAGTCGCAGCCATTGTTCCTCGTCGGTGAAGCCGAGGCGCCAGCGCGCGCGGCACAGGAGCAGCGCGATGCGGCCACTGGAGGAATTGGGCACGGGGTCGACGACGAGGTCGTACTCGCGGGACCGATAGTCACGCAGTGTGCGCAGCGACGTGCGGAGGTTCCACCACTCCATGTGCGGCAACGTGATCACGTTGCGCAGGCCTGGCAGGCCGCCCAGCACGTCGGCCCCGTCCGCGTAGCTGCCGAGGACGTCGATCGCTGCGTGTGGCAGCACCTCGTGGATGGCCGTGATGAGCGGCGTCAGGAACAGGGTGTTGCCCATGCGGCCATTCAGCCGCGTGACCAGCACGCTGCGGATCGATGCAGCGTCAAGCTGCGTGCGGCCGCCGCCGCGGCTACCACCGCTTGCCGACGCCAGCAGGCGGCTCAGGGCAGCGCGCGTGCGGCGACGAACGCGTTTCTCGGCAGTGCGCAGGTGAAACTTGTGTTTGCCCATGGGTCGTTGCCTGCGCGACTACTCGCGCGCGATGGCGCGGTAGCCGATGTCCTTGCGGTACTGCAGGCCTTCCCAGCAGATCGTGCCCGCCAGTTCGTATGCCTGCTTCTGCGCGGCGCGCACAGTAGTGCCCAAGCCTACCGCGCACAGCACGCGGCCACCGCTCGTGACGACCTTGCCCGCGTCGTTCAAGGTCGTGCCCGCGTGGAAAATCTTGCCCGGCATCTTTGCGGCTTCGTCGATGCCGTGAATCTCGTCGCCCTTGCGCACGTCGTCCGGGTAGCCACCGGCGGCCATCACGACGCCGACTGCTGCGCGCGGATCCCAGTCGACCTGCACGCCTTCGAGCTTGCCGTCGAGCGCAGCCTCGCACAGCGATGTCAGGTCGGAGCGCATGCGCGCGAGGATCGGCTGCGTTTCGGGATCGCCGAAGCGGCAGTTGAACTCGAGCACGTTGGGTGTGCCGTCGGGGTGAATCATGATGCCCGCGTACAGGAATCCGAGATACGGCGTGCCTTCACGCGCCAGGGCCGCCACCGTGGGCAGCATCACTTCGCGCATGATCCGGTCGTGCATCTCAGGCGTGACGACGGGCGCCGGCGAATACGCACCCATGCCGCCCGTGTTGGGGCCTTCATCCGCATCGCGCAGGCGCTTGTGGTCCTGCGAAGTGGCGAGAGGCAACACGTGCTTGCCGTCCACCATGGCGATGAAGCTCGCTTCCTCACCCTCGAGGAATTCCTCGATCACGACGAGATCGCCGGCCGTGCCGAAGCGGCCCGCGAACATGTCCTGCGCGGTCTGCACGGCTTCATCCTGCGTGGCGCAGATGACCACGCCCTTGCCGGCCGCCAGGCCGTCCGCTTTGACGACCAGCGGCGCGTGCTGCGCACGGATCCAGGCGGCGTCGAAGTTGTCGCGCGTGAACTTGGCATACGCTGCGGTGGGAATGCCGTGGCGCTGCAGAAAATCCTTGGTGAAGGCCTTGGAGCCTTCGAGGCGGGCCGCGAGTTTGCCGGGGCCGAAGCACCGCAAGCCGGCTGCAGCAAATTGATCACACAAGCCGATGACGAGCGGGCCTTCCGGACCCACGATGGTGAGATCGATCTTTTCGCGCTGTGCAAAGGCGAGCAGGCCGGCGACATCGTCGGCGGCGATGTCAATGTTGGTCGTGCTGGTTTCAAGACGCGTGCCGGCATTGCCCGGGGCGACGAAAATCTGCGAGACGCGCGACGACTGCGCAACCTTCCAGGCGAGGGCATGCTCGCGGCCGCCGGAGCCGATGATCAAGACTTTCATGGAGGGGTCAGGGGTTAGGCGGGGATCACCTCGCGTGGGCGCGACGCGGCGGCGCTGGCGTGGAAGCGCGA
>JANNGT010000195.1:0-3613 GCA_031404015.1 Gammaproteobacteria bacterium | reverse complement strand
CCCATCCGTCGGGAAGGGCAGTAGTTGTATTCCGTTACGCCCCGCTGGATCGCGCGAGGAAGCGCTGCACGAGCGGGCTCGCCGGCCGCAAGGCGGCCCGCTCGGCCGCGAGCGCCGCTGCAAGGGGCCGATCGCCGCTATGCAGCGCCGCCTCGATCAGCGTCAGGTCAAGCACGTCGCGCTGGGCGTGACTGCCGCCGAAGCGGTGGGCGCTGGAGCGGACTGGCCGCAGTAGCGCGACGACCGTCGCGTGGTCACCCGCCACGAACGCCTGCACGGCGCGCGTTGCCGCCTCGCCAACTTCGGCGGTGAAGGCGCGGTTGTCGCCATCGCTGGCAAGCACGGCGCGTTGCGACTCGCGCAGCTGCGCAGCGAGCTCGCTGCGCCCGGCGCTTGCGAAGGCCATCATGGCATGCAGGTCGTTGAAGGCATAGTTGCCCGCACTGGCATGCGGCGCCCAGCGTTCGGCCAGTGGCTCCCAGCGCTTGCCAACGTCGACGCCGCGCAGCGCCAGGCGCCACAGCAGTGCGCTCTGGTCGAGCATGTCGAGCACGACACCTGAGCCCGGCCCGCCGATCGACGCGTCGTACATCGCCAGCACATCGTCATGCCGGTCCTGCTCGAGCTTGAACAGCGCCAGGTGCCACCAGTTGTGTACCGCGAAGAAGCTGTCGAGCGACCAGTGCGCCGCGTTCGGCTCGAGCCAGGCAATGCCGTCCTGCGGCGCGTTGCGCATCTCGTGCACATGCGTGACCGCATGCCAGGCCCAGGTGTCTCGCGGCTGCAACTCGATCGCCCGCCGGCCGGTGCGCTCGGCCTGAGCGTAGTCGCCGGTCTCCTCGAGCCCGAACGCGTGCATGCCGAGCACTGCATGGTAGCCCGGCATCGCCTCGTTCCAGTGCGGCCGCGCGCGCGCGACGCGGTCGCGCAACATGCGCGAATCACCGGTGAAGAAATCCACCTGGTGGCCGGCCTGCAGCGCGAGCAGGTCGCGCGGATGCTGTGCCGACAGGTCCTCAAGTATTCGCGCGCCTTCGCGCCAGCGGCCGGCGGCGACGAGTGCGGCGGCGCGTGCATGCAGGCGTTCGCGATCCGTGGCGGCGTGTTGCACCGCAGCCGCGGCAGCCTCGCGCGCGGTCTCAAGCGCCGGTGCCTCGGTGCCGAGCAGGTGCAACCAGGCGCGCAAGGTGTGGGCGATTGACATGCCCGGCGCCTCGGTGAGGGCACGGTCGATGCTTGCGAGCGGATCGCCGATCAGGCAGCGCAACTCGTGCGCGGCCTGTTCATAGTGGTCGATGGCGACGGCGGTGGCGCCGCTCACGGGATGGCCAAGACTGTCGATCAGGCACGTCATGGTCGGAGTCTACAATCAGCCAGGCTGCGGACCAATGTCCAGCCGATGAGTCCCCGGATTACGCAGCGGCGGGACTCACGTGGAATCCCGCCGCTACGCGTGGTCAGCCGAGTTCGATGGGCACGAACACCCGCGCCTCGCCACGTTGCACCAGCAGCGCGACATGGCTCTTCGAGCCGGACACCACTGACCGGAGTTGCTCGACGCTCTTCACGGACGTGCCGTTGGCCGCGATGACGATATCGCCGGGCCGCACGCCCGCCTCCGCGGCAGCACCTTCGACGTCTTCGACGACGAGGCCGTCGGTCAGCTCCGTCTGCTGCTTCTCCTCGGGGGACAGCGGTCGCACCATCATGCCGAGACGTCCGGCAGCAGTGCCGTCGGCCGCCGCAACGGCTTCACCCTCGGTCGTCTGGCCGAGCTTGACGCTGAACTCGCGGCTCGCGCGGTCGCGCCACACCTGCACGCCCACGGCCTTGCCCGGATCGGTGGCCGCGACGGCCGACGGCAACTGTCCGGCTGAATCGATCGCTTGCCCGTCGAATGAGAGGATGACGTCGCCTTCGCGCAGTCCCGCCTTCGCAGCCGGGCCGCCCTTTTCCACGCTCGAGACGAGCGCGCCGCGCGGCACCTCAAGACCGAACGACTCAGCCAGCGCCTGGTCCACGTCCTGGATGCCGACGCCGAGTTTGCCGCGGGTCACGTGTCCCTGCGTCTGCAACTGCTTGCCGACGTTCATCGCGACGTCGATCGGAATCGCGAACGACAGGCCCTGGTAGCCGCCGGACCGGCTGTAGATCTGCGAGTTGATGCCGACCACCTCGCCCCGCAGGTTGAAGAGCGGGCCGCCGGAATTGCCCGGGTTGACCGCAACGTCGGTCTGGATGAACGGGACGTACGTGTCGTCGGGCAGGCTGCGTCCCTTCGCGCTCACGATGCCCGCGGTGACGGTGTTCTCGAGGCCGAACGGCGAGCCGATGGCGACGACCCACTCCCCCACCTGCAGCGTGCGCGGGTCGCCGAGCTTGGTGACCGGCAGGTTGCTCGCGTCGATCTTCAGCACGGCCACGTCGCTCTTCGCGTCCGAGCCCAGCACGCGGGCCTCGAACTCGCGGCGGTCGGTGAGCTTGACCGTCACCTTCTGTGCGCCATCCACGACGTGGGCATTGGTGAGGATGATGCCGTCTGCGCTGACGATGAAACCCGAGCCCTCGCCACGCATCGGCGCGCCGCCATTGCCGGGTGGCATGAACCGGAACAACGGGTTGTCCTCGTCCATGCCCGGCGGCAGGCGCCCTCGACCAGCGGTCTTCACGTTGGAACGGACGCTGACGTTGACCACGGCCGGGCCGTAGGCCTGCACGAGCTGGCTGAAATCAGGCAGTCCCGTAACGACCAGCGCCGGGCTGCGCGCTGGCGCGCCTGTCGTGGGCAGGGTGGCGACGACGGCGGGTGTTCCCGCGGCTTCGGCTTCGTGGCCCGAACCGTACAGGTAGAGCGCGCTGGCCGGCAGTGCAACGACGGCTGCGCCGAGTGTGGCGGCGAGCAACGGATGACGAAACAGGGCTCGGGTGTTCACGATTTCTGACTCCTTACAAGCGGTAAGCCGCGGCAGGACCGCGGAGCCTGGAGTGATCGTGGACCGGGAGACTTAAGGTGGACTTAAGGCGGATCGAGCGCAGGAAACCCGACGTGTACCCGCAGCCCACGTCCGTCCGGACCCTCGCCGAGGCGGACCTGCGCGTGGTGATGCACAGCGATCGACCGCACCAGCGCGAGGCCGATGCCGCTGCCGGGGGACGCGGTGCCAGGCACGCGATGGAAGCGATCGAAGACCCGTTCCCGTTCGGGCGGTGGGATGCCAGGGCCACCATCGGCAACGATCAGCACGGCCTGCCGTGGGGGGCCGTCCGCGCGTTCCACGGACACGTCTACCCGACCGTCCGCGGGCGAGTAGCGAATGGCGTTGTCGAGCAGGTTGCGGACCAGCACGCGCAGCGCCTCGCGATCGCCAGCAACCTGGACGACATCCGCTCGCTCCATGCCGAGGTCGATGCCACGCTTGTCCGCCAGCGGCAGCATCTCCTCGATCACCTCGCGGACCAGGTCCGACAAGACCACGGGCGCGTGTTCGCGGATGCCGTCGCGTTCCTCACGCGCCAGCGCCAGCAACTGTTCGACCAGGCGCGCAGCTCTCGCCACACCGGCTTCGAGCCGCTGCACGGCGTCGTCGTGTCCGCTGCCGGCGGCCTCGGCCCG
>JANNGT010000194.1:0-14961 GCA_031404015.1 Gammaproteobacteria bacterium | reverse complement strand
TCACTAGTCACGAGTCACTTCCTCAGCTGACTTTCAGCCTGAACCCCGCCGGGGCCAGGTATTCGGCTTCCTGCTCCAGGTCGAGCGCAGTCAGCGGGTTCTCGTCGAGCCACCCGCGCGGAAACGCCAGGTCCACCTGCTTGCCTTTGGCATGCAAACCGATGTCGTGCAGTGAGCGCGGCCCCCGTCCCCGGTGCAGCAGCACGGCAAGCCGCAGCAACACGATCAGGTAAAGCGCCTGCACGTGCCACGGCGGCATCAGGTCGTCGAGCGCAGTGAGCACCAGCTTGCGCCTGTGACCACCGACGATCGCCGCCAGCAACTGTTGCTCGTGACTTGGAAAGCCAGGCAGATCGGCATGCTGCAGCAAGTAGGCGCCATGGCGCTGGTATTGCGAGTGCGCGATGTCGAGCCCCACTTCGTGGAGGCGCGCGGCCCAGCCCAGCATCGGCTCGGCGAGCGGATCGTCGAGGCCCCAGTCCTGGCGCGCCTGACGCAGGAATGCGAGGGCGGTCGCCTCGACCCGATCCGCCTGCGCCGCCTCGACGTGAAAACGTCCTTCCATCGCACGCACACTGCGCACGCGCGCGTCTTCGTCAGTGAGGCGCCCGAGCAGGTCGTACAGCAGGCCTTCGCGCAGCGCGCCATCGGCGACACGCATCGTCTCGATGCCGAGTCGGTCAAAAATTTCAAGCAGGATCGCGAGGCCGCCCGGCAGTACCTCTTGTCGCTCGGGCGACAACCCGGGCAGCTTCAGGCGTGACGCCTGGCCGGCGCGCAAGACTTCCTGCAGCAGCCACTCCAGACCGACACGATCGATGTGCACCGCGGCGGGATCGTGTTCGCGCAGCGTGTCTGCAACGGCGTGCAGCGTTCCGGACGCGCCGTACGCGTAGTCCCACTCAGCGCGCTTGAAGCGGTTGATGGCCGGTTCCAGTTCCAGATGCGCGGCGGTGCGGGCGCGTTTCATGCGCTTTTCAGTAATCTCACCGTCGGGGAAGAACCGCGCGCTCAGGCTCACGCAGCCCATGTACATGCTCTCGAGTCGCTTGGCCGCCAGACCCTCGCCAATGATGAGTTCGGTGCTGCCACCGCCGATGTCTACCACCAGTCGATGGCCGCCTTCGTTGGGCGTCGTATGCGCGACACCCAGGTGGATCAGACGCGCCTCCTCGATCCCCGAGATGATTTCGATGGGATGACCCAGCGCATCACGCGCGCGCTCGAGGAACGCGCCGCGTCGTTTAGCCTGGCGCAAGGTGTTGGTGCCGACCACGCGCACCGCGTCGGCGCGCATGTCGCGCAGCCTTTGCCCGAACCGTTCCAGGCATTGCAGCGCGCGCTGTGTCGATTCGCGGCTGAGCCGGCCATCTTCGTCGAGGCCTGCTGCAAGTCGCACCATCTCCCGCAGGCGATCGAGCACAACCAGTTGCCCGTGCTGATAACGGGCCACGATCATGTGAAAGCTGTTGGAACCGAGATCGACCGCCGCGAGGACGTCGGGCAGTCGACTGACCATTGCGGCGCTCAGCGAATCAGGCGGAGAACGAGGAGCCGCAACCGCACGTGGTCTGGGCGTTCGGATTGCGGATCACGAACTGCGCGCCCTCGAGGTCTTCGCGGTAATCGATCTCCGCGCCCGTCAGGTACTGGAAACTCATCGGATCGACCAGCAGTCGCACACCCTGGTTTTCGACGCAGGTGTCATCGGCTTCCTCGTTCTCGTCGAACGTGAAGCCATACTGGAATCCGGAGCAGCCGCCGCCCGACACGAAGACGCGCAGCTTGAGGTTGGGATTGCCTTCCTCGCGGATCAGCTCGCTCACCTTGGCGGCGGCCGTATCGGTAAAGACCAGCAGGGCGGCATCGGCCGTCTCGTTCAGCGCAGTGGCTTCGATCATGGTTGTGATAGTAGCGTACCTGCCCCTGCGCTCAAAGCGCGGCGACGGGTTCGCCTGCGACTTTCCACGGGAATGACTGCTGCACGGGCGACCGTAACTTGCTCGAAGTGACCTCGACCGAGGTCTCGAATGGTCGAAACCCCTCCGGCAGGGCGACAGTCTGCTCGATCGTCTGGAAATATCGAAAGGAGAACGGCAACTGCGCGCGCGGCTTGCCCAGCAGTTCGCCGATCGAAAATCGGGCCGGGGCGTCATCTTTCATGCCCAGGACGGTGATCTGGGCCAGCCCTGAGACGACGCTCTCGTGCCGCATGGCCTGCACCAGCGTGAGCTTCAGGCGCACTTCGCGCGACTTTTCGCTGGGCAGCACCTCGAAGCGCTGGATACGCAGGCCCTGGATACCGTCTGTCGGTGAGACGATGCTGCGGTAAAAAGCGAGGTCGTCGCTTTGCCGCGCAAGCTGGGACTGCAGGTCGCCCAAGGTGCTTTCGACCTGGCCGTAGGCGTCGCGATCCAGGCGCCGGGCCATTTCGAGCTCAGCCACTTTTGCGTGCATCTGCTTGTTTTCGAACTCGAGCTGCTCGAGCTGGCCCTCCACCAGGGCGCGCCGCTCTGCATCCGCGGTGGCGTCATGTCCAGCATTGCGCTGCCCCTGGCCGTACCCGATCCAACCGACGAGCGCTGCCAGCACCACCGCGCCCAGCGCGGCGTACCACCACCGCGGTTGCAGCCGGGCTTCGCCAGCCGGTGCCTCGGTCACTTTTCGGTGCCCTGCGACGTTGCCTGCGCCAATGCGCTCGCGGCCACAGCCTCATCCTCGCCACCGCGCGCAGCGCTTGCCATGCGTCTCCGGCGCCGCGTCAGTTGCGGCTGGGGACTGCGCAGCAACTCGTTCGTGAGCCACTCGGGTCGTGGGGGCGGCCCCCCGGCAAACGCCTGCTCGCCGAGTTCCTGGAGTGCCCGAACGTACACCGCGCGCTTGAAATAGATCACTTCGCGCACGGGCGCCCAGTAATCGACCCAGCGGCCCTGGTCGAACTCTGGCTCGTTCGTGGCCGCAAAGTTGAAAAGGGAGTCGTCGCCGAGCATGCGGAGCAGGAACCAGCGCTGCTTCTGGCCGATGCAGACCGGGTTGCCGCGACGGCGCACGTACTGATTTGGCAGCCGATAGCGCAGCCAGCGGCTGGTGCTCGCAACCAGCTCGACGTCGGCACGTTGCAGCCCCACTTCCTCGTGCAATTCACGGTAAAGGGCGTCCTCGGTCTGCTCGTTGCGCTGCACGCCGCCCTGCGGAAATTGCCAGCCACGCCCGTCCCGGCGACCGCCCAGGAACAGTTCGCCCCCGTCGCGCATCAGGACGATGCCGACATTGGCGCGAAATCCCTGGCTGTCGATGTAGTCGCTCATGGGCTCTGTAAGGTCTCGTAACGCTTGATTTTTTCACATTGCAGGCACAGGCACAAAGCAGCGGTCGAAGCGGTCCGGCTTGTGGCCCCGGCCCCGCTTCCCTACCCTTCCCGCAGTTCCGGGGGCCCGCTTGCACAGACTACCTCTCATACCAGTTTTCACGGCGCTGGGCGCAGCGACGCTGCTGTTGCTGCTGCTGTCGCTGATGCTCGGCAGCGTGCACGTCGCGCCGTCCGCTGTCTGGCAGGCCTTGTGGCAGGCCGACGCCTCGCTGGCCCGTGACGTCGTGATGGGGCTGCGCATGCCACGCGCGCTCACGGCGTTCGCCGTTGGCGGCCTGCTCGGACTGGCGGGCGCGCTGCTGCAGGTGCTGTTGCGCAATCCGCTGGCCGACCCCTACGTGCTCGGCGTCTCTGGCGGCGCATCCGTGACGGCGCTGCTCGCCCTCATGGCGGGCCTGTCTGCAGCGATGGTCGATGTCGCAGCTGGCGCCGGGGCACTCGCGGCGTGTGCATTGGTCTTCGCGTTGGCGCAGGGCCGTGGCGGCTGGACACCGACACGACTGCTGTTGACCGGCGTGGTCGTCGCCGCGGGCGCGGGCTCGATCGTCAGCCTGCTGCTGGCCATGAGCGATGACACCCGCTTGCGCGGAATGGTGTTCTGGCTGCTGGGCGACCTTTCCCGCAGCGATCGCTGGGCTTGGCTCCTGGCGCTGCTCGCGGGGGCCACTGCGTTCTGCGTCGCACTCGGGCGGCCACTGAACGTGTTGGCCCGCGGCGAAACCATCGCAGCGACGGTCGGACTCGACGTGCGCCGTTTGCGCAGCATCGTGTTCGTGCTGAGTTCGCTGTTGACAGGTTGCGCCGTCAGCACGGCGGGCAGCATCGGCTTCGTGGGTCTCGTGACGCCACATCTCGTCCGCCTCGCACTGGGCAATGACCAGCGCACCGTGCTCGCAGGATCGGCATTGCTCGGGGGCCTCGTGCTGATGACGGCCGACCTCGCCTCGCGGGTATTGCTTGCTCCCCGGCAGTTGCCGGTCGGAGCGCTGACCGCACTGGTCGGCGTGCCGATCTTCCTGCTGTTGATGCTGCGGCAGCGGAACTAGACGGCGAGCCAGCGATCGCCGCCCGCGCGCTTCGCCTGGTGCAACGCAGCGTGCGCTCGTGCGAGCCACTCGTCCGCGACGGCCTTGGTGTCCCTGCCGTTACCCGGGCCCAGCGGATCGAGGCCTGCGATGCCGATCGAAACCCGCAGGCTCGCGCGCGCCGTACCACCGCCCCGCGCCGCATCGACTGATCCCGCGCGAACGCCAGCCAGGATCCGTTCTGCCAGAAGCGTGGCATGTTGCGGCAAGGTCGCGGGCAGCATGGCTGCGAATTCATCTTCGCCCAGGTGAGCGAACGAGTCGCTCGTGCGCACCTGCGCCTCGATCAGCGAACCGATCTCCAACAGCGCAGCATCGCCCGCCGCGATTCCGCGCCGATCGTTGAGTCGACCGAGTCCGTCGACGTCGATCACCAGGCACGTCGCAGGTTCCTTGCGTCGCGTGCTGGCTGCCACCTGTTCACGCAAGCGCGCCAGGAAGTAGTGGCGGCTGTTCCAGCCCGTCAGGGGATCAACCACGCCGGCACGCAGCAACCGGGCACGCTGCAGGAGCCGTTCGGCGCTTGCCAGTGCCTGTGCCGCGACGTGGTCGAGCCAAGCGGATCCGAGCGTCGACAGCAGCACGGGTCCGCCGCGACTGCCGATGTTGTAAACGCCCGCGAGGCCGCCACTGCGCGGCAACGGCAACAGTGCGATCTGGCGGCAACCTTCCTCGGCTGCGATGAGCAAGCCATGGTCGGCCGCCTGATAGGGGCCGGCCCACGGCGCGTGCAGCGTGCCGTAGCCGGGGGCCACGCCCGCGAGGCTGTCGGTAAAATGCAGCGCGCTTGCGGGCGCAGTGCCGTCGCCCGCGGCAAGCGAGCGCAATTCGTGCCGGGGATCGAGCAGGAACAACGTGCCTGTGAGGTCCTCACCGGGCGCGGCCGGGGGTGTTGCGAGCAACGCTGCCAACTGTGACAACGTGCGCGCAGCCATGAGGCCAGTGGACCACGCCAGCACGCTTCCCTGCAGTGCGCCTGCGTCCTGCATGCGCTCAGCGACTCGCTTCTTCCCGCGCGGCCTGACGCACGCGCAGGTATTCGTGGCCCTGGCGCATCATCGCGACGAAAGCCGGGGCGTCGCCGTCGTGGACTGAGCGACACAGCCGGTCGACCGCGGACTGCAGCGCCTTGAGCGATTGCGCACCGTATTCGTTGAGGCTCTGGATCTCGTAGTAAAGGTCGGGGTTCTCCGCGGCAACGCGCGTCGCCACATCCAGCTGCGCGTCGAAGGTGGTGCTCGACATGCGTGCCAGGCGCGGCGCGGCCTCGCCGCTCTCGGCGAGGGCCGTGAAGAACGCAATGTTGAGCGCGTGCGACAGACCGAGCACGAACGCGATCAGGCGGTCGTGCTCATCGAGCCCCATCACCACGAGGTCCGCCATGGTCGATGCGAACAGAGCGCGCGCTTCGTCCAGCGCGGACTGGTCGCCCAGATCGATGAAGATGACGTGACGGCCAGACAGCAGCTCGGTGTCCGGGCCGAACATCGGATGCACGGAGGTCACGTGGCAACCTGCGGCCCGCAGTTTCTCGAGCCCGGCCCGCAGCGGCGTCTTGAGCGAGCCGATGTCGAAGACGATGCCGCGCGGTTTGCGCTCGGCCAGTTGCCCCAGCACGTCGTTGGCGATGCGGATGGGCGTGGCGACGACGATCAGGTCGTGCAGCAGGTCGCACTGCTGCCAGTCGGCGACGTATTCGTACCCAGCCACTGCTCCGCTTGGGTCGGCCACCGTGACGGCAAAGCCCTGCGCCGCCAGGAAGTCTGCAACCCAGTGGCCCATCTTGCCGCGGCCGCCGATCACCAGCGCCTTGCGCCCCGTACCGCGTCCCTGCGAGACGACGCGCGCCTGCTCCTGCGTCGTCAATGAACCGCGGATCAGCGCTTGCAACAGCGCCTCGGCCAGTGCCGGCGACACGCCGAGCGCTTCGGCATCGCGACGTGCCTGCAGCAGCACCTCGCGTTCGCGGCGGAAATCCCGCGTGGCCTGGCCAGCCGAACGCTTGACCTCGGCGATCTGCTTGCCGAGTGCCTGGCGCTCTGCCACGAGTTGCAGGACTTCATGGTCGATCACGTCGAGGCGGGCGCGGAGTTCTGCGAGCGACTTCATGCTGGCGGGGCCGAGGGGAGACGAATCCTTTTACCGGTCGGATGGCTCGTGCCGCAAGCGATTGGCTGCCGCTGGGGCATAATCCCCACCCCGCTCGCTGGACGGCCCCACGATGTCCCACTCCGGAACCCTGCCCTCGACCTTGCCCGACGATCCAATGCCGATCTTCGAGACCTGGTATCGCGAAGCCCGCGCACAGAAAGTGCAGCCGAACCCCGATTCGATGGTGCTGGCGTCCGTCACGCCAGACGGCGCACCGTCGGCCCGCGTGGTCCTGTGCAAGAAAGTGGTCGCGGGCCTGGGGTATGTCGCGTTTTTCACCAACTACGACAGCCGCAAGGGGCACGAGCTGGCGGCCAATCCGCGCGTCGCGGGAGTGCTGCATTGGGACACGCTCAGTCGGCAGGTGCGCATTGAAGGTCGTGTCGTGCGTTGCCCGCCCGAGGAAAGCGATGCGTATTTTTCCTCGCGCGCCATCGACAGTCGCATCGGTGCGTGGGCCAGCCTGCAGAGCCAGCCGCTCGATTCCCGCGCAACGCTGCTGAAGCGTGTCGCGATCGAGACGGCGAAGCACGGCACCGCGCCGACGCGGCCCCCGCATTGGGGCGGCTATCACTTCTGGCTCGAAGCCGTCGAATTGTGGTGCGAAGGCGCCTTTCGCGTGCATGACCGCGCGCGCTGGACGCGCACCTTGAGTCCGGCAGGCGACGCGGCGTTTACGCCAGGACCGTGGCAGGCGACGCGCCTGTACCCTTGACCCACGGCTCGCCGCAGGAATAGAGGGTATGGCTGCACGGACGTTCCTCGGCACGGTGCGTTTATGGCTGCTGGTGGGCGTGCTCGTGTTCGTCGCACTGGGTGCATGGCTCGATCGTTCGCGCAGTAGAGACTGGAACGACACGTTGCGCATCACCGTGTATCCGATCGCGCAATCGACCGACCCGTCCGTGCGCAACTACAGCAAGGCCTTGCAGGCCACGGACTTTGCGGCCGTCGAAGCGTTTTTCAAGGACGCAGCGCAGGGCCATGGCGTTGCGTTGGAGCAGCCGGTGCGCGTGCGTGTTTCGCAGGCCGCTCACGCACCACCGCCACAACTGGACGGGCGGCCCGGCATGCTGGGGGTGATGCTCTGGAGCCTCAGGTTGCGCTACTACGCCGCGCGCGTTGCGTGGAACGACACGCTACCGGCACCGCACATCCAGGTCTTCGCGCTGTACTCACCGATGAGCCGTGACTCGACGCCGGTGCCGGACTCGGTCGGGCTCAGCAAGGGGCTGATCGCGGTCGCGCATTTGTACGGCCATCGCGATGCGTCGGGCAGCAACCAGGTGGTGGTGGCGCACGAGGTGCTGCACACGCTGGGCGCCACGGACAAATACGATCTCGCGACAGACCAACCTCTTGCGCCGACGGGACTCGGCGAGCCCGAGCTCGATCCGCGGTATCCGCAGCAGTTCGGTGAAATCATGGCCGGCCGCGTCGCCACCAGCGCGCGCGACGCCTTCATCCCCACCAGCCTCGATGCGATGCGGGTGGGTCCGCAGACGGCCACCGAAATCGGGTGGACCCGATGAGCGAGGCCCCCGCGCTCCACTGCCGGGACGTCACCGTCGCCGTACCGGGCCGCACGCTCGTCACGAACCTTGCGCTCGACGTCGCGGCCGGCACGATGCTCGTGGTCCTGGGCCGCAACGGTTCCGGCAAGAGTTCGACGCTGCACACACTGGGGGGATTGCGCACGCCGACTCGCGGTGACGTCACGATCGCGGGCCGTGCACTGGCCTCATGGCCGCGCCGTGAACTCGCGCGTACGCTGGGCTTGCTGCCGCAGCTGGTCGAAGACCCTTTCCCCGCAACAGCATTGGAGGCGGTGCTCGTCGGCCGTCACCCACACCTCGACTTCTGGTCGTGGGAGAGCGACGCTGATCGCGCGGCTGCGCAGGATGCGCTCGCAGCGGTCGATCTCGCGGGTCTCGGACGGCGCGATATCGCTACATTGTCGGGAGGCGAACGCCGTCGTCTTTCGATCGCCACGATCCTTGCGCAGGATCCCAGCGTGTTCCTGCTCGACGAGCCCATCCACCAGCTCGATCCGCAGCACCAGCTCGATGTCTTGCGCCTCTTCCGGCGCCTGGCCGATGCCGGCCGTACCGTGATCGTGAGCCTGCACGACATCGGGCTTGCGGCGCGGTTTGCGGACACGGCGCTGCTCCTGTTCGGCGACGGTCGCTGGCATTGCGGACCGTGCGCAGAGTCGCTGACGGAGCAGTCGATCAGCGAGCTCTACGGCATCGCCGTGCGGGAGTTGCGCTGGGAGCACGGACGCACGTTCGTCGCGGCGTGAGCCGCCTCGCCCGCAGTGCCATGCGGTCCTCGCGAGCGGTCGAAGGAAGACTGGGAGAGTCACCTCGTGGCGTCCGATCCGGGGCCTTTCCCGGAGCTTGGAAAGGCAGAAACGCGCTCCGGGAAAGGCCCCGAATCGAACGCTCGGCAGGCGGCGCCTGAGCTGCGTCTTCGTACCGAAGACTGCGCACGGCGCACGCAGCTTTGGGCGGTCGCAGTCGGATCGGTCTGGCCCCCGTGGTCGCGCAACCGTTCGCGTCGGGTTGCTCGACGCTGCGTGCGCCGTGCAAGTTGCGGCGCCCGGGCCGCGACTTGCTCAGGCGCGTGACGTCAGGCGTGCGTTCCGGCCTGTCCCGGCGCGCGCGTTAATGCCTTTCCAAGCGCGCCGGGACAGGTCCGGAACGGACGCCAGGCCCTCCCCCACGCCCTGCTCATGACGCTGCCACCGTGCGCCGTCACGTGAGCGGAATTGCGCGGCCATGCTCCGCGAGCCAGTTCGCAAAGCTTTGCAGCTGCGGGTTGAGCGAGCGCGACAGCTCGACGCTGCGCGCGGCGCAGAAGTCGGCAGCGAAATCGTGATTGAACTGGAACATGTTGCCCAGGTCTTCGGCGCCCGGGAAACCCAGGCCGCGATAGACGTCGAATGGCACGGCCTGATAATCGACCTCGCGGCCCAGTGCCTGCGTCAGAGCCGCAGCCATCTGTACGCCGGTCAGATGCTCGCCTGCGATGCCGACCGTGCGCCCGGCGAATTCGCCACCGCGCTTGAAGATACCGTACGCGCAACGACCGATGTCCTCCGCGGCGATGCCGGGTAACGGACGGTCGCCCATCGGCATGGCGAAGTGCAGCTTGCCGTCCGGCCCCGCCTTCGGCCCCATGCCGAAGTGGATCAGATTGTCCCAGTAGAACGACGTCAGCAGGCAGGTCGTCGGCACGCCGGTCGCGCGGAAGTAGTCGTCTGCTTCGCCCTTCACGTCGAAGTGCGGCACCTTGTACTTCTCCATGAGCGTCGGCATGCGCGCATCGTCCAGCTGCATCCAGCGCCGGGTGTCCTCGAGCGTCGACCACACCACGTGCTGCACGCCGCCCTGCTTGGCCGCATCGGCCATTGCATGTGCCTCGGCGCGCTCCTGGTCCGGCGAGAAATGATTCCAGAAAAACGTCACGCAGTACGCCCCGTACGCGCCGGCGAAGGCACGTACAACGGCCGCACGATCGGCGATGTCGGCTGCAACGACTTCCGCGCCCGCTGCGGCCAGCGCCCTCGCCTTGGGCGAGTTCGGATCGCGGGTGATTGCACGCACCGCGAACTCCCCGCTCGTGTCGGCGAGGATTGCGCGCGCGAGCCCACCGCCCTGCGCGCCAGTCGCGCCCGCCACTGCAATGATTTTCTTCGTCATGCCCGTCGCCTCCTTATGCCGCGTGATCAAGCGTAGATCGCATCGTATATCGGTTGATGCAGCTTGCCGTTGGTCGCAAGCACGCCGGTGCTCTGCGGGGTGAATGGCCGCCCCTCCAGGTCAGTGAACTCTCCGCCCGCCGCTGCGACGATCACGGCGCAGGCGCCGACGTCCAGGATGTTGACGTCCGATTCGACCACCGCGTCGATCCTTCCCGACGCGAGCAGGTGGTACTGCAGGAAGTCGCCGTAACCGCGAATGCGGCTCAACCGGCCGACGAGCTTGCCGAACGCAGGCCAGCGCGGCCCGGTCGCGAGCGTCTTGAGGTTGCCGGTGGAAAGCGCGGCGTTCTCGATCGAGTCGATGCTGCTCACACGCAGCGGTTTTCCATTCAGCCATGCGCCGACGCCGATCTCGCCGTACGCGAGCTCGCCGTACACGGCTGCAGACGATACGCCCACGATCAGGCGACCCTTGTGCATCAATGCGATCTGCGTCGAGAACATCGGATATTCACGCACGAACGCCTTGGTGCCATCGATCGGGTCCACAAACCAGACGTAGTCCGCGTCCAGCGCCGACGTGCCTGTTTCCTCGCCGTGAAAACCGTGCGACGGAAACTTCGCCGCGATGTGCGAGCGGATCGCCTTTTCGGTCTCGACGTCGGCCTCGGTCACGGGCGACTTGTCGGCCTTGATCGTGATCTTCAGGTTGCTCTGGTAGTAGTGGCGCACCACTTCATCGGCGGCGCGGGCGGCTTCCAGCGCGATCTGCATGAACTCGGAATGCGGCATGGCGGAAACCCCGGATACTGTTCACGGTTGCATGCGACGCGCTGGCGCGCGTCCGCGTCAATTCTACCGCGGCGTTCTTGACATCACCGCTCGCGTTGCCTACCGTGCGGCCTCCGACAGGTGATCCCGCGAGTGCAGAACTCAGGGAGAACGGGAAGCCGGTCAGATTCCGGCGCTGCCCCCGCAACGGTAGTCGAGTGAAACCGCATCGCCCGGTCCGCAAGGTCCGGCACCCACTGCGCGCAAGCGTGGGAAGGGGATGCAGGCAGGGTCGCAAGGCCCGCTCGAGAGCCCGGAGACCGGCCCGTCGGTCGAGACCAGCTTCGCGGTGGGCGAACGGCCGGAACTCGGGCGTCATTCCGTCCATCGGTTTCGCCCCCGCTCCGCCACCACTCCATCGTATCTGCTGGATTTTTTATTGCGTCCGCAAGGGCGCATGCACGGGGTGTGGCAGTCAATGTCCAAGTCGAAAACCGCCGACGCGCGGTCGCATTTTTTCTTTTCTCATTACACCTGGGTCGCGCTCGGCACGGCGATGTCGAGCACAGCATTGATCGCAGCGCCTGTCGCGCGTGCCGACGATCTGCAGCCCGAAACCACGGTCATCGTGACCGCAACGCGCGTGCCCACGCCCGCGGACGAAGTGCTCGCGCCGGTCGTCGTGATCGACCGCGACACCATCGAGCGCAGCAACGCCGGCGACGTGAGCGAGTTGTTGCGATTTCATGCGGGTTTCGATGTCGGACGCAATGGCGGACCCGGCCAGCCGACCGCCCTGTTCGTGCGCGGCGCCGAGAGCAACCACACACTGGTGCTCGTCGATGGCATCCGGATCAATCCGGGCACGATCGGCCTGCCCGCGCTGCAGAACATCTCGCCCGACATGATCGAGCGCATCGAAGTCGTGAAGGGTCCCCGCTCCGCGGTCTGGGGCAGCGATGCCATCGGCGGCGTGGTCAACATCGTGACGCGGCGAGGCTCGGAAACCGGCTGGGTAATGGAAGCAGGGTATGGCGCCTACGACACGCGTCGAGCGAGCCTCAATGGCGGCGTCGCTCTGGGCGAAAAGGCAGACCTCGACGTCGGCGTAGCGTGGGTCGACAGCGATGGTTTTCCGACCCGCACGGATGACACCGTGGATCGCGGATATGAAAACCTGAACGCGAACGTGGCGCTGCGCGCCGACGTGGGGCCCGCCGCAGTCACGCTGCGTCATTGGCGCACGTCAGGCACGTCGGAATATTCGGACTTCTTCCTGACGCCGGTGGACCAGGACTTCGTGACGTCGACCACCGCCGCGGATGTGCGCGTGCCGGTCGGACCGGGTGAGGCGCGCTTCACGGTCAGTCACCTCGAGGACGAGATCGAGCAGAACCAGTCGCCGGACTTTTTGAACACCGACCGCAACTCGTTTGACGCGCAGTACGACTGGACAGCGGCTGGCGTGCACGGACTGAGCGTCGGCGCGATGTATTTCAGCGAGCGCGCCAACAGCGAGTCCTTCGGCGAAGGCTTCAAGGCAGACACTGATTCGGTGAGCGTCTTTGCACAGGACAACCTCAGGATCGGCCCGCACCAGGCGCTGCTCGCGCTCGGCTACACCGATCACGAAACGGCCGGCACCGCGCTCACCTGGAACGCGGAGTACGGCTATACATTCAATGAGAAGCGCACACGGGTTTACGCGCTGTCCGGCAGTGGCTTTCGCGCTCCCGACGCCACCGACCGGTTCGGTTACGGCGGCAATCCCGATCTCGAACCCGAGCGCTCGCAGAACTATGAAATGGGCGTGCGGCATGCCCTGACGCTGCGGCAGAACCTCGAGCTGTCTGCGTTCCACACGGACATCGACGACCTCATCGACTTCACGGTCGTGTCGTTCGATCCGTTCGTCGGCGTCAACCAGAACGTGGCCGAGGCGCGCATCCAGGGCGTGGAGGCCGCGTGGGCGTTCACGGGCGATCTCTGGAACGCCCGCGTCGAGGCGATCTACCAGGAGCCCCGCGACCGGTCTGACGATTCGCCGTTGCTGCGTCGTGCAGAAGAAAGCCTGACGCTAAGTCTGACTCGCGCAGTGGGACCGGTGTTGCTCGGTCTGGACATGCTGGCGACGGGCGACCGCAAGGACTTCGGCTTTCCCACGGACGCAACGCTCGACGGTTACGTGCTCGCCAACCTGACCGCTGAATGGCAGGTGACGCCGCGCCTGGCATTGATTGGCCGCGTCGAGAACCTGCTGGACGAAGACTACGAACTGGCCCGTTCCTACAACACGCCCGATCGTGGCCTCTATGTCGCAATGCGTTACGCTCCGGGCGCACGCAGCGGCAAATAAGCAGGTAGAAGCATCGAACATGGGCAACCGACTCAGCAAGATCTACACGCGGACCGGCGACGACGGCAGCACGGGCCTCGGCGACGGCATGCGTGTCCCGAAGGAGCACCTGCGTGTCGAGGCCTATGGCACGGTCGATGAGGCGAACAGCTCGTTGGGCGTGGTGCTGGCCGTGCCGAACCTGCCGGAGACGGTCAAGGCAACGTTGACCGATATCCAGCACGACTTGTTCGACCTGGGCGGCGAGCTCTGCATTCCGGGCCACCGGGCGATCACCGCTGCGTACGTCGACCGGCTGGAACAGGCCCTCGACTCGTTCAATGACGGCCTGCCTCCGCTCAAGGACTTCATCCTGCCGGGCGGCGGCCAAGCGGCGGCGGCCTGCCACCTCGCGCGCACGGTGGCACGGCGTGCGGAGCGCCGCGTGTGGGCGCTGGCTCGCGCTGAATTCGTTGCGCCGGAAGTACCGCAATACCTGAACCGGTTGTCGGATCTGTTGTTCGTGATTGCGCGTGTGCTGGCACGGCACGAGCACGGCAGCGAAGTGTTGTGGCGGCGGCGGTAGTCCCGCAGTCAAGATCGCAGTACTGAAGGGCGTGCGGCGTGCAAACAGCCGATCAGGCAGCCGCCGTTATGGCTGGCGCTGAGCATGGCCCATCGCTCTGGGCTCGCTGCCTGGGCTGCGGCGGGTTGATTCCGTTCGTGGGACTGGCTGCAGCGCTCTGGTCAGCGCAGCCGGGTGACTGGCCCTTCGCGAGCGCGGCACTGCTGGGATACGGCGCGACCATCGCCAGCTTCCTCGGAGCCATTCATTGGGGCCTGTTGATGCGGCCGGGTGCCGCCCAGCCATTGCCGGTATTGTTGTGGGGGGTCACGCCTGGTTTGCTGGGCTGGCTCGCACTGCTGCTGGGCCCTGCACTGGGGCTCGCGCTGCTGACGGTGTTGTTGTGGGTCTGCTTTGCCGTGGATCGGATTGTCTATCCGCGCTACCAGATGCAGGCCTGGTTACCCATGCGCCTGTGGCTCACGCTGGCCGCCAGCAGCAGTTGCGTGGCCGCAGCGGTCGCGCTGCAGAGATAGACTCAAGCAATTTGTTCCAAAAACGTTTCGATATCCGCAAGTCAAGGAGACGATGGATGCCACGTACTGCAGCAACCCTTTCCGCCGATGCTTTGATCGCGTCCCTCAGGGCGATCGCCGACCATAGCTTCGACTCGATCATGATCACCCAGGCCGGCAAGGGATCACCGATTCTCTATGTCAACAAGGCATTCACTGCACTGACCGGCTACAGCGCCAGGAGCGTGATCGGAAAATCACCGGAGCTGCTGCAGGGGCCGGCGACCGAACAAGCCCCCCTCGATGCACTGCGTCGCTGCATGGAAAAGGGCAAGGTTTTCGAAGGTTCCGCCATCAATTACGACAGCAAGAAGCGACCATTCGTCATGCATTGGCGCGTCGTACCGGTCAAGCTGGCGCAAGGAAGACCCGCGGAGTACTTCATCGCCATTCAGCGCACGGG
>JANNGT010000193.1:0-23464 GCA_031404015.1 Gammaproteobacteria bacterium | reverse complement strand
CTGCTGCTCTCGCCCTTCTGGGCGCCGAAGATCCTGCGGCACATGGATTTCTTCCGCGTGCGGCACGTGGAAGTCGTCGGCGCGAAGTACCTCGACCCTGACGAGATCCTTTTGCGACTCAGGGTCGACACGACCGGCTCTGTGTGGGACCCCACCGATGACATGCAAGCCCGCGTGGCGGCACACCCGCTTGTGAGCGCGGTGACGATCGACCGCAAACTTCCGGGCACTCTGGTGGTGAAGATCGTCGAACACGCACCGGTGGCGCTCGTGCCGGGACAGACCGGATTCAAGGCCTACGACGAGCGCGCGGTCGCGCTTCCCATCGATCCGACGCTTGCCGACGTGGACGTGCCGATCCTTTTTGCGCGGGACAGCGCCCTGCTGCGGTTGCTTGGCGCGGTGCGCACCAAGGCACCGGCGCTGTACGCTCGAATGAGCGAAATCCGGAAGGATGCGCAGGGAGAAATCACTTTTGTTCTCGATTCACTTCCCGTGAGGACATTTTCGGACGTTACTTTGCAGCGACTCACTGATCTTGAGTTGGTAGAGAGCGACCTGGCGCGGCGCCGAGTGCGCGTCACCGAGCTCGACCTTCGATTCCGAGACCAAGTCATCGCACGCTATCAATGAACCCCGATCGCATCGTTGCCGGGTTGGACATCGGCTCCGCCAAGACAACCGCCATCATCGGCGAGGTTGTCGGCGATCTGCCCAAGAACCCGATCGTCAAGGTTCTCGGAGTGGGCCAGGCCCGCACCACAGGCATGCGTCGCGGTATCGTCGCGGACATCGAAGAGACCACCCGCTCCATCCGCAAAGCCATGCAGGACGCGGAACGCATGTCGGGCGTACAGGTGAGCGAAGTGTATTCCGGCATTGCGGGTGAGCACGTCCAGGCGATGATCAGCAAAGGCATCGTCGCGGTGAGCCAGGACGAGATCAGCAAGTCGGACGTGGAACGCGCCAACGAAGTCGCGCGGGCGCAGGCAATACCAGCGGAGCGGGAGCTGTTGCACGCGATCCCACAGGAGTACGCCGTCGACAAGAATGGCGGCATTCGGGATCCGATCGGCATGTCGGGCACGCGGCTCGAGACGGAGATGTACCTCGTCACGATCGGCAGTTCGCCGGCACTGAACCTCCGTAAATCAGTCGAGCGGGCGGGGTACAGCGTACGCGAACTCGTCCTTGAGCCACTGGCGAGCGCGCTCGCGACGCTGACCGAAGACGAGAAGGAGCTCGGCGTCGCGCTGGTCGAGATGGGCGCCGGCACCACGGACCTCGCCCTCTTCCACGAGGGCAAGATCCGGCACCTTGGCACGATCGCGTTCGGTGGCAACAACGTCACGAGCGACATCGTGCACGGACTCGGCGTCACGCAGGGCGATGCAGAGCGACTCAAGGAGCGTTACGGTTGCGCGTACGAGCCGCTCGTGGACCCGGCCGACGTCATCCAGCTGCCGAGCACTGTGGCGCAGGGCGATCGGCAGATTCCGCGCGAGTTGTTGGCGCACATCATTCACCAGCGGATGGATGAAATCTTCGACCTCGTTCAGAGCGAGATCGGACGCGCGGGCTACTCGGGCAAGCTGAGCGCGGGTGTCGTACTGACGGGCGGTGCCGCGGCCATGCAGGGTTGCGCCGAGCTCGCGGGGGACGTGTTTGGTTCGGGCGTTCGCGTTGGCGTGCCTTCGGAAAACCTCAGTGGCTTGTCCGACTCAGTCGAAGCGCCGCGCTTCGCGACGGTGGTTGGCTTGGCGCAGTACGGAGCGAGCCGGATAGCGGCTGGTGCCGGTGGTCTTGGGCGCAAAACGCGCGTTGGGCGAAGGCACCAATGGTCTGTATGAGCCGATTCACGGTTCGGCACCCGACATCGCGGGCCGGGGCATCGCTAATCCGTACGGCACGATACTGAGCGCGGCCATGCTGCTCAGGTATTCGCTGGGACTCGAAGCCGAGGCGGTCGCCGTCGAGGCAGCGGTCGAGGCCGCCGTAAGCGCGGGCGTGCGCACGGCGGACATCGTCCAGCCGGGTCAAGCGTCCATCGGCAGCCACGAGGCCGGTTCGGCCGTCATAAATCGCCTGGCATGAATCTATATATTTCAATAACTTAGAAAGTTATCCACAGAAACTGTCAAGCTCAGGTTTAGAACCCGCATTACAGTAGAAAAACAGCCCTTTTGCGCTGGACTCCGACCGGATTTTCGGCGCTATACTGCGCGTCCGCAGACGGCCTGGCGCCCCTGCTCCCCGGTTTGCAGATCGAATCTCCGAGTGGTGCGGACTTGAGTCGGGTTAGTCTTTGTCTCACGGATTGAGGCAGCTCGGGTCCCCCGAAGGCCGGCAGAAATGCCGGCCTTCTTTTTTACGAAGCCAGAATCTACGGGCCCAGGCGCGCCGCGGCATCCAGGCCGTGCGTCAGGTCGCGAATCAAGTCGTCTGCTTCCTCGATCCCGATCGACATGCGCACGAGCGTCGCGGAGATGCCAGCGCGGGCCTGGGCGGCTTCGTCCATCGCGGCATGCGTCATGCTGGCGGGATGCGCGACCAGGCTCTCAACGCCCCCCAGTGATTCCGCCAGCGAAAACAATTCCATGTTCGAGAGCAACGCCTTGACGTTCTCGACGCCGCCGGCCAACTCGAAGCTCACCATCGCACCGTAGCCCTGCTGCTGACGCCTGGCGATTTCGTGGCCGGGATGACTCGGGAGGCCCGGGTAGTACACGCGCGCCACGGCCTTGTGTTGCACGAGTGCCTCAGCGATGCGTCCTGCGTTGTCACCGTGCGCGCGCATCCGCGCGTGCAATGTGCGCAAGCCTCGCAGCGTGAGGAAGCTGTCGAACGGCGACCCGGTCACTCCGATGCAGTTACCCCACCACTTCACCTGCTCGTGCAGTTCGGCGGTCGCTGCGATGACGACACCGCCCACGACGTCGCTGTGGCCATTCAGGTACTTGGTGGTCGAATGGATGACGAGGTCCGCGCCGAGCGCCAGCGGCTGCTGCCAGACCGGCGACAGGAACGTATTGTCGGCGACAACGAGCGCACCAGCCGCCTTGGCACGACTGGCCACCGCGGCCACGTCCGTGATGCGCAGCAAGGGGTTGCTCGGCGTCTCGATCCAGACCAGCGCGGGTTTGGCTTCGAGCGCAGCCCGCAAAACCAGTTCGTCCTGGAAGTCGACGAACTGGACCTGCAGGGCCCCGCGCAGGTGCAGCGCGTTGAACAGTCGATACGTGCCGCCATAGCAATCGTGCGGGACCACCGCGACCTGCGCTGGCTTGAACAACTGGGTGACGAGCGAGACCGCGCCCATTCCCGTGGCGGTCACCACTGCACCGACGCCCCCTTCCAGTTCCGCCAACGCGCCACCCAGGGCATCGCGCGTGGGATTGCCCGAGCGCGAGTAGTCGTATTCGCGCTTCTGGCCGAAGCCGCTGAACGAGAACGTCGACGTGAGGTGGATGGGGGGCACAACCGCGCCGTGCTGCGTGTCCGTCTCGAGGGCGGCACGCACGGTGCGGGTCTTGATGCTGTCTTGCTTGCTCAAGGCGTCGCTCTGGGATCAGGGCTATTCGAGTGTGCGGTAGAAAACGTCGCGCAGCACGTCCGCTTCCTTGAAGAACGCGTCGTGGCCATACATGGAGCTGATCTCGATCAGCTGGCAGTTACCGCCGAACCGGTCGCGCAGGGTGCGCATGTCCGCCACCGGCACGAGCTGGTCCTCCAATACGGCGACCAGGGTCATCGGCACGACGACCGATTCCGGCTCGATGCGATGCAGGTCGATGGACTCGGACAGGCACACGAACGCCTCGGGACGATAGGTCCTGGAGTACGCCTCGCCGCGCGCGATGATGTATGCCTCCACGGGGAATACGAAACGCCCGTCGCCAATGCGCGTGGCTTCGCCGGGAAACCGGTCTTCGAATTCGCGGATCGAGCGATAGGTGGTCATCGCCAGCGAACGAGCCAGCGCAAGGCCCTGCTCGCCTTCGCCATGGCTGATCGCGTAGCGCACGAAATTGCGCTGCACGCTGCGCCACGCGGTGGACATCGGATGCGTGCGATGGGCCGCGCTGACGACGATACCGTGCGTCAGGCGCCCCGGATGCTTGGCGCCCATCACCAACGTGACCATTCCGCCATACGATGCGCCGATGCAGCCGTGCAGTCGCGCGATCTCCAGGTGATCCATGACGGCCAGCAGGCACGTCGCCTGGTCGTGCGCACTGACGCTCGGAAACACGTCGCCGTGTCCCGGTCCCGTCGTGCGGTGGCTGCCACCGAGAAAGTCGATGCCCAGAACCTGGAATCGGTCCGTGTCGAGCGCCTTGCCGGGCCCGGCAATTTCGTCCCACCAGCCCGCTACTCCGTCACGCACCTTGAAGACGTTGCGACCGGCCGAGATCCCGCCCAGCACTGCGACTACGGGCGCGCCCGCGCAGCCTGCGAGCCTGTACGCGATCTCGACGCGGGGCAGTTCGCCGCCGTAATGCAGCGGGAACGGCTGCTGGTCCAGCACGAGCACGTCTTCCTTGCAGGCGTACCCTTGCGGCAATACGACAGGGCGCAGTGCCGCAGCAGGATCCATCGACGATGGATCCGCTGCGCCGTCAAGCGCGACGTTGGCGTCATCGTCTGCCTTCAACACGATGTCGCCCTCGACGCTGGGCGCCGGACGGATCGCTGGTTTGGAAGTTGACGATGAAGACGACGAGGACACGACGGGTTGCTCGACCTGCTGCTGCTTGACTCTGGGCACGCGGAGAAACCGAGGCCCGGGCCGGCCTTGCTGGTCGAGGTCGTCCTGGAGATTGCGCGCGCAAGAGGATGGTTGCGGCGACCAACACCCCCGCCGGTCGTTTCACGACTAACAGGGCAGCCTCGCTGCAACTCATCTTCCGGCGACCGCAAGGTCTCCGAGGAGTTGGCACCATTTCGAGCGGGTTGAGCCCGATGGTTGCCCCGGCTTCAAAGGGCCATTCCCTCAGCCGGTCTCGATGAGCGGGGAGAAGTTTAGGTGTGAGAGCACGTTAGCGCAAGGAACGGTTCGGCACATGCGTTGCTGGGCGCTCGGTCGGACTAGGGCGAACTTGCGGCGCCAGCAGTGCCTCCGGGTCCGGACGTGCTCCGAAAGCCGTCCGCCGCATGGACGCGGCGGCCGGAGCCCCCATGGATGGGTTTACGGCGTCTTTCGGAGCACGTCCGGATCCGGGGGCACAAGATGGCGCTGGCTGCCTTCCCCTTTCGAGCCAGGCGCCCAGCAACGCACTTGCACGAGCTGTTCCAATGTATTAACGTGCTAGCACATTAATACGCCCCGCCGATCGAGACCCCGTGAAGAATCACCGTGGAATATCGCCGCGCCAGGAAGCCGCCGCCGAACGCGCGCTGTGCCAGGCGCTGCTCACCCTGAAGAGCGTGGACGAGTGCCGCGACTTCCTGCGTGACCTTTGCACGCCGGCCGAGCTGCAGGCACTGGCGGATCGCTGGACCGTGGTCGGGCTGCTGCAGGCCGGCATGCCCTATCGCGAGATCGCAAAGCAGACAGGCGTCAGCGTCACGACCATCGGGCGAGTGGCCCGCTACCTCGGTGCCGGCAACGGCGGTTATCAACTGGCGGCCCGCCGCCTTGGGGAACGCTGATCATGGATCGCCAGCAACGCCTGCGCATCGCCGTCCAGAAATCCGGACGGCTGACCGACGAGTCACTCGACCTGCTCCATCGTTGCGGCCTGAAGTTCAACCGCGGCAAGGACCAGCTGATGTGCTACGGCGAGAACATGCCGCTCGACGTGCTGTTCGTGCGCGACGACGACATCCCGGACCTGGTCCAGGAAGACGTCTGCGATCTCGGCCTCGTCGGACTCAACGTGCTGGAGGAAAAGCGGCTCGCCATGCTCGCGCGCGGCATGACGCCGCGCATCGAAGTGCTGCAGAAGCTCGACTTCGGTCGTTGCCGCCTGTCCCTTGCGGTGCCCGATGGCTTCGTTTTCGACGGCCTCGCCAGCATCGCGGGCAAGCGCATCGCGACCACCTACCCGCACGTGCTCGCCCGGTTTCTCGCCGAGAACTCGATCACTGCCGAGATCGTCACGTTGTCGGGCGCTGTCGAGATCGCGCCGCGCCTCGGTCGTGCGGATCTCATCTGCGACCTGGTTTCGACGGGCTCGACGCTCACGGCAAACCATCTGCGCGAAGTCACCACCGTGCTGGAAAGCCAGGTCTGCCTGGTGCGCACGCCGGTAGCGCTCCCGGACGTCAAGGCCGACTGGGTGAGGCGCCTGCTGGTGCGCGTCGACGGCGTACAGCAAGTGCGCGAGAGCAAGTACATCATGCTGCATGCGCCCCGCTCGGCATTACCGCAGATCGCGAAGCTGCTGCCGGGCAGCGAGTCACCCACCGTGATTCCGCTCGACGGCACCGGCGACAAAGTGGCCGTGCATGCGGTCTGCCGTGAAACCGTATTCTGGGAAACGCTCGAAAGCCTCAAGGCCGCAGGCGCCAGCGCGGTGCTGGTGCTGCCCGTGGAGAAGATGCTGGCATGAAGAGCCCCCTCGACATCCTCGATTGGAGTTTGCTCGACGAAGCAGGTCGCGCTGCGGTATTGCGCCGGCCCGCGCAGCGAGACGCAGCGGGCTTGCTCGAGCGTACGCGGCGCATCGTCGACGACGTCCGGAGTGGCGGTGACGAAGCGCTGCGCGACTACACGAAGCGCCTCGATGGCGTTCAACTCGAGACGTTCGCCGTCTCGGACCAGGAATTCTCCGCCGCCGCAACGAGGCTGTCGACGGAGCAGATGACGGCGCTGGCTCGGGCCATCGACAACGTCACACGCTTCCATGAGTTGCAGACCGTGCCGCCCCTGCGCTTCGAAACCGCGCCGGGCGTCGTGTGTGAGCGCATCACCGTGCCGCTCGAAGCGGTTGGCCTGTACGTGCCGGCCGGCACCGCGCCGCTGCCGTCGACCGCCTTGATGCTCGCAATCCCGGCCAGGATCGCCGGCTGCCCGGTGCGCGTGATGTGCACTCCCCCGCGGCCCGATGGCACCGCGGATCCCGCGGTGCTCATGGCGGCGAAGCTCTGCGGCGTGCGCAAGGTCTTCAAGCTGGGCGGGGCGCAAGCCGTTGCAGCCATGGCGTATGGCACTGCGACCATCCCGAAAGTGGTCAAGATATTCGGGCCCGGCAATTCCTGGGTCACGGCGGCCAAGCAGATCGTGGCGCAGGACGCTGACGGAGCCGCGCTCGACATGCCGGCCGGTCCTTCCGAAGTGCTCGTCATTGCAGACGAATCCGCACGACCGGCCTTCGTCGCGGCCGATCTGCTGGCGCAGGCGGAGCACAGCGTCGATGCGCAGGTCTTGCTCGTGACCGTGTCGCGCAGGGTCGCCGAGGCTTGCGTCGCGGAAGTGGCGCGACAGCTTGCCGCCCTGCCTCGTCGCGACATCGCCGCACAAGCCATCGCCGAGAGCCGCGTGCTGGTGGTGCCGAGCATTGCCGCAGCGATGGAAGTCTCGAATCGCTATGCGCCCGAACACCTGATCCTGCAGGTCAGTGGCGCACGCGATCTGCTGCCGCAAGTGCGTAATGCGGGGTCTGTTTTCCTCGGCGCCTGGACACCTGAAACCATGGGTGATTACTGCAGCGGCACGAATCACGTGCTGCCCACCTATGGACACGCGCGGGCCTACAGCGGCCTGAGCGTCATCGACTTCGTCAAGCGCATAACCGTGCAGGAACTCACGCCAGACGGACTGCGCGCGCTGGGGCCCACCGCGCGCACGCTGGCGCAACTCGAGTCGCTCGATGCCCACGCGAATGCCGTGACGGTTCGCCTCGACGCATTGGCACAGGCGGGCAACGGATGAGCTCTTCGATCCTGAACCTGGCGCGCCCCGACATCCTGCAGTTGCAGCCGTACCAGCATGCAGCCTGGGATCCATCGCTCGAGCGCATGCACGCGAACGAGATGCCGTGGCGAGCCCCTGGCGACAATACACAGTCGGGCCTGAACCGCTATCCCGAGCCGCAACCTCGGGCGCTGGTTGAGCGCATGTCCCAGCTGTACGGCGTGCCGACGCAGCAACTGCTGGTGGGGCGTGGCAGTGACGAAGCCATCGACCTGCTGGTCCGTGCCTTCTGTCGCGCCGGACAGGACAACGTCGTCATCACGCCGCCCACCTTTGGCTTCTACAAGGTTGCGGCCAGGATCCAGGGCGCCGGCGTGCTCGAAGTGCCCTTGCTCGAGGGCACGTACGCGCTCGACACGGCACCGGTCATCGCCGCGGGCAGGCAAGCGAGGATCGTCTTCCTCTGCTCGCCCAACAACCCCACGGGCAACCTGCTCGACGAAGAATCGATGCTGCGCGTGTGCCGCGAACTGGCGGACACGGCGCTCGTCGTCGTCGACGAGGCGTACGTGGAATTCTGCGGTCGGGCGAGCCTGTCAACGCGACTGCCGGAATTCCCCAACCTTGTACTGTTGCGTACGCTGTCCAAGGCCTATGCGCTGGCTGGTGCGCGCCTCGGCACCGTACTGGCCAGCCCGGAGATCATCGGCCTGCTGCGACGGATCATTCCGCCTTATGCGATCCCCGCATCAACCGTCGAAGAAGTGCTCGCGCTCACCGAAGCCCCGCAACGAGCCACGGCTGTCGCCCGCATCCGCACGCTGCTCGAAGAGCGCAAGCTGATGTCCGAGCAGTTGCAGCGCTGCGCCAACGTCGTCCGCGTGCATCCCTCCGACGCGAACTTCCTGCTGCTCGAATGCCGCGATTCGCAACGCTTTTTCGAAGCCGGCAAGGCGGCGGGGCTGATCGTGCGCGATTTTTCCAGATATCCGGGTCTGGGCAACTGCCTGCGCGTATCGATCGGCACGCCCGCACAGAATCAGCGCCTGCTCACCGCGGTGGAGCAGTCATGAGCGGCGCACGCGTCCTTTTCATCGATCGCGACGGCACGCTGGTCGAAGAACCAGCAGACCAGCAGGTCGACAGCCTCGCCAAGATCAAGCTGCTGCCAGGCGTGATCCCTGCCGTGCTCGAACTGCGTCGCGCTGGCTATCGCCTGGTCCTCGTCAGCAACCAGGACGGCCTCGGCACGAACACCTTCCCGGAGCCCGCGTTTCGCGAGCCGCAGGATTTCATCCGCGCGCTCTTCGCGTCGCAGGGCGTGGAATTCGACGCCGAGTTCTTCTGTCCCCATCGCCCCGCCGACGGTTGCGAATGCCGCAAGCCGCAGACAGGCTTGCTCACGCAATACCTGCTTGACCATCCGATCGACCCGCGTCACAGCTACGTCATCGGCGATCGCGAGACGGACATGCAGCTTGCTGCGAACCTGGGACTGCAGGGACTGCGCGTCCATGCCGACGGTCGGGACGGTGCAACCTGGGCGGCGATCGTCGAGCGGTTGCGCCAACCGGCACGCACCGCGACCGTGCTGCGCAAGACCAAAGAGACCGACATCCGTGTACGCGTCAATCTGGACGACACCGCCCCCGTTGCCATTGCAACGGGCATCGGCTTCTTCGATCACATGCTCGAGCAGGTCGCTCGCCACGGTGGGTTTTCCCTCGAACTGACGTGCACGGGCGACCTGGAGATCGACGAGCACCACACCGTGGAAGATTGCGCGCTGGCGCTCGGACAGGCGCTGCGCGAGGCGCTCGGGAACAAGCGCGGCATCGCCCGCTTCGGCTTCGTCTTGCCGATGGATGAAGCGCAGGCACAGGTGGCGATCGACTTGTCGGGTCGTGCGTATGCCGTGTTCGACGGCAAGTTCGGCCGTGACGCAGTCGGCGGCATGCCGACGGAACTGGTGCCGCATTTTTTCCGGTCGCTGGCAGACAGCCTGCTCGCCGCGGTGCACGTGCAGGTCAAGGGCGACAACACGCACCACATGGTCGAAGCGTGCTTCAAGGCCACCGGCCGCGCGCTGCGGCAGGCGGTGCGCATCGAAGGCACGGAGCTGCCGAGCAGCAAGGGCGTGCTGTGAGGTTGGCGACCTGACATGGCCGACGTTGCAGTCATTGACAACGGCGGTGCCAACATCGCCTCCCTGCGCTTCGCGCTCGATCGTCTCGGCGCTTCCTCGCAACTCACCACGGATCGCGGGGCACTGCAGCGCGCAGAGCGAGTGATCCTGCCCGGCGTCGGCGCGGCTGGCGATGCGATGGACCGGCTGCGGGCACTCGGCCTTGTTGAATTCATCCCGGGGCTGCGGCAACCCGTGCTGGGGATCTGCCTCGGCATGCAATTGCTGTTCGCATCGAGCGAGGAAGACGACACGAATTGCCTCGGCATCATCCCGGCGAGGGTTGCGCGGTTGCCAGACCGCGCGGGCTTCCCGGTGCCGCACATGGGCTGGAACCAGCTCAGCGCCGGCACATCGCCGCTGCTGGTCGGGCTCGATGACGAGCCTTACCTGTATTTCGTGCACAGCTATGCGGCGCCAGTTGGCCCGTGGACCGCTGCAACGAGCGACTACGGCGGCCATTTCAGCGCCGTCGTGCAGGCCGGCAACTTCCACGGCGCGCAGTTCCATCCCGAGCGCTCGTCGCGCGCGGGACAACGCCTGCTCGCCAACTTCCTCGAGCTGCGCTGACATGTATGTGATCCCGGCCATCGACCTGCGCGGCGGTAAGTGCGTGCGCCTGCTGCAGGGACGCTTCGACTCGGAGACTGTGTACGGCGACGATCCGTCCGTCATCCTGCAGCGCTACCGTGATCTCGGCGCCCGCTACGTGCATGTGGTCGACCTCGACGGCGCGCGCGATGGTTCGCAGGGCAACCGGCCGGCGCTCGCGGCACTGGCCAGCGCGTACGCCGACATGGGCTTTCAGGTGGGCGGCGGGGTGCGGACCCGCGCAGTCGCCGCAGAGTTGTTCGAACTCGGCGTGCGCCGCATCGTCGTTGGCAGCGTTGCAGTGACGAACCCTGTCGAGGTCCAGCGCTGGATGCACGACTTCGGACCGGACCGCATCGTGCTGGCCTTCGACGTGAGGCTGGCCGGGGACGGCACACCCCGGTTGACGACGCACGGCTGGGAAGCGCAAACCGATGCGAGCCTCTGGGAAGCCGTCGCAGCGTACGTTCCCCACGGCGCCGTGCACGTGCTCTGCACCGACGTCGCGCGCGATGGGGCGTTGTCGGGACCCAACCTTGCGCTGTACACGGAAGCCGCACAGCGGTTTCCCGACATACGTTGGCAAGCCTCGGGCGGAGTCGCCAGCGGCTCCGACCTGGCTGCGCTCGAAGCCACGGGCGCAGCGGCCGTGATCAGCGGCCGCGCACTGCTCGAAGGTCGCATTCCTGCACAGGAGTTGGCGCCATTCTTGCCAAGCGCATAATCCCCTGCCTGGACGTCCGTGACGGACAGGTCGTAAAGGGCGTCCGCTTTCGCGACCACCAGGTCGTGGGGGACATACTCGAATTGGCGCAGCGATATTGCGCAGAGGGCGCGGACGAACTCGTGTTCTATGACATCACGGCCAGTCCGGAGAACCGCTCAGTCGACCGCAGCTGGATCGAACGCATCGCGCGCGTGCTGGACATTCCCTTTTGCGTTGCCGGGGGGATACGCACCGTGGCGGACGCCGAGGCGGTGCTGAACTCGGGCGCGGAGAAGATTTCCGTGAACTCCCCTGCCCTCGCTGATCCAGGACTCATCGACGCGCTGGCGCGACGCTTCGGTTCGCAATGCGTCGTCATCGGCATCGACAGCCAGACGGTGGGCGACAACTTCGAGGTGCACCAGTTCACGGGCGATCCGGATCGGTCCCGCAATACGCGCCGGCGCACGCTCGACTGGGCGCGCGAAGTGCAGGACCGAGGGGCCGGCGAGATCGTGCTCAATTGCATGGCCAGCGATGGCGTGCGCCAGGGCTACGACCTGCGCCAGCTCAGTGCGTTGCGCGAAATCTGTCGTGTGCCGCTGATCGCTTCGGGAGGCGCCGGCCAGCTGGAACACTTCGCCGCCGTGTTCACGGTGTCGGGGGTCGACGGCGCACTCGCAGCGAGCGTCTTTCACACCGGAGCAATCGCGATCGGGGATCTCAAGACTTACCTCAGCGCGCAGCGCGTGGAGATTCGGCCATGGACGCCATGAACGTTGCACGACTCGACTGGGCGAAGGGCGACGGGCTGCTGCCTGCGATCGTCCAGGACGCGCAGACTGGTCGCGTCTTGATGCTGGGTTACATGAACGAGGTCGCGTTATCGCGCACGATCGTGGAACGGCGCGTCACGTTCTTCAGTCGCAGCCGCAACGAACTCTGGACCAAGGGCGCTACCTCCGGCAATTTCCTGCACGTGGTGCAGGTCAGCGCGGACTGCGACCGTGACTCCATCCTCGTCCTGGCACATCCGGACGGACCTGCCTGCCACAACGGCACGACGAGCTGTTTCGCCGACGCAAGCGAGCCTGGCGCGACACGAATCGCGTTCCTCGGGAATCTGCAATCGACGATCGCGCAACGTATCGCGGACAGTCCCGAAGGGAGCTACACCGCCCGCCTCTACGCGACGGGCGTGGGCCGGATCGCGCAGAAGGTCGGCGAGGAAGGCGTGGAGACAGCGTTGGCCGCGGTGACGCGCGACGACGACGAATTGATCGGGGAATGCGCCGACCTGCTCTACCATCTGCTCGTGCTGCTGAAGGCGCGCAGTCTTACGCTGGAACAAGTCGTGCAGGAACTCGCGGCACGACACGGAGCGCGCGTGGCAGGCAGCCTTTAGGCAGAACGAGACACGGGCACGCGCACGAGCCAGGCCATCCAGGCCGCTCCGATTCCCGTGACGACTGCGGCGGCGGTGAACGCTGCACTCGAACCGAAGCGTTCCCAGACCGAGCCAAACAGCACCGCGCCCGGCAACACCAGCAGCCCGCTCGCCAGGTGGTAAAGACCGTACGCCGTGCCGCGTTCGTGCTCCCCGGCATGGTCGCCGATTACGGAACGTTCGGCAGGCTCAGTCACGGCAAGCGTCACGGCGTACGCAATGAACAGCAGCCACACCTGCCAGGCGAGCGGGGACGGCATCGCGGCAAGCAATAACAACACGACCACTCGCAGCGTCCACCCGCCAAGCAGTACCGGCAGGCGGCCGAGGCGATCAGAGACGATGCCGGCCGGCATGGCAACGATCATCTTGGCGAGACTGGCCGCTGCCCAGACCAGCGGTACCCAATGCACGGCCATGCCCGCCTGCGTCGCCCACAGCACGACAAACACCTCCGGCACGCTGGCCAGCGCGAGCCAGCCGGACGCAATGATCATCGCTCGCAGCCGCCCGTGCAGCGAACGCCAGGCAAACGAGGTGCGAGGCGGTGCTGCGAATGGTTGCCCCCTGGGCAAGCCAAAGCCGAGCAACAACAGCACGAGCATGCCCGGGACCACCGATGCCAGGAAGACGTGCTTGAGTTCGACATGCGCTGACAACAAGGCAAACGCGAGCAGCGGTCCGATCACTGCACCCGCATGATCCATCGAGCGGTGAAAGCCGAACGCACGACCGCGCTGCGCAGCGATCGTCGCACCAGCGATCAGCGCGTCGCGTGGCGCCGTGCGCAGACCCTTGCCGACTCGATCGAGGAATCGCAGCAGCAACACCGCGCCCCATGCCGCCGCGAGTCCAATCAGAGGTCGCGTCGCATTCGAGAGTCCATAGCCGCCGAGCACCAGTGACTTCGGGTCCACGCCGCGGTCGGCGAGGCGGCCGGCCACGAGTTTCAACACGCTCGAGGTGGCCTCGGCCATTCCCTCCACCAATCCCACGATCGCGGGTCCGGCGCCGAGCGTAGCCGTCAGGAAGATCGGCAGCAGGGGCGTAATCATTTCACTGGAGGCGTCGTTCAACAGCGAAACGAATCCCAGCACGACCACGGTGCGCGGCAGCGCGCCTGCGAGCAGCGCACCTTGCGGCGTGACGCCTTTTTCGTCGGACGGGATGGTTTCACTCACGTCGAACAATCCCTACAGAATGCGTCTCGGTCGAGACGTTAGACTGCAGACGGTCACTCCCCCGCATTTCACTCACTGGATCAAAAGGAACTGCCATGAGTCTATTCGGATCGATGCTCGAAAAACTGGGACTACGCAAAAAGGCGGCGGCACCGTCCGCTGCGTCTACGGCGCCGCGGCCACAATCGACGGCGCCAGCCGGCACGGCGCGGACCGCACCACCGCCGCCCCCGAAGCCGCAGACGATGTCGGACGTGGACGTCGTCGCCAAGCTTGAGTCGATGGCGGCTGCCTCGCCACAGAAGCTCAATTGGCGCACGTCGATCGTCGACCTCATGAAGCTGCTGGGCATGGAAAGCAGTCTTGCAGAACGCAAGGAACTCGCGACTGAACTCGGCTGCCCCGCAGAGTACATGCAGGACTCGGCGAAAATGAACGTCTGGCTGCACAAGGAAGTGTTGCGTCAGATCGCCCAGAACGGCGGTAACGTACCGCGCGAACTGTACGACTGAGTTCAAGCGTCGTTCCCTCTACCTGCGGAGAGGGGACGACCCACACTTCAGCTACCGTCCAACCCACCCGCCGCAAACCGGAAATACCTGCCCAACGAAGCAGCTGGCGGCATCACTACACAGGTAGGCCGCAAACAGCGCGTCTTCGCGCGCGGTCACCAGGCGCCCCAGCGGCACTTCGCGCTTGAGTCGATCCTGGAATGCGGCCATGGACTGCACTTCGGGCGGGAAATAGGTCGGGTTGTCGACGAAATTCTGGGCGATCGCATTGACCTGCACGTTGTGCGGCGCGACCTCGACGCCGACCGCCTGCACGTAGGCGAGTTGCGCGCCACGGGCGGCACTGTACGTGGACGCACGCTTCATGCCGCGCAGGGCCGACGCGCTGCCCAGCACCAGGATCTTGCCGGAATTACGGTCGATCATTTGCGGAAGCACGGCGCGCACGAGGCGCGGCAAGGGATCGACGATCTGCGAAAATACCCGCTGCCATTCATCGTCGTCGACATCCGTGACACGCGTGCTCGGGGCTGGCACCCCGAGGTTTGCCACGAGCACGTCGATGCGCCCCGCCTTGGCCACGAGCGTCGCGGCCGCATGCGGGTCCACGAGGTCCGAGTCGTCGGCGAGTACAGCCGCGCCAGCGGAGGCAAAAACCTCACACAGTGCCGGACCCATGAATTTCGCGGCCTGGGTGATCAGTACCCGCTTGTTCAGCAGGTTGACGATGTCCCTGGATGGACCTTCACCGTGCATGCTGGCTCCTTGTGCGGCGTCGTCAATCAGGCTTTGTTATCGTACTTGCGCGAACTGCCGCGAAATTGGCCGATGGGGTATTTCAGCGCATTCAGCTCCATCTTGCGCAGCGCCGTGGCGCCGAGATCGACTTGCAGCTTGTCTGCGAGGCGCACCAGGTAAAGCAGCACGTCGGCCATTTCGAGCGCCACCGCATCCTTGACGTCAGCTGGCAAGGTCCCGCTCTGCTGCTCGCTGAGCCACTGGAAATGCTCGAGCAGTTCGCCCACCTCGCCTGCCAGCGCCATGGCGAGGTTCTTTGGGGAGTGAAACTGGTCCCAATCACGCTCGCGCGCAAACTCGGCGAGCCGTGCCGCCAGTTCATCGAGCGCAGGCTGGGCGCGCTGCTTGCTCATGGCAATGCGCTCAACGCCGCTGCCGCTCGACCAGGATGCGCAGCATGCGACGAATCGGCTCAGCCGCGCCCCACAACAACTGGTCACCGACCGTGAACGCGGTGATGTAGTCGCCGCCCATGCTCAGCTTGCGCAGACGGCCAATCGGGATGTCGAGCGTGCCACTCACTGCGGCCGGCGCGAGGCCGGCGATCGAAGCTTCGCGCGTGTTGGGCACCAACCGCACCCAGTCGTTGCCCCCGGCGATCAGTCGCTCGATTTCCACGAGCGGCAGGTCGCGCTTGAGCTTGATGGTCATGGCCTGGCTGTGGCAGCGCATCGCGCCGACGCGCACGCAGATGCCTTCGACGGGAATTGCCGTGTCCGCATTGCGGCCGAGGATCTTGTTGGTCTCAGCGCCGCCTTTCCACTCCTCGCGACTGACGCCGTTGCCCATGTCCTTGTCGATCCAGGGGATCAGGTTGCCGGCAAGCGCCGTCCCGAAATTTGCCCGCGGCAGTCCAGGCGAGCGCAGCCGATCCGTAACTGCGCGATCGATATCGAGGATGGCACTGGCCGGATTGCGCAACAGGGGGGCCGCAGCCTCGTGCACGCTGCCCATCTGCTCGATGAGTTCGCGCATGTTCTGCGCGCCGGCGCCGGAGGCCGCCTGGTAGGTCATCGACGTGATCCACTCGATGAGATTGGCGCGGAACAGGCCGCCGAGCGCCATCATCATCAGCGACACCGTGCAGTTGCCGCCGACATAGTCGCGCGAGCCTGCGGCCAGCGCGGCGTCGATCACGTTGCGATTGACTGGATCCAGGATGATGACCGCGTCGCTCTGCATGCGCAGTGCAGACGCCGCGTCGATCCAGTACCCGTTCCAGCCCGCTGCACGCAGGCGCGGATGGACGTCGTTGGTGTAGTCACCGCCCTGGCAGGTTACGACCACGTCGCACTCAGCCAGCGCAGCGACGTCATTGCCGTCGCGGAGCGGGCCGGCCTTGCGACCCTGGACCTCGGGCGCAGCGCGGCCCGCCTGTGACGTGCTGAAGAACACGGGTTCGACGAGCTCGAGGTCGCCCTCGGCCGCCATGCGGCCCATGAGCACCGACCCCACCATGCCGCGCCAGCCAACGATTCCCGTCTTCACTTCGTCACTCCGGTGCCCGCGCTGCGTTCACACGAACACCTCGCATGCCGGCTCGCGCAGGTTGTAATTCGAGCTCATCGCGTGCCCATAGGCGCCCGTGTTTGCGATCAGCAGCACGTCGCCTTCACGGGTGACAGGGAGCAGGCGCTCGTGACCGAGGTAGTCGGCCGATTCACAGATCGGCCCAACCACGTTGTACACCTCGGTGCCCGGCTCGCCAAACCGCGTCAGGTTCACGATGTCGTGGTGGCTGCCGTACAGCGCGGGCCGGATCAACGAGTTCATGCCCGTCGACACGCCGACGTACTGCACGGCGCCCTTGCCTTTCAGTTGCGTGACTTTGACCACAAGCACGCCGCCCTGTGCCACCAGGAAACGGCCGGGCTCGAGCCAAAGCTGGAGCTGCGGCGACTGCGCCCGGATCTCATCGATGACGCCTTGCAGCGCCGCAAGGTCCACGGGCACCTGGCCCGGCTTCTCCGGCACGCCCAGGCCACCGCCGAGGTCGATCGCGCGAGCGTGCGGGAAGCGCTGCGCCAGCTTGCCGAGCATGAGCCCGACTTCCTTCCAGTTGCGCACGTCGAACACACCGCTGCCCGTGTGTGCGTGCAGCGCCACGACACGCGCGTCGAGCTGTTGCACGAGACGTTCGACTTCGTCGAGCTCGAACATCGGCACGCCGAACTTGGAATGCACGCCCGCAGTGCGCACGTGGTCGTGATGCCCGCGGCCAAAGCCGGTGTCGATGCGCACGAGGACGTCGCGGCCGCGGAACAGCTCGCCCCACTCCCGCAATGCATAGATATTGTCGATCGTCAGGTTGACGCCTTGCGCCAGCGCCCATTCGTATTCGCTGCGCGGAGCGAAGTTCGGCGTGAACAGGATGCGCGAGGGGTCGATGCCGGGGACCACCTGCATGACGCGTTCGCATTCGCCTTGCGACACACACTCGAAGGAGAGGCCCAGCGCGGCGAACACGCGCAGCAACTCCGGGTGAGGATTTGCCTTCATCGCATAGAAAATTCGATCAACGCCGCGGATGTCGAGCAACTGGCGCGCAGTCATCTCCGCCGACGCGCGACTGTAGACGTAGGCACTGCCATGCGCGCGCGCGATGCGCTGCAATTCATCGCGGCGATCCTGCCACCACGGTGGACCACCGGCAGGACTGACGGGGCCGAGGCCATGAATCTGTTCCCAGGTCGGGCCGAGCACGTGATCGGACGGCGCGTTCCAGACAATGACGTCGTGCAATCTGCGCACGAGCCGATCGCCTTGCTCCTCATCGACGACGAACGTGATGTTGAGGTCGTTGGCAGCCTGGGTCACGAGGTAGATTCGCTGCTCCTCGAACAGCTCCAGCGCGTCTCCCAACCGGTGCAGCGTCGCGCGAATGCTGCGGCCCACCAGGCTCACCGCCGCGCACGGCCCGATCACTTCCACACGGCACAGCTTCGACAAAGCCGTAACGAGCGACTCGAGCGCGCGACTATCGAGCGAATTCGCGGCGGGATCGAGCGAAACGGTGACGCTGGTTTCGGACGTCGAGACGAGGTCGACCGAAAGGCCATGTTCCTTGAACACTGCAAAGGCGTCCGCAAGGAAGCCCACCTGGTGCCACATGCCGAGCGTCTCGAGCGAGAGCAGCGTGATGCCCTTCTTGATGCACACGGCCTTGACTCGCGCACCGCCGTCACCGCCCGTCGCCGTGACCACTGTGCCTGCGAGCTCGGGCTGCTGCGTGGCGTGGACGGTCAGAGGGATCGAGTACTGCTTCACGGGCAGGATGCAGCGGGGGTGCAGCACCTTGGCGCCGCTGCTGGCGATCTCCTGCGCCTCGTCATAATCAAGCGACTTGAGCAGGCGCGCGTTCGACACCGACTTTGGGTTGGACGTGAACATGCCAGGCACGTCGGTCCAGATCTCGAGGCGGCGGGCTCGCAGCTTCGAGGCGAAATAGCTCCCGGATGTATCGGAGCCGCCACGGCCGAGCAACACCGTGTCGCCGCGCGCATCGCTGGCAATGAAGCCTTGCGTGATGAGCGCGTTGCCGCCCGAGGCCAGTCGTTGCTGGAAGGCGGTATCCGGCTCGAAGTTGCACGTGGCCGAGAGATAGTTCGCGCGGTCCGAGGCGCCACGGCGCTCTTCTGCGTGCAGCAGAGTCCGTGCATCGAGCCATTGCGCGTCGATACCCTCCGACTGCAGGAACGCCGCGCCGATCCGCGTGGCCATGAGTTCGCCGTGCGCCATTACGCGGGCCCGCAGGCGATCGCTGACTTCGCCGATCAGGTGAATACCTTCGGCGCTGCGCCGCAGGTCGGTGAAGTGATGGTCGAGTTCAGCTTCGATGTGGACGCCGAGATCGCGCGCGAGGTCGAGGTGACGACGCTCGATCTGGTCCATGACCGGGCCCCACTCGCCGGCCAGCGCCGTGGCGAGCAATTGCTCGAGGCGATCCGTGATGCCGGAAAGCGCCGAATGCACGATGACGGGATGGAGGCCTTCGAGCAGACGCGCCTTGACGACGCCGGCGATGTTTTTCCAGTTGCTGACGCTCGAAACGCTGCTGCCGCCAAACTTGAGGACGACCCAGTTCGATTCAGTGTGGCTGGTCATTGAGAGCGGACCCCGGCGCAGCGCTCAGTGGCGTTGCTTTGGTTTTTACTGGCTCCCCGAGTCAGGAGCGGGGGCCCGTGCAGTACGGACGGACTACTTGTCTTCGTAGAAGTCCTTGAGTTCTTTCTGCAGGCGTTTTTCTGCGAGCACGTCTTCGAGCTTGCTCCAGGCCGCCTTACCCTTTTTTACGGCAGCCGCCTGCTTCCGCCGATCGACGCGGTCGATGAAGCGGTCGTAATCCTCTTCCTCAGCTCCAGCTACAAACTCTTCGTCCAAGTCGAAATGTTCCTCATCTCGTTCCATTGCACGGCCCCGAGAAAGTCCTGATTTATCAATGCGCTGCCGCCCATACAGTGCGCACAAGGCTGCGAACTATACACGGATCGCCTTGCATCTCAACCATCCGTGTTGCGGTGCAACGACCGGGGCGGCCGCCGCACCATCGTTCCGGTCAGACCTGACGGAACCGGGGCGGGTTCCCTGCTGCCGGGCTACCGGGGCGTCAGCCCCCACCGGGTATGACTGTCACCGGATCCCCCCGACCCATCGCCAAGCCCCCAGCAGAGCTCGTTGTGGCCTCCGCCCTCCACCAGCGCGATCCTGCGGGTGCCGCCCACCCCCGGGTCGACGACCGCGACATGCACCCCAAGGTAGACTGCGTGGCTTATGCCTTATCTCTATCTCGTACGCCATGGCCAGCCCGACTTCGCTGGCAATTACGACTCCATCACGGCCCTGGGCGAACGTCAGTCGAGCTGGCTCGGAGAGCATTTCCTGGCCCGTGCCCTGCACTTCGAACGCGTCCTCGCCGGCACGCTGCAGCGCCAGGTCGCCACCTGCGACCTGCTGTTGCGCACGTTCAGCGGCTCACCCCATTTCGTGCAGGACGCGCGCTTCAACGAGTATGACCCCCTCTCCCTGCTGCAGCAGTTCGAACGCGAGCAGCTGCAGACGGCGAGGATGACCGGCGACCGTCGCAAGTACTTCGCTGCGATCCGCAGCGCGATGCAGCAGTGGTCGCAGCGCTCCGAGGCGCTCGCGGGTGGTGAAACGTGGAATGAATTCGGCGCGCGCATCCAGGCAGGCATCGCGGCCGCGTGCGACGGGCTGCAGCGAGACGCCAACGTGCTCGTCGTTACATCGGGTGGCGTAATCGGCCGCTACGTGGCCGAGGTGCTGCAGGCGCCCGCGGAGTCGGCGATCCAGTTGAACCTGCAGACGCGGAACACGAGTGTGACCGAGGTGATTCGACCAACCGGGAAAGCGGCGCGGCTCGTGTCATTCAATACCGTCCCGCATCTCGAGCGCGCCGATCGATACGCTGCGATCACGCACTCCTGAGGCGCAGCTTCAGGCCTGTCGCACCAGCGACACGAGGTTGCGCGTGTCGATCGTTCTCGCGGCCTGCTCGATTTGCGACTGATACTGCGGGGCCATGCCACGGGCCTCGGCCAGGAGCCCCGTGAAGGTTTGCTTGAGCGCCGCAGCATCGAGCGTGCGCCCGCCCGCGTAATAGCGCTGCGCGACGCGACCGATTGCAAACGTCGTGGCGAACGCCAGGCCGGAACTCACGGCCTGCCGGCCGACGGAGCGACCGATGCCGCCGCCGAGGCCGCCCAGCAGACCACCCAGCAGCTTGCGACCGAACTGCTCGACATACTGCGACGTCAGGCCCACCCCGAGCGTCGCGATGAAATCCTTGGCATGCGATGTGTCCATCTCATACCCATATGCCTTGCCGATGCGGTACACGAGACGCATCTGCAGTGGAATGATCGCCATCGTCGCGATCGATTCAGGCAGCAGCTCGAGTGCGGCATTGGTGATCGAGGCCGTGAGGATGGTCTTGTCCAGCTCGGCATCCGACAGCGTGGCCTTGCCCAACACCGTGCCCGCTGCGGCGGCCGCTACGGGAGCGACGGGAACGGCGGGAATAGCCGTTGCTGGCGCTGCAGACGTGACAGCGCCGGCCGCGGCTAATTCGCTGGCCTCTCGGGCCGTTGCCTCCGCCGCTCTGGCCTCGAGCCCGAGTGCAGCGGACAAACGCGCAAGGAAAGCGGCTTCTGCAGCGTTCTGCGAGCCGTCCGCATTGACGACACCCACAGCCATTTCGTACGCGTACTGGCGCAGCCCGGGCGAATCGAGCGGTTTTACGACCTCAGCGAGGTCCGGCTTGGACAACAGCACATCCCGGTACCACGCAGGCAGGTCCAAGCTTGCTTCCGCGCCGAGCGCGTCGGCCAATTGCCGGATGGTTTCGCGCTCGCGTTCGTCCTTGAGCCCGTCTGCAAACGCAGCCATCAGGGCCACCGTCAGGATCGATCTGGTTTGCTGGTTGTCCATGGCTCGAAATGGGGGCGTGCCGACCGGCGGCGAGGAAAGTTGAATTGGTCGGAGCGAGAGGATTCGAACCTCCGACCCCTTGCACCCCATGCAAGTGCGCTACCAGACTGCGCCACGCTCCGACCGGGCGCGGATTATAGCCGAATTGCTCAGCGTCGCAGGATTTTGATCAGTTCTTCGAGCTCGACGCGCAGCTGTCGCGCGAGCTGGTGCGTCTGCGTCACGTCTTCGCGCGCTTCCTCGCCTTCGAGGCGATTGCGGGCACCGCCGATAGTGAATCCCTGGTCGTACAGCAGGGCGCGAATCTGGCGAATGACCAGCACGTCCTGGCGCTGGTAATAGCGCCGGTTACCGCGACGCTTGACCGGCTTGAGCTGGGGAAATTCCTGTTCCCAGTAACGCAGCACGTGCGGCTTGACGCCGCACAGTTCGCTGACTTCACCGATGGTGAAATAGCGCTTGCCCGGGATCACCGGGAGTTCGTCGTTATTGCTGGGTTCCAGCATACGCTTCCACTCGCGCCTTCAGTTTCTGGCCGGGACGGAAAGTCACGACGCGACGCGCGCTGATCGGGATTTCTTCGCCGGTCTTCGGGTTGCGACCGGGCCGCTGGTTCTTGCTGCGCAGGTCGAAGTTGCCGAAACCGGAGAGCTTGACCTGCTCGCCCTGCGCGAGTGCCATCCGCAACTCTTCGAAGAACAGGTCGACGAGCTCGCGGGCCTCACGCTTGTTGAGGCCGAGCTGGTCGAAAAGGGCTTCTGCGATTTCCGCCTTGGTCAATGCCATTTTTGTCTTATCGGTCTCGTATCGTGGCGGAGCACTCCCGCTCCAGGTCGGAAACAACCCGAGCCACGATGGCATCCGTTTCATCGTCGGTAAGGGTGCGCGAAACGTCCTGCAAATTCAAGCCTATCGCCACACTCTTGCGACCTGTTTCGATGCCTGCGCCGCGGTAGACATCGAACACGGTCGTGTCGCGGAGCACTGCGCCAGCTGCTTCCCGAACGCAGTCGAGCAGTTGCTGCACCGGCACGCCCTCCTCTACCACCACGGCCAAATCGCGGCGCACTGCAGGAAAGCGCGACACTTCGCCGAACTGCGGGACCGCCGCGGCAAGGCCAGCCTCGATTTCCAGCTCGAAGACGACGCCGGAATATGTCAACTCGAGCGCACGCTCTACTTCCGGGTGAAGGCGTCCAATCCAGCCCACAGGCACATTGCCTCGCACGATTGCGGCAGTCTGGCCCGGGTGCAAGGCGAGATGCTGGCCCGGGACAAAGCGGAAGTCGCCGAGCGCGCCCGTGGCACGCAGCAACGCTTCGATGTCTCCGCGCACGTCGAAGAAGTCCACCGCCGCTTTGGCGATGCCCCACTGTTCCGGCAGCGCCGCGCCCGCCGCGATGCCGGCGACGACGGGCACTTCCCGCAATGCGTTATCGGCTTGGGCGACCACGAACTTGCGGCCCACCTCGAACAATCGCACGCGCGGCTGCTGACGTCGCTGGTTCGCGGCCAACGCGGTGGCGAGGCCCGGCCAGAGCGATGCACGCATCGTCGCGAGTTCCGCGGAAATGGGATTGCGCAGCGTGAGGCTTGGCTCGCCAGGCGCGAAAAGCGCCTGCAGGCGCGGCTCGATGAAGCTGTACGTGATCGCCTCGAAGTAGCCGCGTTGCACGAGGATGTCGGCTGCCGTTGCGGCGGCCACGAGCGTCTCGGTCACGGCCGGCATCGGCATGCGG
>JANNGT010000192.1:0-6523 GCA_031404015.1 Gammaproteobacteria bacterium | reverse complement strand
GGCGCGAACAGCAGCAGCGATCCCTCGATCATCGCCAGCAGGATGATCGGGACCTTCAGGTACATGCTCAGCAGGCGAATCGACAAAAATGCTCCCTTCGATGCTTGGTTGACGCCGGCCGCAGCGGTCCGTGTCAACCGTCTATGTTATCGCCCCAATCGTCGGAAATCTTTACACTTTTTAGAAATTTTCAGGCGATCGGTTCGGCTCGTTGCACGAGCTTTTGGTCATGCAGAAAGTCTAGGGGTGGGCCCGGCTCGCTGGTGTGACACCCCTCGCAGTTATGTCAAAAGCCGGGACCCCTGACTGCAGCCTGGCCGTCGCCCGGGACCGTTTGACTTACATCGCCCCTTCTCAGACAATGCGCGCCCCTCGTGGGGCCATAGCTCAGCTGGGAGAGCGCCTGCATGGCATGCAGGAGGTCGACGGTTCGATCCCGTCTGGCTCCACCACGACGTCCCCATCGTCTAGAGGCCTAGGACACGTCCCTTTCACGGACGCGACCGGGGTTCGAATCCCCGTGGGGACGCCATCTTCCAAATTAGCGAGCGGTTGGCTCCGCGAGGTTTGCTCTCGCGTCAAAGGTAACGCCCAGGCGCGTCGCCAACCCCTCGAGATTGCGGTCCAAAGTCCACAGACTACTTCCCGGCGTCAACAGCACGGACCCGAGCAAGGCGACGTCGACCGCTCCACAACCCGAGTCGAATAGCTGCCTGGCCTCGATCAACGACAGCACCTCGTCGGTTGTCGCAACATTTGCTGACGCAGTCTTCCGAGGTCACCCAGCGTGCGCTCGCGGGGCGCGGGCGGAGCGCCACAGGCCAGGTCCAGAACGACCATTGGGTGACAAAGAACTCGATCTTTTTCGAGCAATGCCCGCAGCGCCGGATTGGCTTTGCGGAAATGACCAATCCAGACCGAGGTGTGGACCAGCACCCCGGTCATCGAATCGTTAGGCCATCCGCCCGGCGACGCGGGATCTCTGCCATGTCCGGCGCGGCGCCACCCAGTGCGGCCAGCCGCTGGGCCGATTGAACCCGCACGAACACGCGCATCGCCTCGCGGACGATCTCTACCATAGGCGCATTCTGGTGACACAGTAGGTTCATTAAGACTATACTAGTGACATATCGCTCGTCTATCGACCACTTATGTGCACATTAGTGACATGACTATATATGCCACCCATGGGCTCGATGCCGCACCACGCGCCAGACTATCCCGGCGAGCGAAGGCCGGGCAGCTGCGCCGATTGCATCAAGGCATCTACACCGATGACCTCACGTCCCAGCCGGAAGCTATCGTTCGGCGCGAATACCTCGCCGTTGCCTCGCTGCTCGCTGCGGACGCAGTCATAAGCCACCGCTCGGCAGTCGAGCCCGGCTTGACCGCCGCGGGTGAGCTGTTCATGACCGGGCCCTACCGCCGACGGCTGGCATTGCCAGGAATGACGTTCAACGTGCAGAAGGGACCCGGTCCGCAAGCCGACGACATCCGGCTGCCGACCGCATCCGGTGTTGTCTGGCGAGCATCGGACTGTCGCGCGTTTCTCGAGAACCTGGCCCCGTCCCGCGGCGCAGCTACGAATCGTCGCACGCTCGGCGCGCATTTCGTCGAGTCACGCCTGGAGCGGATGCTTGCTCGAGACGGTGCGCAGGCGTTGAACTCCATCCGCGATCGAGCCAAGACCCTCGGCCCGATCCTCGGCCTTGAAGCGGAAGCCACCCGACTCGACGACATCATCGGTGCGCTACTGGGTACTCGTGAGGCGGAGCTGTCCTCTCCGATCGCTCGGGCGCGAGCGAAAGGTCGCCCCTACGATCCCGAGCGCGTCGACCTGTTTCAAGCGCTCGCACAACGCCTGGCACTCACGCCCCCTGTAGTCGCGCCGGCGAATGCAGACCAGGACCCACGGCTTGTCGCATTTATCGAAAGCTACTTCTCGAACTACATAGAGGGTACCGAGTTCGAGCTCGACGAAGCTCGTGAGGTCGTGCTGGAGAATCGCTCGATCGCGTACCGTGAAGACGACTCGCACGACATCCGCGGAACGTTCGACGCAATCCTCGAGTCGTCAAACCAGCGGCCATTTCCGACGTCGGCAGCGGCCTTCATGCAGCTGCTCGCGACGTGGAACCGACAGGTGATCTTTGCGCGCGCCGAAAAGCTACCCGGTGAATGGAAGGATCGACGCAACCGCTTTGGGGACACGATCTTCGTGGAGCCGGAACTGGTGCAGGGCACGCTCGAAAAGGCCTTCGAGGTGATCGTGACGGCAGGCGACCCGTCAGTGCGCGCGGCGCTTGCGATGTTTGTCGTGGCCGAAATCCACCCGTTTACCGATGGCAACGGCCGCACCGCGCGGTTGATGATGAATTTGTCCCTCTCGGCCGCAGGACTCACACGCATCATCGTACCGACTGTCTACCGCGATGATTATTTCAGCGCACTGCACGCGTTGTCACACAGCCGGCCCGATGAGCCGCCCTATCCACGGATCGAACCGTATGTCTCGATGCTGAACCGCGCCGCAGCGTTCAGCCGCTGGCTCGACTCCTCGAGCGTGCCGGCGCTCGAGACAGCACTCGATGTATCAAACGCGCTGAAACGTCCGTCTCAAGGCCGACTGACTTTCAGCACGAAACTAACGTGCGAATAGCGAGGAAACATTTTTTTATAGCGCGTTCCGCTACCTGTCGGACGACAACCGACTTAACCTGATCCTACAGGTCCGGAATCGAATTGCCGGTACTGCGCCGTTGGCTACTCGCGAAGTATCCACGGGTGCATTATGTCAACCAAACATCGCGCCGGCGGTTCGCTCCGCTATTGGTGCTCACACTACTTTTTGGGTCGCTCACCGCGACGTCCTCACAAGCTGCGGCCAATCGCACGCCGACGATCTCTGGAAGTCCCACCACCTACGCCCCACGTGACGTGCCGTACACGTTTACGCCGCAGGCGTCCGATGCCGACGGGAACCGGCTGACCTTCAGCATCGTCAACAAGCCCAAATGGATGTGGTTCGACTCGCGCACGGGTCGCCTGCGCGGCAAGCCGAAATGGGCGCAGCGCAATCGCACGTTCTCGGACATTGTCATCCGAGTGTCTGATGGCCAGTCGGTCCGTGCCCTGCCCGCCTTCTCGATCAAGGTCAGCGCGACCAGCAATGTCGACGGCGGTGGCGGCGGTGGGGGTGGAGGCGGTACCGACAACCGGGCACCGACGATTTCTGGCATACCGGCCGCCAAAACAAAGGTGGGTCAGGCGTTCGTCTTCCGACCGCAGAGCGCCGACGCGAACGGCGACAAGTTGACCTTTACGATCCTGAATAAGCCGGAATGGGCGCAGTTCTCAGTGATCGACGGGGTTTTGTCTGGCACGCCTCGAACGAGCGATGTCAGGTCGTACGGCAATATCGTTATCCGTGTATCGGACGGTAAGGCGACGACAGCGCTGAAGCCGTTCGCAGTTACGGTCGTAGCCGCGGACTCTGCGACGCGTTCGGTGACGTTGAACTGGTCCGCGCCCACCCGCAACACGGACGGCTCGGCGTTGACGGACCTTTCCGGATACCGCGTGTCTTATGGAACGGATTCGCGGGAGTACTCGTCGTCGGTTGCTGTGCCAGGTGTCGCTGCGAATTCCGTCGAGTTGGAAGGCCTTACGGCAGGCACGTGGTATTTCGCCATCAAGTCCATCAACCGAGCGGGAGTCGAGAGCGACTTTTCGGGCGAGGTTAGAGCGAAGCTGTAAGCTCTAGGCTCTAGGCGCTAGGGCCTCACCCGCGCTTTGCGCGACCTCTCCCGCTTAAGCGGGAGAGGTACATGCAAGGATCGCGCGATCCAGCCGCTGCAACGTCGTCTCGCGGCCCAGGATTTCGAGCGTGACGTCGATCGGCGGCGACACCGAGCCGCCCGACACTGCAACGCGTATCGGTTGCGCGACCTTGCCCAGCGCCACGGAGTTTTCCGCTGCAACGGCCTGCACGATCTCGTGCAACTGGGGCGCAAGCCACTCGGGCAGCGCAGCCATGCGGTCACGCACCTGCTGCAACAGCGGCGCAGCCTCGGCGCTGAGATTTTTCTTTGCGGCCTTCTCGTCGTAGCTCGTCACGTCGTTGAAGAAGAAGACGCTGTTCTGCGCCATTTCCTTCAGCGTCTTTGCGCGCTCCTGCTGCGACTTGGCGACGGCTGCGATCTTCACCATGTCCGTCGTCTCGATGCCGATCGCTGCAAGCTGCGGCTGCAGGTACTGCGCGAGGCGCTCGGGCGTCGCCCGCATGATGTGCTGCTGGTTGATCCACAGCATCTTGTCCAGGTTGAGCGCCGACGCACCCTTGTTGACGTCGTTGATGTGGAACAGACGAGTCATCTCGTCGAGCGTGAAAATCTCCTGGTCGCCGTGCGACCAGCCGAGCCGGCCCAGGTAATTCAACAGGCCTTCCGGCAGGAAGCCATCGTCACGGTACTGCAGGCAGCTGACCGCGCCGTGACGCTTCGACAGCTTGGCGCCGTCCGGGCCCAGGATCATCGGCACGTGCGCATACACAGGCGGCTCGACGCCGAGCGCGCGCAGCATGTTGATCTGGCGCGGCGTGTTGTTGATGTGGTCGTCACCGCGAATGACGTGCGTGACTTTCATGTCGTAGTCGTCGACGACGACGCAGAAATTATACGTTGGCGTGCCGTCCGAGCGCGCGATGATCAGGTCGTCGAGTTCGCCGCTGTCGAACGTGATGGGCCCGTGCACGACATCGTTGACGACAACCGAGCCCTCATCCGGGTTGAGGAACCGCACCACCGGATTCACACCGGGCACGGGCTCTTTGCGCTGACGGCAGCGACCGTCGTAGCGCGGCTTTTCCTTGCGGGCCGTTTGCCCGGCACGCATCTCATCGAGCTCTTCCTTTGAGCAATAGCAGTGGTAGGCCTTGCCCTCCTGCACGAACTGCTGGATGACCTCGCCGTACCGCTGCATGCGCTGCGTCTGGTAGAACGGGCCTTCGTCGTGGTCGAGGCCGAGCCACTTCATGCCTTCGAGGATCGCGCTGACCGCCTCGGGCGTCGAGCGTTCGCGGTCGGTGTCCTCGATGCGCAGGATGAACGTGCCGCCATGACGCCGCGCGTACAGCCAGCAGAACAACGCCGTGCGCACGCCGCCGATGTGCAGCATGCCGGTGGGGCTCGGAGCGAAGCGGGTGCGGACGGTCATTGGCTCACCGAAGGGGACGAGGCAAAACGGGAGGTATTCTACCGGGACCGGTCAGTCTTTGACGAAACCCGGTCGGCGCGTCCTGCGAGAAGTACAGAGCTACTTCGAACGATTCAACTGTTCGGCTGGGAAGCATCGCCCCGACTTCGGCTTTACGCCCAGGTCGCGCACGCGGAGATTCTTGACGCGAACGATGAGCGTCCGGTCGGGCAGCACCGTGTAATGGATGCTGTCGCCAGGCCGCAGGCCTGCCTCGTCCCTGACCTTTTTCGGGATGGTCGTTTGACCCTTGCTCGTGATCGTCGAGTTAGACATGCACCTGCCTTACTTTCTTGCAATTTGATCACGTGAATAGCTCATGAGTCGTCATTAAATCGCTCCGACAGAGCGCAGCCGCGCGAGCGCTCGCCTGAACTCACGGTGGGCGGCATCGTGCCCCTCCTCAAGCGACCAACTGTGGATCGCCTCAAGATCGACGGCATGACGGTCTGCTACCGCGACAGCCTGATCGAACGCCTGACGATCCCGCCATGGTAGAAGGCCGCGAGGCGATCCATCACGCACTGCGTAGGAGTCAGGATCTGAATGCTCCGCTCGCCAACAGGGTAATCGCCCCATTCCCTGTTCAGTTGACGTCCTACAGCCAGCGGCCAGGCCGGAAACTCGACTGTATGAGTGCAGTTCGGATGAACAAAGTGCCGGCCGGACTCACGAACGAATCCCAGCGTGCCCAGGGCGACAGCGATTTCCCGATGATCTGCAGGTGAAACGAAGTCGAGATCTTTGGAGGCATACAAGCCGCTCGAATAAATCTGAACTGCTCATCCGCCGGACAGAACCGCCGTGATGCCGGCTTCACGTAGCGCGCTCGAAACAGCCGCAGCGATCTCTTTCAATCGAGGTAGCTGCCGACAGCGGCTTCACAGCGATTTACCGCTGCGACGTGGCCGCGGGCAGGCTTTCGAGCGCGAGGCCTAGAAGTTCCCGCAAGGTAGCTACGAGCGGATTGCGCGGATTCCATTGATAGAGCCGCGTGCGACCGGCTAGGCGACTGACCAGCAGCCCGCCTGCTTCGAGCTTGACCAGTTGCTTCTGGACCTGACTCTGGGCAATTTCGAACGTGTCGGCGATCTCGCGCCCATAGGCCTGCTCGTAGTTCTGGAGGTACAGCAGGACCTTTTCCGCGGTGGCGCTGCCGACTATTGCATGCAGCATGACTGACGCACTTGATAGGCCATTTGACCTATAATGTAGGTCAAATGATGCGCTCGAGTAAGCGCAAAATCGGAAATGACCTCAAGAAAATGGT
>JANNGT010000191.1:0-6298 GCA_031404015.1 Gammaproteobacteria bacterium | reverse complement strand
CCGAACGCCGGGAGACTCTCCTGGCGGCGACGCTTGCCGCGCTGGCGCTAGCCGGCGTTACTGCGCCGTCCGCAGGGGCGGCTGATGGTTCGGGCGAGCGCACGGCCGCACTGGCCCAGATTGGATACGAGGACGACGCCGACGGCTTCAACGCGGCGAAGGTGCGCGCGGGCGCGCTGCTCGATTACGCATCCGAGGTCAACCACCATGGCTTCGCACTGCAGAATACACATTACTCCGTCGATGGCTGGAGCACGGACGCACCCGCGCTGATTGGCCTGTACCGAAACCAGCGCCGCGACACACTTGAAGGCATCAATGTCCAAGGTGGCGTGGTCCAGGTCGAGGGACATACCCGGCTGGTGGGTGACGCCACATGGAGCCACCGGCCGCGCGAATCCACCGGAATCGAGCTCATGCTTGCAGGCGACCTCGTCGGCACGCGGGTCGCGCTCGAAGAAGGCATCGCGTACGGTCTCGCAGGGGCGAGCGTCGAGCAGCAGTTCGGCAAGCGACTGACGGGCATCGCGATGGCGGCCTGGCAGCCATTCACCGACGGCAACTCGCGCGCCCTGTTGCGCGCCCGCATGATCTGGAGCGTGCTGCCGGAGCAGGGTGTTTCAGTGCAGGCCCGCTGGCGCCAGTACTCGAGCGGCGATTCGGACGTGCCCGGCGCCTACTTCAATCCCGACCGCTACAAGACCTGGGATACCGTCCTCTCAGTGCGGCGACGTGTCGGCACCTGGCGCGTCTCCGGTCTGGCCGGCGGTGGGCAGGAACGCATCGAAAACAATTCATGGCAGGGCACGGGTGTGGCGGAGATTCGGGCCGAAGGCCCGATCCCGGGTGACATGCACCTCGTTTGCAGCGCGAATTACAGCAATGCCGCTGGCTTCGCCAACTCGCCCAACTACTGGTACGGCTCAGTCAACGTCAGCCTGATCGTTCCGTTCGGTCGCTGACATCACCCGGCGCACGTGTTCGTGCGCATCGGTAGCGGGTACGATCTGCAGAGTCGTCCCCGGAGCACCGCATGTCTGCCACCCTCAAAGTCCTGATCGTCCTGACTTCGCACGCGCAGGTGGAGGTTGCGTCAAGCAAGGGCGGTCGGGCGCCGATCGATCCCCGCAGCCTGCAGGCTGAAGCGGGCAAGGCGGCAGAACTCGCTATCGAAGTGGCCCGCAAGGCCCGCTGAGGACGGATGGACTGGCAACAACGCCGGACCGCCGCGCGGCGTCGCACGGCCATCAAGTACGATGCGGTTGAAGCGCAGGCGTATGGCAGCCTGCAGGGGCTGGGCTGGCTCACGCCCGCGGAAGAGAATGCGCACCTGGCCGACCTCGAGCGGGTGGTGGAGTTTGCTCCCGGCATGCGGGTGCTCGACGTCGGTGCCGGTACCGGGGTGATGTGTTCGCTGCTGCGGCGGCTGCCCGGCCTCAAGCTGACCGCGCTCGAGCCATCGCCGGCGATGCTGGCCCTGCTGCAGTCGAAACCCGAACTCGCGAACGTGACGGCCATCAATGGGTTCTGCGACGAACCGCAAGACATCGAGCGTTTTGGTGCCGGCGCGTTCGACCGCATCGTGTCGCGCCAGGTCGTCAATGGGCTCTTCGATCCGCTGGTCGCGTTTCGCCACTGGCATCACTGGTTGAAGCCCGCGGGCACCGTCGTCGTAATCGACGGGCTGTACGGCCGCGATGGCTGGACCGGTCGCTGGGAAGAGGAAGTTGACGCGCTGCCCCTCGCCGCATCGCAGTCGATGGCCTCCACACCCTACCTGCTCGAAAACGTGGGCTTCACGATCGAGACGGTCGAGCGCATGGCATCGGTGAACGCATTGCCGACGACGCGCACGCCGCGTTACGTCGTCGTCGCTCGCAAGCAGCACGCCTGACTACCACAAGCGCTCAGGTTTAGCGGCGCGTTTGGCCGACGCAAATGAATACTGTCTTTACAGGCCGTTTGCATCCTGCGCATCATGAAGCATGCAGATTTTCAGCGGGCGACAACGAGTCAACGAGCCGGGGCCCATCGCGATGTCGCGCCTGCGTCGTGGCGTGTATGCACTGAGCCTTTGCGCGGGCAGCGCGCTGTTCCTGCAGGCCTGCAGCAGTCAATCCACCGACATCTGGCACACCGCGACGCTGACCGAGGAATACTCGGTAGCCAGCGGCGGCGATGTTCGGACGTTCGACGATTACCTGCGCCTCGAGGACCGGCTTTTCGCGCAACTGGATTCGAAGGTGTATGCCGGCACCGCGACCGGTCCCGAAACCGCGCTCATGCGCTACAGCCAAGGCAGTGCCAGCGACCCACGTGGCCGCAAGCCCGACTGGAATCGCAGCTTTGAGTTGCCGGTCGTCGCTCCGGCAGGTGGCGTGTTGCTCTTGCACGGGATGTCGGATTCGCCGTACAGCCTGCGCGCGCTGGGCGAGGAACTGCACCGGCGAAATTACTGGGTGCTGGGTCTGCGCCTCCCAGGCCACGGCACTGCGCCCTCGGGCCTGCTCAGCGTCCGCTGGGAGGACATGGCGGCCGCGATGCAACTCGCTGCCGAGCACCTGGCGCAGAAGGTGGGTTCACAACCGATCCACATCGTCGGTTACTCGACCGGTGCGCCACTCGCGCTGAACTACACGCTCGATGCACTCGACGGCCGGACGGGCCCGGTGCCTGCCAGCCTGGTCCTGGTATCCCCGGCCATCGGCATCAACGCTGCAGCCGCCGCCGCTGGGTGGAAGCGCCGAATGTCAGTCGTGCCTGGGCTCAGCGGCCTGGCCTGGCTCAACATCGAGCCCGAGTTCGATCCGTACAAATACAATTCATTCACGACCAATGCCGGCGAGCAGGTCCATCGCTTGACTCGCTCCGTGGCGAGGCGTGTGGCGAACCTTGCGCGGTCACAGCAAGCCGGGAAGCTGCCTCCCATCCTGGTCTTCAAGTCCAACGCAGACGCGACAGTGACCAACGAAGCCGTGGTCACGCGGCTGCTGGGTCTGCTCGGGCCCAACCGACACGAACTCGTCCTGTTCGATATCAACCGCGACGCAGCCAAGTCGATGTTGCTCGTCGCGGACCCGCGAGCGTTGACCGATCGGGTCGTGGGAGACGGCAAGTTGCCGTTCGCCGTGACCTTGGTCACCAACGAGAACGAGACGAGTCCCAACGTGGTAGCCCAGCACCAGCCGCCGTTCTCGCCCGGAATTGCGCAGACCGAAGCGCTGGGCATGGCCTGGCCGTCCGGTGTGTTTTCGTTGTCGCACGTCGCGTTGCCCATCCCGCCTGACGATCCGTTGTACGGTCAACGACCGCCGGGCAACCAGGATGTGCTTTTCCTCGGGCAGATGGCGCTCCAGGGCGAGCGCGGCACGCTGTTGTTGCCGGCGGAATGGTTGCTGCGACTGCGCCACAATCCGTTCTACGCATACCTTGACGCACGGACGCTGGCGTGGATCGACAGCGCCGGTCCGCATCGCGGCCAGGACCGCGACGGGAATCAGTCAGCGCCCGCAGTGCAGGGCGCCGACTCGTCTCACTGAACCGTTCGCGTTTCGACGGTCATGTCGAACACGAAATGTTCTGTCGGTGGGCTGCCCCCAGCACCTGCCTGCTCGAAGCGTTTGACGCGCACTACGTGCTGCTCGCCTTCGACCGGCGCATAGCCTTCGATGCCTGCGGGCAGGGCGCGCCATTCGCCTGGTGTCCCACTGGCGAGGCCTTGCTCATCGAACTGCCGGTCGCGCACCATCAGGCAAGGGCGTGCGGCAGGGGGCTCACAGGGTTTTGGTGAGACTTCCAGGAACGCACGCGTGCCCGGGCCGCCAAAACGTGTTTCCGGAGTGGGGATGCCGGTGAACGTCAGGACACTGCCTTCCGCTGCCGTAAGCCCCAGCTGCGGTGCGCTGGTCTCGCCTGCGATCGAAACCTGCAGTGTCCCACTCAGGAATTTCGCGATGGCCGCATCGGCTGCCGCGAGCGCAGGTGGGCACGCCATCAATGTCGTTGGCCCCGGACTGACCTGCAGCTGCGCGCCGTCGAGCCATTGGTAGCCCGCACTCATGCGATTGCAACCACCCGTCACGTTCAGCCGGTTATCCGCCGCAACAATTCCAAGCGGCTTATCCGGGGACGGGAACAAGGCGGCAATCGACTGGCCCGCGGCATCCACCGCCGACTTGAGTTGCCATTGGTGCGCCAACAAGGTTGCGGCCGTATCAGGCGCTTGCGCCACCGTACTCTCCGGGGCGGTGGGCACGGGTGCAGCCTCCTGGCCGGTTGAGGTGGAGTCCGTGGTGCGGGCACAGCCCGCCAGGCACATGACGCTGACGACGAGTGCAAGACGTCGGGAACGATGCAGGGACATGGGCGTACTCCGCTCGATAAGTTGCTTTTTAACGATTCATCCCCGGCACGTTCTCGCGAATTTGCTCGGAAAACGCCGGTATCGACTCTGACGTCGTGACCTCTGGGTTGACACGGGATCGGCGGCGCAATTCGAGAAAAGGAAAATCTGTATTCAACAGCCGCACGTCATAGAAATATCGGTCGATCCAGCCGTTGAGATAGTGTCTCAAATCGAAGTCGCCGCTGCGACCGATCAGGTTGGCGTAGCGCACGATGTTGATCGTGCAGCTGTTGCTGAGCAGGTGATAGAACTCCGGCTGGTCGGCCAGCTCGTTGATACGCTCGAGGTACACTTCGAGCAGCTTGCGCGCGACTGACACGGGCAACCCCAGTCGGTAAACGTACACGTCCTCGTCGCGGAAATTAGTGCGCACGCCGACGATGTCGCGCTCCTCGCCCACCACATAGATCAACTCGTACTTCTTGAACATCGACGCGAGCGGGTCGAAGCCTTCGTGCACTTCCGGTCGCGTCTCGATGGAGATGTTGAGCGGGGGCGCGTTGTCGAAGATGAAGCTCAGGAAGGTGTGGCCGACGGGTCCCGGCATCCAGTATGAAATGAAAAAATCGAGCCCGGTCAGGTGCGACAGCGACACTTCGCGTTCTTCGTAGCGCACGGTGAAATCGTCCCGGGAGCGGTAATCGAAGTTGCGCACGCCGGTGATGCGCACGCGATCGCCCTCGATCGTGGCGCGGGGCATCACTGCGACGTCCTGTCGCCACTCACGATCGTGCGAGGGTTTGATGAAGCTCCACCCGACGAGAACGGCGAGATAGAGCCCGGCGAATACCCACCGCATGCGCGGCCGGCGCGTAATCCACAAGGCCCAGATGCCGAACGCTGCAAACGCGACGGCAAGCCCGATGCGCAGCCCTGCCAAGGGCAGCGGCGCAAAGTAGATGGCCAGGCTGGCCCAAGCGACGACCAAAGCCAGGAACAGGAACTTGATGGCCCGCAGCAGTCGTCCGGGAAGCTTGCGCAGCCAGCCCACCCGGACACTGTCCGGGCGGGCCTCCGGGGAAGTCACCGACCGGAGCCGGCGAAGCTGAGCGGCTGGGGTGCGGCCGAGCTGGCGATGTCAACCCACCCGCCACCCATCGCCTGGTACACGTTGACGACCTGCGCGTAGCGATCTGCCTGCAGTCGCACCGATGCCAGGTCGGCAGCGAACAGCTCGTTCTCGGCGACCAGCACGTCGAGGTATCCCGCCACGCCCTTGTCGAATCGCAGCGTCGACAGGCGGGCGAACTCGCGCAGCGCGTCCACGCGCTTCTGTTGCATTGCGACTTCCTGGACCTTTTTCTGGGAGCCGGTCAGTGCGTCGTTGGTCTCACGGAAGGCGTTCAGGACCGTCTGCCGGTAAACCAGTTCCGCCTGCCGACTGCCTGCCTCGGCCGCATCGACCTGGCCCTTGATACCGCCGAACGTGAAGATCGGGCCGGTCACGCCCGCCCCGAGCAGCATCGTGGTCGCCGGGTCGGTGAGCAGGTCGCCCAACGCCGTGCTCACGCTGCCCAGCGCGCCCGTGATCGAGATGTTCGGGTAGTACAGCGCCTTCGCAGCGCCCACGTTCGCATTGGCCGCGACCAGGTTCTGCTCAGCTTGCAGGATGTCCGGCCGGCGCTGCAGCAGCACCGACGGCAAGTCAGCCGGAATCAGCGGCGCGACCAGTTGCTCAAGGGTCTTGCCGCGCGGGATCGGACCGGGATTGCGCCCGAGCAGGATCGAGATCAGGTTTTCCTGCGCGGCAATGGCCTGCTCGAACGCAGGAATGGCCGCCAGCCAGCGCGTCCAGATACTTCGGATTTTGAGTGTTTAGCCACGCCCGCTTCAGTATCTCGCCCGCGAATCGATACACCAGCGCCTGCCCGATATTCGAACCCGGCCCCGCCG
>JANNGT010000190.1:0-1518 GCA_031404015.1 Gammaproteobacteria bacterium | reverse complement strand
GCCGACGACGCGTACCAGGATCGCACCCGACTTCGACTCGGTGCGGAGGAACTTGCCCTCAGCGGCACGGGCGAAGGCCGGACCGTGTTTCTGCCAGTTGACGAGGTCGGTGGACGTCGCGACAGCCAGTCGCGGGACGTCGCCGTTCCACTGGGTGTAGGTGAGCACGTATCGCCCGTCCTCCGCCTCGACCAGGCGCGGGTCTTCCACACCGCCGGTCCATTCATAGCGCGCCTGCGCATCACGGTCGGGCTGCAGCACCGGCAACGGCCGGCGAGTGAAACGCAGCCCGTCGGGACTCTCGGCCATACCGAGCCGCGACGTGTGCCCGCCGATCTGCGACACGCCGGTGGCGTCTTCGGCTCGATACAGCATGAACATCCTGCCGTTTCGCACGATCGCGGCCGGATTGAACGTGGCGTACGCCTCCCACTGCACGACGCTGTCGTTCATCGGCGATCGCAACCTTGCCGCCGCACTCGGAGAAATCACCGGGTTCACATCGGTCGGCTTTTCGAACGGGCCAAACATCCAGTCGCGATTCTGGGCGCCAGCAGGGGCGGCGATCAGGTGCAGCGCGAGCAGCGTTCCTAAGTGGCGCGCAAACAGTGTCGAGATTGTCATCATGCGCCGGAATAATGCGGTGCGATTCGTGTGTCTGCTCGTCACCGCGCCGAAAGGCGTTCTGCCAATGAACGCAATGGATGGGTTCGTATCATACAATCATTGAACGGATCTCACCCGGTACGAATTGCCGTTTCGTCTGCGTGACACATTGACGGAAAGTGATGACGAAATACCACATACGAAAGCATTCTCACTTGTCCCCGAACGCGCCGCAACAGACTCGGCAAGAGCGCTGCAACTCGTTTGATCGCATCGACTTGGTGCGCGATACGTGTCCAAGTAAGCACAAATACGTTCCACTGATGAGTTTGCTCAATCAGGAAGCACATCACTTGCCATTGCAGCACACGCAGGCGTCTTGCGCCAGAATCTCCGGCGTTCCCCCCCACGTTTTGCGAGGCTCAGATGACCCGTAAGTCCTTTGCATTGGCAACGCTCGCGGCAGTGCTGCCGCTGGCTGCTGCCAATGCGCAGTTCACCTACAACTCACCGACGGGACAGGCGTTGCCTCCGGCAGTGACGGTTGTAGGTGGTATCGTGGTCGATTTCATCGGCCTGAACGGCAATCGCGTCGTCGCCCAGCGCGCCGCCAGCGGGCTGTTCGTTGGCAATACGCCGAATACATCGACGTTCACGATCGGTACCCAGACCGGATTCGACGCAGCACTGCTCGGCACGCTTGGCGGCGGCATCGCACAGGCGGCGTTCCGTGTCACGCTGTTCGACGGTGACACCCGCGCGGGCAACTTCGACTTCAACAACAACTGGCTGCTCGTGAACGGGATCCGTGTCGGCAACTTCTCGGATGTCTCCACCATCGAGACCACCAGCCTGGGCGCTCCCGTCGGTGGCGGCAACATCGCCAACGGCTTCGGCAACAACGACCTGAAC
>JANNGT010000189.1:0-12746 GCA_031404015.1 Gammaproteobacteria bacterium | reverse complement strand
GCCAACCGGCCCGACGCCGGGGACGTGGCGGAATACGAGCACAAGCTCAAAGAGGCGCGCGACTCCCACCACCTGCCTCCGGACGAGCGCCCGCTGTTTGTCGAGGTGCGTCCGGGCGACGTCTCGGCGGCCCTGGTGCGCTACTACGCCACCATCCCAGTGGCGTCCAGCGAGATTCACCGGCTTGGGCTGGAGCAAGTCGCCGGAATTCGCGCTGAGATGCAGGCCATCATCGATGAATACTTCGCCGGGGCGACCATCGAGGCATTCCTGCGGGGCCTCAACGACGACCCTAAGTTCACCTTCAGGACCGAAGACGAAGTGCTGCAATATTCCGTGGCCGCACTGGCCCGTGCCAAGGCGAGGATGCCGGATGCGTTCGGCCGGCTGCCGAAGGCCGACGTCGAGATCAAGGCATATCCGGCCTATCGCGCAAGCGGCACCGGTGAATACCATTCGTCCTCGGAGGACGGCACGCGCCCGGGCATCTACTACATTGCGGTCGCAAATCCGACGCACCGCTCACGCGCGATCCAGGAGTCGGTGCTGCACCATGAAACCTATCCGGGCCACCATCTGCAGGGCGCCATCGCGCTGGAGCTGGGCGATCGCGTGCACCCCATCGCACGGTACCTCTGGAACTCCGGTTTCGGGGAGGGTTGGGCGCTCTACTCGGAGCGACTTGCCGACGAGCTCGGGCTGTACAGCAGTCCGCTCGATCGCATGGGCCTGCTGTCGGACCAGGCCGCGCGCGCCGCGCGCCTGGTCGTGGACAGCGGCATTCATACCCAGGGCTGGACGCGGCAACAGGCGGTGGACTACATGCTCAACAACACCGCCTGGCCGGCCGTGGATATCGAGTCCGAAGTCAACCGCTACATCGCCTGGCCAGGGCAAGCCAACTCTTACATGCTGGGCATGCTGGAAATCCGTCGCCTGCGTGATCTCGCGGAGGAGGAACTCGGTGCCAGCTTCGACCTGCGGGCCTTTCATGACCGCGTGCTCGGCTACGGCAGTGTGACATTGCCTATGCTCGACGCCTCGGTGCGAGCGTGGATCGGTGAGCAGCGATGAGTTTCGCAGTCAAGATCAACGACGACAACAGGCGCTGCCTGCAACGGCTAAGCCTGCATCCGTTGCAGTAGCGCCTCTGCCTCGCGCAGTGACATGTTCTTCGGCACCGGGTAGTCACGCGCGCCCTCGATCATCGCGGCGCGCGCGACGACCGGCACGTCTGCCGGCTTGAGCGCAGCCAACTTATCCGGGATACCCACGGCGCGACTGAGCTCGCGCACACGATCGATGAACCGCTGGGCGAGCACGTCCTGCGGCTCGCCTTCCTTGCCCGCCCCGATCACCACCGCAAGTCTTGCCAGGCGTTCGCGGACTCGCGGTGAGTCTTTGTTGAAGTCCAGCACGTACGGCAGCGTGATCGCGTTGGCCAGGCCATGCGGCACGCCGTACATGCCGCCCAGCTTGTGCGAGAACGCATGCACGTATCCCACGTACGCCTTGGTAAAGGCGAGGCCCGCATAGAACGCAGCCAGCGCCATCGCCTCGCGTGCTGCCATGTCGTTGCCGTCGTCGTACGCGCGCTGCAGGTTGCCGAAGATCATGCGCACGGCCGCGACGCAGTGCTGCTCGGTATCAGCATGCGGCCACCGGTTGAGGTAAGCCTCGATCGCATGCGTGAGAGCGTCCATGCCTGTCGCTGCCGTGATCGGCTGCGGCATGCCCTTCATCAGCAGTGGATCGAGTGCGGCAGCGAGCGGCACCAGCTTCGGGTCGATCACCGCCGACTTGGAATGCTGGACCGGATCCGTGACAACCGCAGCCACGGTCACTTCTGAACCGGTGCCTGCCGTCGTCGGAATCGCGAACAACGGCAGCATCGGCTTGCCCACCTTGAGCATGCCAATGAGCTGCGCCGGTGACTTGCCGGAAACAGCCATCGCGCCAATGACCTTCGCCGCGTCGATGGCAGAGCCGCCGCCGACTGCCAGGATCGCGTCGCTGCGATGGACGCGCACGGCCTCGTAACCTGCCTGCAGCACCGGGTACGTGGGATCGGGCGTGATGCCGTCGTGCACGGCCACGTCGATCCCCTGCGCAAGCAGGGCCTGCCGCAGCGGCTCGACGAGTCCGAGCTTTACGAGCACGGCGTCAGTAACGATCATCACGCGCCGATAGCCGAACTGGCCGATCGCAGCGCACAGCCGCAGCGAGGCGTCGGCACCCACGAACAGCGTCGGCCGCGGAACGGCGACCGCCCTCGACACGGGCCAGTTCAGCGGCTTGACCAGGCGATGCGCAAACAGGCGCAGCGCAAAGAGCGACGACATGACGGCCTCAAGAATTGATATTGATGCACCGCATCATGCGAGGGTTCGCGTCGGCTGCCAAGTCGGAATAACCGGCGGTCTACGAATGGCTGGGGAAAACCGTCGTGTCGGCGCCCAGGCTCAGGCGGGCAACGCACCCACTGCCTGCAGGGCTTCCCGGTACTGCTCCGCGCGTCGCTCCGCGAAGAAATCGATCGTAAGTCCCAGTGCTGCAAGCAGCAGCAGCCCCACCGCGAATCCATGCTGGGATGGCTTGCCCAGCACGAACACGAAGCACAGCGCGAGGGCCACCGCCATTGCGTACCCGATGCGGTAGAGCCCGAAGCTTTGCACCACCTGTGCGATCCGCGGGCCTTCTTCCGCGACGAACTGGGCCGGCGCGAGGCCGCGCGCAAACGGTTCGCGTCCCAGGAACCACAGCAGCAACGCGGCGACGAGACTCGCGATACCAGCCGCGAGGATCCAGAACGCCTCGGCTTTCTCGCCGGCGAAATACCAGCGCACGATCTGCTCGAAGTCCATGCTGCTCCGTATCTCAGGGAATGGCGTGGGGCGCGATGCGATCCGCCCACGGCTGTGCCTGTTCGATCTGGGCCGCGAGCTGCAGCAGCGTGGCTTCGTCGCCGATGCGCGAAGTGAAGAGCATGCCCATCGGCAGGCCATCCGCAGTCCAGTGCAACGGCAGCGAGACTGACGGCTGGCCCGTCACGTTGGCAACCATGGTGTAGGGCGACGATTCGAAGACCGGATCGAACGCCTCGATCACCTTGTCGCGCTGGCTGAGCAGCACGCTGCCTGGTAGCGACGTCAGCAGGCGCAGCGCCTGCCGTTGCGAGCTGGAGAGCTTGTTGGCACCGATCATGAGCGGGGGCACGCCCACCGTCGGCGTGAGCAGGACGTCGAAGTCCGCCGACCAACCGAGCCACTGCCGCGAAAACGTCTGCATCGTCCACAGCGCCTCGGCCACTTCGCCACCCGATTGCGCCTCGCCCATCTTCGCGAGCACCCACGTGGTGAGTTCGACGTCTTCCTTGCGCGCCGTACGACCCAACAACTGCGGCGCGAGGCGCAGCGTACCGGCCACGTCGGCCGCAATCAGCGCGGCATAACTCGCGACGAAGGTCGCGGGCGGCAACGGCAACTTCACTTCGATGAGCTCATGGCCCAGCCCGGCGAGTAAACGCGTCGTACTCTCGAGTGCCAAGCGATTCTCGGGATGCAGCGTCTTGCCGAGCCCCGGGTCGAAGGAGAACGCGATCCGCAATGGGTCAGGGGGGCGTTGTGTTTCTGCCAGGTAGGAACGTGCCGGCGCGGGCAGCTTCATGAGCTGTTGTGGATAGTCGCCACAGGTGGCGTCGAGCAACGCCGCGCAATCCCGCACGGTGCGCGTCACCGCGTGTTCGCCGATGAAGCCCCACCAGACGTCGGGTGCTGCAGGCCCCGTGGGATTGCGCCCGCGGCTCGGCTTCAAGCCGACAAGCCCGCAGTTCGATGCCGGGGTGCGAATCGAGCCGCCGCCGTCATTGGCATTCGCCGCGGGCACGATGCGCGCAGCCACTGCCGCTGCCGAACCGCCGCTGGATCCGCTCGAAGTGCGTTCGAGGTTCCAGGGATTGCGCGTCGGACCGAACAATTCCGGCTCGGTGACGTTCGACACGCCAAGTTCGGGCGTATTGGTCTTGCCGAAGATCACCAGCCCCGCGGCGCGATAGCGGCGCGTGAGTTCCTCGTCGGCCTGTGGCACGTAGTCGCGAAACAAGCGTGAGCCGAAGCGCATCGGCTCGTGCGCGTACGCCGTCATCAGGTCCTTGAGCAGGAATGGCACGCCGCTGAACGGGCCGTCCGGCAGTCCGGCGGCAAGCGTCTCGCGGGCCCGCGCTTCCATCAGGTGGATCACGGCATTGATCTGGGTATTGACCTGCGCCGTGCGCGCGAGCGCCTCGTCGAGCAGGTCCGCTGCGCTCACCTGTCCCGTGCGCACGAGTTCGGCCAGTCCGAGTGCATCGTAGCGACCGTATTCCGCGAATGCCATTCAGCGACCTCCCCGCCGCAGGACCTCCGGGCATGATCTTCTTTTCCGTCCTGCCTTGCCATCGACCGACGCGGCGCAGACACTTCTTCTCCCCTGATTGGTTAGTTTCACAGCGATCATGAAGCCGATGCACAGCCTGCATAACCACACGCGTCTAATGGCCCTGCTGGTGGCGATCGCACTGCCCTGCACGGCCGTGTCGTCCAAGCCCATCACCGGCGAGCGTGTCATCGCCGCGGATCGCGAGCCGCAGAACTGGCTGGCGCATGGCCGCACGTATGATGAGCAGCGGTACAGCCCGCTCGCACAGATCAACTCCGGCAATGTCGAGAAGTTGGGGCTCGCTTGGGCCTACGCGACGGGCACCACGCGCGGACTGCAGGCGACGCCGATCGTCGTCGACGGACGGATGTATACGACGGGGGTGTGGAGCGTGGTCTATGCGCTCGACGCGAAAACCGGCAAGGAGCTCTGGACGTACGACCCGCAGGTGCCGCGCGCCTGGGGCCGCCATGCATGCTGCGATGCCGTGAATCGGGGCGTGGCGTTATGGAAGGACGCCCTGTACGTCGGCACGCTCGACGGACGACTCGTGTCGCTCGATGCGCGCACCGGCAAGAAGCGCTGGGAAGTGAACACGATCGACACCACCAAGCCCTACACGATCACGGGGGCGCCGCGTGTCGTAAAAGGCAAGGTCCTGATCGGCAATGGCGGCGCCGAGTATGGCGTGCGTGGTTATTTTTCTGCGTATGACGCCGACACCGGCAAGCTCGCGTGGCGGTTCTATACCGTGCCGGGCAATCCCAAGGACGGCTTCGAAAGTCCGGAGATGGAACAGGCCGCGAAAACCTGGACCGGCGAATGGTGGGTGGGCGGCGGCGGCGGCACCGTGTGGGATTCGATGGCCTACGACCCACAACTCGACACGCTCTACGTCGGCACCGGCAACGGCTCGCCCTGGGCGCGCGCGATCCGCTCGCCGGGTGGGGGTGACAACCTGTACCTCGCGTCGATCCTCGCGCTCAATCCGGATACGGGGCGGCTCAAATGGTATTACCAGACCACGCCGAAGGAGAACTGGGACTACACCGCCACGCAGCACATCATCCTTGCGGACCTGTTGCTGGACGGCAAGCCGCGCAAGGTGCTGATGCAGGCGCCGAAGAACGGCTTTTTTTACGTGATCGATCGTGTAACGGGCGAGCTGTTGTCAGCGGACAAATACATCCCTGCCACCTGGGCGACCCACGTCGACATGAAGACCGGACGCCCCGTCGAGACGCCCGAGGCCGACTGGAGCAAGGAGACCAGGATCCTGATCCCCGCGCAGCTCGGCGGCCACAACTGGCATCCCATGGCGTACAACCCGAAGACCGGTCTGGTTTACATCCCTGCGATGCAGCCGACGGGCATCTTCCCGCCGTCGAAGGAATTCCAGCAGACGGGCAAGTACACGCGTCGTGACATGTTCTGGAATCCGGGCGTCGACTGGAACAATTACACCGACACGATCTACGCGCTGGTCGCGAAGATGGGCGGCTCGTTGCCGGCGGAGCACGGCTACCTGAAAGCGTGGGACCCTGTGGCGAAAAAAACCGTCTGGGAAATTGAGCATCCAGCCTTCTGGAATGGCGGTTTGCTCACGACGGCGGGCAACCTGCTGTTCCAGGGCACGGGCGATGGCCGGTTCGTCGCGTACTCGGCAGACCAGGGCAGGATCCTGTGGGCCGTACCGACGCTGGTCGGCATCGTTGCACCGCCAGTCACGTATTCGGTGGACGGCGAGCAGTACGTGGCCGTGATGGCGGGGTACGGTGGCGCCGGCGCAGTGACCGCCGGCGATCCGCGCACAATGGCTTCTGCCAAGTACTTCAACGAGGGTCACGTGCTCGCGTTCAAGCTCAATGGCAAGGCAGCGATGCCAAAGATTGCCGAGCGCAACCTCGACATTGCGGAGCCTCCCGCAGTGGTCGCGACAGCCGCCGAAATCGAGAATGGCAAGAACAAGTACTCGTCGACATGCATGGTGTGCCACGGCCCGCTCGTGATTTCAGGCGGCGTGGTGCCAGACCTGCGGCGCCTGACGGCGGAGAAGCACGCCATCTTCAAGCAGATCGTCTACGACGGGATCATCCACGGCGCCGGCATGCCGCGACTGGGTGACTTGCTCACCGAGCAGGACGTGCACGACATCCAGGCGTACATCGTCGAGCGCGCCGGGCAGGATCGTGCAGCGGCGGCTGCGGCGACAGCCGCCAGGGAGAATTGACATGACCATGGATCGCGTCGACACGCTGGAACGCGCCGATGTTTCCGATGCATTGGATCTGGCCCTGGAACAAAGCCACGAGGTGAAGGCCAAGGTCGAGACCTGCGCGGACGAGCTGGCTACCGCCAATGAAATCATGAAGGAGAAGATCGCCGGCGGCACGACCGTGCTGTCGGCGCACCAGACATTGCTGGCAGGCACGAGTGTCGAAGGCAAGGTGCAGGAGTGCGCTGACGACCTCCAGGAAGTGACCGAAACCCTGGCCCAGGGGATCGAGGACCTGGCACAGACCGAGCTCGCATTGACCGAGTCCAGGGAAATGCTCGCCGATACGCAGGCCGCCTTGGTGAACTCGCAGGAAGAAGAAAAGGACGCGCGGCGGCGGGCCCTGCACGACTCCATGACCGGGCTGCCCAATCGCGAGCTCTTCGACGATCGGCTGTCGAATGCGATATCGCTGGCCCAACGCCACGACTGGACGCTGGCCGTGATGTTCCTCGATCTCGATGGCTTCAAGCAGATCAACGACCTGCACGGGCATGCGACGGGGGATGCGGTTTTGAAGGAGGTGGCCGGGCGTCTGTCACTGCGCTCCCGCGAGGAAGACACGGTGTGCCGCAATGGCGGCGATGAGTTCCTCTACCTGCTGGTGGATCCTAAGGGCAGGGAAAACATCGAACGTATCGCGGGGCTGGTTTGCGCCAACATCGCCAAGCCCATGGCGGTGGGTGACTCGGAGTTTGTCGTCAGCGCGAGCATGGGAGTGGCGGTCTACCCTGCCGATGGCGCGACCGGCGATGAACTGATCAGTAATGCCGACAGCGCCATGTACCGTGCCAAGAAAAACGCGGGCAGCAGCGTGTTCTTCAATCTCGAGCAGTGATACGTGACCGCGGTGAACCTGGGGTCGGGGCTCGCGTAGTCGCCTGTACCAGGCGGAAGGTGAGATTGATCCGCTCCCCTACCGGTCGCTCCGTTTTCGGCACGGCATGCACGTACGCGCGCTGTGTCCCGCCTGCCATGAGCAGCACGTCGCCGTGACTCAGGTCGACCGTGACGGGCGGCTGGCCTGAGCGTCGGTGACGCAACTTGAAGCGTCGTGTCGCACCCAGCGAAACAGAGGCAATGGCGGGTTCCGGCCCAAGCTCGTCTTCGTCATCCGCGTGCCAGCCCATGCCGTCGCGGCCGTCACGGTACAGGTTGAGCAGCACACTGTTGTAGCGGTGCGCGGTGAGCGTCTCGACGGCCTCGCGCATGCGCTGCAGGGTAGGCATCCACGGCAGGGGCTCGTGCAATGTGCCCGAGTACGTGTACGCGGTGCCCGGGTCGCCGTGCCAGGCCACCAGCCGGGGTACTCGCCGCGGCTCGCCAAACATCACGATGTCCTCCTGGCGCCACTCGATACCGCTGCGCAACGCCGCGTGCAGTTCGTCGGCCTCGGACATGGAAAAGGCTCGCGGCCACAGCCTGACGTCGGCGTCCGGAAGATCGAGCCGCAGGGCGTCAGTCGTCGGCAGCAGTGGCAGGTGGTCCGTTGGCATGGGCGGCGAGCGTAGCCTTCACCCGATCGAGATGCACGCGCACCCGACCTTTCGGCACCGACTGGCAGGCCAGTACATAGCGTTGCTCGAGCTGCTCGCGCGAGAGCACGTAAGAGGTGTCGGTCAGGGCACGCACGTCGCCCTCGAGCAACCTGCAACGACACGTCGTGCAACTGCCGACTCGACACCGCGAAGGCCACGGCAAACCCTGGGCAAGCGCAGCCTGCAGGAGGGTCTGGCCCGGCGGCACGTCAATCTCCCAGCCAAACGGCTCGACGCTGACGCGCGCGGGCTCCGGCTCGCGACGACCGAAGAGTCGTTGCAGCACGTTCAGTGTCCCGCCGCGAATTGCAGCGCCGGCACGCCACTGACCTGGTTGGCGGCAGCCGCAAGACGTCGCTCACCCGCACTGGCGTAGTGCCGGTCCCAGTCGAGCAGCAACGGTGTCATGCGATTGCGATACCAGCCCGGCAACAGGTACACGAGCAGCATGCTCGTCAGGTACCCGTACGGCAGCGTCGGTGCGTCGGGGTACGAGCGCAGCTGCCAGTACTGCGCGTCGCCTTCGGCATGATGGTGCGAATGCCGCGCGAGGTTGAACAGCACGACGTTGCTGAGGCGCTTGTTCGAATTCCACGAATGCCGCGGCTCGACCGGCTGGCCCGGCTCACGGATCAGGCCGTAGTGCTCAAAATAATTGACGGCTTCCAGCACCGAGCGGCCCGCGAGTGCCGCGAGCACGAAGACCGCGACGGCTGCCGCGCCGCCCGCGAGCGCAAACGCCGCAACGATGGCCGCCGACATCATCCAGCCGCGCAGGTAGCGGTTGTGCCATGACCACGTCGCATGCCCCAGCGTCTCCAGTCGCTGCCGCTCCAGCGCAAAAGCGCTGCGGGTCTGGCCGATGGTAGAACGCACGAGGAACGCATAGAAGTGTTCCCCGCGTCGCGCCGAAGCGGGATCGGCAGCGGTCGCGAGCCGACGGTGATGACCGTACACGTGCTCGATGGCAAATTCCGCGTCGAACGTGATGGCGAGCAGCCAGCGCCCGACGACCATCGCAGCGCGGTCGCTGGTGCGATGCGTGAGCTCGTGGCCGACGTTGGTGGCGAGCGCGGCAAACGAAATGCCAGTGGACAGGATGCCACCCACCCAGTGCCAGGCCGCCGTGGCCTCACGACGCGCAAAGAGGTCGATGCCGGCGTTCGCCTGTAACCAGGCGCCAAGCCCGAGCAAGTCGCCCGAGCCCGCCATCCATGCCATCGCGACACAGAGCACGAACAGCGTCGGCAACGTGCCGTACAGCAACGCGTTCAGCAGCCGTGGGTGGCCGTAGCGCGGCTCCGCCAGGTAATCGCCCAGTAATTCGTCACCGGCGATGGTCACGACGTACGTGACGAAGAAGCCAAGCCACATCCAGGCGCCGCCCAGCAGCAGCCCCGCCACCGTGGCGAGCGCGAACAGGTAGACGCTGAGAAACCGCAGATACTTGACCATGATGTCGTCCCCGACCGCGACGTCGATTAGAACAAATGTTCTAATACCTTGCCGCAACCGGCTCTGCTTGTCAAACCGATCGTGCCGCCACGTATACTTTGCGCTGCAAAAAGCCGTACCACGGCCCGCTACCACCCCCACTGTCCCCGCATGGCACGCAAAAAGCGAACGACCGCAGCACCGACCGACACCCGGGAGCGCATCCTCGCCACGGCGCTCGCGTTGTTCAACGCCGACGGTTCGCACGCGGTCTCGACGCGACACATCGCGACTCGGCTGGAGATCAGCCCGGGCAACCTCTATTACCACTTTGCCAACAAGGAAGAGATCGTCCTCTGCCTGTACCAGCGCATCGAGGCACAGCTGGAACTGATCCTGACGCCACCTGCATCCCAGCCGCAGACGTTCGACAGCGTGCTGCGGTATCTCGACGAGATTTTCGCCCACCTGTGGGAGTTTCGTTTTTTCTATCGCGACGTGAATTCGCTGCTGCGTGACGTGCCCGGCTTGAAGGAGCGCTATCGCGACCTCGCCGAGCGCGTGCGCCTGCGTTCGCGCGCGATCTTCGACTCCATGGTCAAGGCAGGCTGGATGGACGCATCGGGCGAGCAGCTCGACATGCTGGCGACCAACGCCTGGATCCTGCTGACGCAATGGTTCACGCACCGGCAGGTCGTCGATCGCCGGCGCACGATCCAGTCGTCCGACATCCGGGATGGCATCCGTCACCTCGTGGCGCTGTTCAGCCCACTGCTCAAGCCCGCGCAGCGCCGGCAGGTCGAAAAAGCGATTTCGCAGTCGCCGGGCCAGCCGGCTTAATTTACGAATTCGAGGTCCGCCGCGACATGCCGAGCTTCCGCGCCAGAATGATCAACGCCATGCTGCGCCTGACTGCGCGTCGGTTATGGCGACCCGGCCTCACGATCGATGACATCCGACGGCACACGGCCAGGACGGATTTGCGACTCGCGCGTAAAGCCGGCGAGTGCCAGACCGAGCAGGTCACGGTCGCTGGCGTCGCGGCGACATGGTTCGGCGCGCCCGAACTCGCAGCCAGCAAGGGGACGGTGCTCTACCTGCACGGCGGCGCGTGGTGCGTGCACCTGCCGGCAATGTACGGCACGTTCGCGGCCCGACTCTCGGCAGCGACTGGTTTGCGCGTGTTGCTGGTCGACTACCGGCTCGCGCCGGAGCACCCCTGCCCCGCTGCGATCGACGATTGCATCGCTGTGTATCGTGAACTCGCGCAGGACCCCGCAACGCGACCGCACGTGATCGCAGGCGATTCCGCCGGCGGCAATCTGGCCTTGCTCACGTTGATGCAGGCGCGCGATGCCCAGTTGCCGCTGCCGGCGTGCGCCGTGTTGTTGTCGCCGGCGACCGATCTCGCGCTGACCGGGCCTTCGTACCGCTACAACAGCGATGCCGACCCGATGTTCTCCTCCGGTGTGGGCGACCTGTTGCCAACGTTGTACTGCCCGGGCGTCGACCGAGCCGATCCGCGGATCTCGCCGCTCTACGGCAACTGGGCCGGACTGCCGCCGCTCTTTTTCCTGGCGGGGTCCACGGAAATCCTGCTCGATGACTCCGTGCGCGCGCACGACCGCGCGCGACAGGCGGGCACGGATGCGCGCATCGACGTCTGGCCGCACATGCCGCACGTGTTTCCGCTGTTTGCGATGCTGCCTGAGGCGCAGCAGGCACTGCGCGACATCGTCGGCTTCATCGAGCAGTACGCGGTGCCAGCGTCAGCGGTTCCAGCGCTCCCGCAGGAATCGCGCGACGTCATCGAGCGCCCGGTTGGCGTCGGCGAGGACGCCCGCATTGGCCTGGAAAACATGCCAGCGGCGGGGAAATTCCTGTAGCTCCATGGCGACGCCCGCACTGCGCAGCGCGCTTGCGAGTCGCCGCGAATCCGCCAGCAGGATCTCGTCCTGGCCCACCTGCACCAGCGTCGGCGGCAGGCCACCCAGGTCACCGTGGATGGGCGACAGCAGCGGATCCATGGCATCACGCCCTGCGCGGTATAGACGCGAGCATTCATTGGTCCACGGCAGCGACACCATGACTTCGCCAGCAGGTTCGACGCCGCGGTCCGGCTGGCCCAGATCGACCCACGGCGAGAACAGCACCAATGCGGCTGGCAGGGGCAAACCCAATTCGCGCAGCCGCAAGGCCGTCGCGAGCGCGAGACCGCCGCCCGCAGAATCGCCGATCAGGGCCATGCGCGCGGGATCGCAGCCCGCGCTGCACAAGGCACGGTAAGCCGCCACGGCATCGTCGAGTGCCGCAGGAAAGGGATGTTCGGGGGCAAGCCGATAATCCGCCACGAAGATGCGCGCGGCCGAGCGTCGCGCGAGATGACTGACGAGCGCGCGATGCGTCGCCGGTGACCCGACGCAATAGGCTCCGCCATGCAGGTACAGCACCGTGCCGAGTGCGTTTGCGCCAAGCCCACGCGCATTCACGAACTCGCCGCTGACGCCGCAAGTGGCGGGCTGGAACTGAACGCCACGCGCGTTCAGCGTGAGCCGTGTGACGAGGGTGAGTCGACGACGCTGCTCGGTGATGGGACGACCGGCGCGGAACGTCGGACGCAATGTCGCACGCAGGACCGTGCGCAGCGTTGCCGCCACGAGGCGCTCGAACCGCGTTTCGATCGATACTGCCGGCACGGGACCCCCGCTGTCCGCGACTGTCTGTTCACTATCGCGCGCGAACGATAGCGCAGCATGCCGTGCGCGTGTGCAGCGGCAGGCCCTTGGCGCGTGATGGCAATAGGTCCAATCGATCGATTAGATAGTTTCAATAGACGGAGTCGTCAGAGCTTCTTAATCTGCTGCTATTGCTTCGACGTCTTTGCCGAGGACTTCGATGCGGGCCCGGGCGACTCCCTTGCGCATCATCCCGATTTCAGACGCGGCCGCCTGCGACAGGTCGGCGATTCGCTTGCCGCTGAACGGCCCGCGGTCGTTGACGCGCACGACGACGCTGCGGCCATTGCGGAGGTTGGTCACCCGCGCAACGGTGCCGAAAGGCAGGCTCGGGTGCGCCATCGTGTA
>JANNGT010000188.1:0-8903 GCA_031404015.1 Gammaproteobacteria bacterium | reverse complement strand
ACAACCTCGGGCGACACATCCAAGTGCTCCGGAGGGTCGACGTACATACCGCCGGGCAGCCGGGTTCGTATCGTAAGCATGGCCGCCATCCGTGCATCCGCGTGTCGGAATCTGCATGCGCTGCCGCGCCATAAGGAGTTTTTCTAATGAAGATTACGAGTGCATCGTTGAGACGCTTAGCGCCACTGTTCATCATGGCAACATCGACCGTGATATCCCTGCCTGCCGTCGCCCAGAATGCCGCGATGCCGGGTGGTTCATGGCAACAAACGTGCGAGGGCGCATCCATTCAGAATGGCATGCTGTATGCGCGCTGCCGACAGGACAACGGCCAGTATCGCCAGACCTCCGCGCTGCTCAGGTCCACCTGCCAAAGTTACAGCAATCGCAATGGTCAGCTTTATTGCGATCAAGGCAACGCCTCGGCACAGTCGCGCTGGCGCGGATCGTACGACCAGTCCTGCCGCGACATTGCGGTGGACAAGCATGGCCGGCTGAGTGCCAGCTGTCCCAAGGCCAACGGCAAGTTCAATCGCACCAACATCACTCCGGGGCAGTGCCCCAGCTATCGGGTCGCAAACAGCAATGGCAAACTCGTCTGCGAAACGCAATCGCCGGACAGTGGCAACGGAGGCAAACGCTGGGAGGGCTCGTTCGCGCAGTCTTGTCGCGACGTTGTGATGAATTCGGTCGGCACGCTCACGGCCACGTGCCAGGCGAGGAACGGCACCTGGCAGCGAACCAGTCTCGCGGCGGTCAACTGCACCAACAATCGCGCGGTCAACGACGACGGCCACCTCGCTTGCGAATCGCATCGTGTCGGGATCAGAAATCGCTGGGACGGCTCGTACAAGCAAACGTGCCGGGACATCTACATGGACGCGGACGCGACGCTGACTGCCACCTGCCAGTCCTCGAGCGGCTCATGGGTTCCGACCAGACTCGCCCCGCGCGGCTGCGACAGCTACCGGGCCGGCAACAACAACGGCCACCTGGTCTGTGAAGGGCAGGGCAATGCCAACAACCGCTGGGACGGCTCGTACGCGCAGTCCTGCCGCGACGTTTCGGTCAACTCGGCCGGCACTCTCACGGCCACGTGCCAGACGAGGAACGGCAACTGGCAGCGAACCAGCCTCGCGGCGGTTAACTGCAACAACAACCGCGCCGCCAACGACGACGGCCGGCTGGTCTGCGAATCACAGCGCGTCGGCAAGAATCGCTGGGACGGCTCGTTCCAGAACTCCTGTCGTGACATCTACATGGACGCGGACGGGACGCTGACGGCGACCTGCCAGTCCTCCAGCGGCGCATGGGTTCCGACCAGGCTCGCCGCGCGCGGCTGCGACAGCTATCGGGCCGGCAATAACAACGGCCAGCTGGTCTGTGAAGGGCAGGGCAACGCCATCAACCGCTGGGAGGGATCGTTCGCGCAGTCGTGCCGCGATATCTCCACGGGTTCAAACGGCGTACTCACGGCCACGTGCCAGACAAGAAATGGCAACTGGCAGAGGACGAGCCTCGAGGCGCGTCAGTGCAACAGCTTGCGCGCAGGGAATAACGACGGCCGGCTGTTCTGCGAGAAATAGGCTTCATTGCATCGGTTGCTGCCGCTGAACAGGGCGGCAGCAACCTTCCCTTCCACGTCAGCACCCAGCCGGGACCTGCTGAGTAGCGTCAAGAGAGCCGAGGGGGCGTGTGGCGCTCCGCGCTTCCCTGTATCGTCTGCGTTGGATCGCAACGACGGGATTAAAGTCATGACGCAGCGCGGCGGCCGCATTTCATGGCGGAATCGACACGCCCTCGTGGCACTGATGCTGCTTGCAGCGCCGGTCTCATGGACGTCCGCACGCGCGCAGAACGTCGACCTGCTCAACGCAACGGTCGTGGACGGCACCGGTGCCGCACCGCGCACGAGCCTGTCGGTTATCGTGCGCGATGGCAAGATCACCGCGCTGGTCGAGCGTCCCCCCGCTGCAACGAAGGCCGTGCGGCGCATCGACCTGGGTGGCCGCTATCTGGTGCCCGGCCTGATCGACGCCCATTCACACATTGAATCGCCCGACGCAGCGTTGCGCGCGCTGCAGTCGGGCGTCACCACGTCACGGGTGCTGGGCGACACCAACCTGCAGGCGATCGGCACGCGCGACCTGATCCGCGCCGGTCACGTGCCTGGCCCCGACCTGCTGGTCTCGCCTGGCCACATCCGGCCGAAGCCCGGCATGGCGTTCTTTGAGGTGTATCCACAGTTCGGCGACGCCATTGACGGCGAACTGCGCGGACCCGATCGTATTGCGGAAGCGACACGTGCGTTGATCGCGCGCGGCGCGGACGTCATCAAGGTGGGTGCCAGCGAGCGTGCAGGACTCGTCAACACCGATCCCCGCAAGCAGGAACTTACGGAAGATGAGCTGCGGGCCGCGGTGACCGAGGCGGCGAAGGCAGGTTTGCATGTCGCCGCACACGCTCACGATCGCGCAGGGGCTGCGGCCGCCGTGCGTGCCGGGGTGCGCAGCATCGAGCACGGGACGTGGGTCGATGACGCGACGCTTGCCGAGATGAAGCGCCGCGGCACGTTTTTCGTGCCGACTCTTGCGGTCATGAGCCCGCTGGGCGATCCGCACGGAAACTCTGCCGAGGAGGTGGCGTTGCAGCTGCGCACGCAGGCGATGATGGGACCGTTGCGCGCGGCTGTGCGCGAGGCGCGTGCGCTTGGGGTCACGATCGCTGCAGCGACCGACGGCAGCTATGCCGACAAGGACGACACCGGACGGATCCGCATCGCCCACGAGATCGGAATATTCCGCGACGAGATCGGCATGACGCCGCTCGAATCGATCAAGGCGGCCACGCTGGACAGCGCGCGCGCGCTTGGGGTCGATGGGCGCACGGGCAGCATTCGCGTCGGGATGGAGGCGGATCTGGTTGCCTACGACGGCGACCCGCTCGCCGACAGCAAGACGTTCTTCGAGCCGCGGCTGGTCGTGAGCGACGGCAAAATCGTGGTTGAGGGTGCTGCGCTGTAGCCTTGCCTGAATGACTGAAAACAACCCACCGTCACGCCGCCGCGGCCAGCCGCGCGTGCCACGCGCAACCGGCCCCACACTCGCACCGCTTGGTCGGCTCGAAGTGCCGTGGTCGCCGCTCGAGGTGCTGACGGCCGAGCAGGTCGAACGCATTCTTGCGGCCGCGTTTCGTGTGCTGGAGGAAGCGGGCCTCGAAATACGAGGCGCCGAAGCTCGAGCTGTGTTCCGCAAGGCTGGCGCTGCGGTCGACGACGAGACACAGCTCGTGCGAATCGGGCGCGACATTGTCGAGGCGCAACTGCGCCACGCGCCCGCCAGTTTCACCCTGCACGCGCGCAACCCGCAGCGTCACCTGTACGTGGGTGGCCGCACGGTCAACTTCGGCCCGGTCAACGGCGCGCCGAACGTTGCCGATGCCGTACGCGGTCGCAGGTTCGGCGATATCGAGGCTTTCCGCGACATTCTCAAGCTCACGCACACGCTGGGCGTGCTGCACTGGCAGGGTGGCATCGTGGTCGAGCCAGTCGACGTGCCGGTGCCCATCCGGCACCTGGCGGCCTACCGCGCGCACATCGAGTGCGCCGACATCGTCTGGGCCGCGCGCGGCGTCGGTGGCGTGCAGGCGGAGGATGCGCTTGCAATGTCGGCGATCGAGCACGGCTGTTCGATCGAGGACCTCGCGGCGCGTCCCACGCTGATGACCGTGACCAACGTCAACTCGCCGCGGCGCGTCGACGAGGAAATCCTCGACAACATCATGCTCATGGCACGCCACGGCCAATGCGTCGTGATCACGCCGTTCACGCTGATGGGGGCCATGGCGCCGATCACGCTCGCGGGCGCGCTCGTGCAGCAGACGGCGGAGGCGCTCGGCATCATCACGCTGTGCCAGCTGGTGCGACCGGGTGCGCCGTGTGTCATGGGCGGCTTCACGTCCAACGTCGACATGCGCACGGGGTCGCCTGCCTTCGGCACCCCGGAGTATGTGCACGCGGCCATTGCCACGGCGCAGATCGGCCGCAGGCTGGGCGTGCCGGTGCGCACGAGCGCGGTCAACGCATCGCCCGCGGTCGACGCCCAATCAACCTATGAAACGGCGTTTTCCCTGCAGGCGGCGATCCTGAGCCACAGCCACCTGATCAACCATGCCGCGGGCTGGCTGGAAGGCGGGCTCGTGGCGTCACTCGAAAAAATCATCGTCGATGCCGAGATGCTGCGTGGCTGGGCGGAGATCCTGAAGCCCATCGACTTCAATGACGACGACCTGGGCGTCGAGGCGATCAAGGGCGTCGAGCCCGGCGGACATTTTTTCGGCACGGCCCATACGCTCGCGCGGTTCGAGTCCGCGTTTTACCGGCCGTTGCTCTCCGACTGGTCGAACTTCGAAAGCTGGACGGAAGCCGGGGGCAGGAACGCGACGCGCCGCGCCACGGACACCTGGCAGCGGCTATTGGCGGAGTATTCGCCACCGCCGCTCGATGCCGGAGTGCGTGCAGCGGTCGACGAGTTCGTGACGAAACGCGCGGCCGAGCTCGGCGAGGGTTGACGTTGAGCGATATCGACGTCACTGCGCCTCGCATCATGAACGCGCGCATGTACGCCGTGTCGCCGGCCGTCGAGGCATTATGGCAAGAGCTGCTGCGGCATGTTACGCAAGAGGCGGGGGTGTCACTGGCGTACGTACCGTATCCCGCGCCGCAGCCACTCGAGACACTGTGGTCACGCGAGGACCTGGGCTGCGTGCTCATGTGCGGCTACCCCATCGCGCTGCGTGTGAGCGACGTGATTCCAATTGCTGCACCCATCCCGCGCGCGGAGTGGTCGGCTGGACGAGCTGTTTATCGATCCGACCTCATCGTCCGCACCGATGCGCCTTATCAAAGACTCGCCGACACGTTTGGCGGCCGCGCCGGGTGGACGATCGAACACTCGCATTCGGGCTTCAATGCATTCCGTCATCACCTGCTGCAGTACCGGACGACGGAACGGCCTGTGCTCTATGGTGAAATGGTGCCAAACCTCGTCACTGCACGCGCCATTCTTGACGCGGTGCGCGACGGCCGCATCGACGTGGGCCCGCTCGACGCGTACTGGCACCTGCTTATCGCCCGGCACCAACCTTCGCTGACGCAAGGCATCCGCGTGCTCGAATCGACCGCCACGGCGTCGCTGCCGGCTTTCGTCGCTGCGGTTGCAACGCCTGCGGCCATGGTCCATTCACTGCGGGACGCATTTGCAGACGCGGTCTCGCGACCCTGGTTCGGAGCCCTCGGGGACGAACTGCTGATCGATGGTTTCGCGCCCGTGACGGCCGCGGACTACGCGCGCACCCTGGAGTGGGATCGCGCCGCGAAACAGGCGGGTTATCCCTTTCCGGCCTGAGCCGGTAGCGTCAGCATGCCCTGCGGTCCGGCGCACGGCCGTGCGGATGCTGCGGCTGGTCGTGCAGGCGAAACAGGAAGCGCCGTGCGACGTCGAAGTACGTCGAGTAAACCTGGCCGCCGTTCTCGGCCAGCAGGAATTCGCGGCGCACTCGGTAACGCGCGTTGTAGCGGTACCACGGCAGTCCAGGCTCGGCGTGGTGCAGTGAGTGCAGGTTGTTGAAGAGGAACAGCGGCCCCAGGATCCAGGAGTTTTCGACCGTGGTCGTGCGTTCGTGCATGTTGGCGCGCGCGCGATGTTCTGCGAACGAACGGACCAGCAGGATTCCGTTGCCCGGAACCACCATGCCGACGACGTACAGCCAGAATGGGATGCCGCAGATGACGGTGACCCAGTAGATGACGGGCACGCAGAGAATCGCATGCACAGCCCACGTCACGCGCACGCCGGCCTCGTTGCGCGCAAGCGCCCGGGCCTCGCTGGCCAGGAACCAGCCCATCCGCCACCATGAGCCGATCAGCATGCGGCCTGCAAGGGTCAGTTGGAGCCGGAAGATCCAGCGCGAGAACCGGGCGCGACGTTGCCATGCGTCCGGGGTGACGTAGTTCGATTCCGGGTCATCGATCGGGTCGGTCAGGCGGTCGTTGACGTGATGGACCAGGTGCAGCGTGCGAAAGCGGTCGTAGGGAATCCATAACGACAACGGCAGGATGCCGAACAGGCGGTTCACGGCTACCGAGCGCGTCGGGTGCCCGTGCAGGATTTCGTGCTGCAGCGAACTGTGGAACGTCAGCAGCACCGCCACACCGGGTATCACGATCCATGCCGGCCATTCGCCGTAGGCATGAGTCAGCGCGAGCCAGCCGGCGTACGCCGCGACGATCAAAGCGATCGTCGGCCACTCGATCGCGGGGATCGCCATGACTTCAGCGCGCGGGCGCTCCAGGGCTGTCGGTAATGCGCTCATCGGACCTTGTCGCCCGGCAGGGGCGGTGACCCCCAATCTTAGCAAAGCGGGCCATGGCCGGAAGGGACTGGGGTCAAATTCGCGCCATCGGTGTCAGGCGTCGTTCCAGCAGACGCAGCGCGTCGTACAGCAGGATCGCCATGAGCCCGGTCACCAGCCCGCCCTGCAGGACGAAGGCCGTGTTGTTGGAGAGCAGCCCCGCAATGATGATTTCACCCAGCCCCTTGGCCGCGACGGTCGAGCCGATCGTGGCGGTGCCGACGTTGATGACCAGCGACAGTCGCACGCCCTCCATGATCAATGGCAGGGCCAGCGGCAGTTCCACGCGCTGCAAGCGCTGCCACGGGCTCATGCCCATGCCGTCCGCGGCCTCCAGGACCGTGCGCGGACAGTTTTCGAGTCCGGCAATGGTGTTCTCGAAGATCGGCAGCAAACCGTACGCAAACAGCGCGATCAGGGTCGGCGTCTGGCCGAAGCCGACCAATGGCACGGCGACCGCGAGCACCGCGACGGGCGGAAACGTCTGCCCCACGTTGACCAGCGTGCGCGAAAGCGGCAGGAACGCAGCACCAACCGGTCGCGTGACGAAAACGCCGAGCCCGACCGCGACCACCGTGCTCGCCGCCGCCGCGATGAGCACGGTCACCAGGTGCGCGACGGCGAGGTCCAGCACGTTGCCCTGATCGTAAATGGCAGGCGCGCCATAGTCGTTGAGCGGTGCCAGCAACGGCGCAAACAGCTGTGGCGCGACGAGGTAGGTCACCAGCACGCCCAGCGCCAGGAGACGGGTTGCGATACCCGCGCCGGTCATGACGCGGCCCGCCCCCGCGCCAGGATGGTGGCAAGCGTGACGTGTCCATCGGTTGCGCCATTGGCCCCCGCGACGTTGGCGGCGGCAGCGCCGTGCCACAGCAGTTCCGACAGCACCTCGCGCAACGAAGCGCCGGCAGCAACGGTCGGGCCGTCGACAGCGCCCGGTTCCACGGCGTCGCCGGCCGTTGCAAGCGACAGCAGTTTGAGCGCCCGGTCGTCCGCGCCGATCAATTGCGAAACGAACGGGTCCGCCGGCCGCGTGATCAGGACCCCCGGCCGGTCGTGCTGCAACAGCCGTCCCTTGCTCATGACGGCCACACGGTCACCAAGACGAAACGCCTCATCGATGTCGTGAGTCACCAGGATGATCGTGGTGCCGAAGCGCCGCTGGATGCCAAGCAGGTCGTCCTGTGCCCCCTCACCCGACATTGGGACCTCATCCCCCATGTGGATCCAGCCCATGGGGCCCAAGAATGGGCGCCTTGGGTCTCCTTGAAGCTCCATGCGGAGGTAAAAAGACGTACAACCAAGAAAAAGGCCGGGGAGGACTGGCACTTCGACGGGGACACCACACTCGGTGCGGACCCTAACTGTGCCATTGTCCTTTGGACCTCCAACACTCCTACGGAGTTTAGGTGGAATGAAGGGAATACCATCTACCGGCCCACTACCCGAGAGGTAGTGATCTTCCACAACCTCCATGTGCAGCATCGAAGGCCACCGGATGCGCCTCGCATTAGGTGGGCTTTCCGGCAGAGAGTGCAGATCCCAGTGCATTTGGTGCTCCCGTGAGCTACTGCCGCTGGAACGGCATAGACAGTGATGTATACGTAATCGACTCATGCGCAGGTGAATTGACGTGCTTTTGCGATCCCGCCTTCATCTGCGGTGACGACCGCGTGACCATGATTGGGCACCTCGTAATGCACTGCGACCGGGGTGATAAGGTGCCGGATCATGCATTCAAAATGCTCTTTGAGGAGGCTCTTACAGCCCTAAAGGCCCTCGATGACCGACGTTAATCTTTGGCACTGCGACGGTAATGCCGAGAAGGATCCTCACCGACCTGCGAGGTGGTGTGAGAAGCTCGCTTGGCCTGGGGCGAAGAGGTGGATTACAATAAAGCGCGACGATGGCGATCGCCATCTTTGCCCAGAGTGTAAGGAGAACCTTCAGGCATTGCCCATTTCTAAAAAGTTCCACCCCCTCAGGGGGAGGAAAACTTTATGATAGTCAGGTGGCGTCATAAAGTCTCTATCAACTGGCCACCTCTCTTAAAAAGAGGTCTTAAATGCAGGAGAAAGCACAAACCGGTCTGACCGCGTCGTCCCCGGCGTACAACTACGGAACCCCCGTGGTGGTCTTCAGGGGAACTGTCCTGAACGACGGAGGGCGCACGCGGTTCACACCAACGCATGTTCTGAACCCCTCCGACCCCAAGCAGAACTGGGGCAAGGATCACGCCTTCATCACGCAGGGGAAGTCCCTGGAGATCGAAGGCAAGGAGAAGGGTCTGCTCAAGGCCCTCTCCAGCATGGAGGCGTGCACCATCGGCGTCTTCGCCCAGGAGACGGCGAAGGAGGACGAGACGGAGTAGGGAAGCTGCGGTAGGCTTCTTTTCGGGGAGGGGCGCTTAGAGAGGTGCTCCTCCCCCCTTGAAGAGGTGTGTTGATGTCCCATGACACGATGAAAATTGCCCAACTTGTCTCCGCAATAGT
>JANNGT010000187.1:0-7717 GCA_031404015.1 Gammaproteobacteria bacterium | reverse complement strand
GCAACGAATTCGAGGCGTCCTGCAACGGCCGCCGCCAGGTCAGCTGAGGCGCGTGAGCGCACGATGCCCGTCGCGCGTACGGCGGGCGCGAGTTGCCGAACCTGCGCCGGGGCCACTTGCACCGGAGAGGGGCGCTCCTGCTGGGCGTGGACCGGCCCGGCCACGCAGAGACTCGCTGCAAGCAGCATGACCGACAACCGATGCGACCAACGTTTCATGGCACTTCACTCACGAGGGGCGGCGCGACAGCGACGCCGTGGGGATCAGCAACGACCGCGCCTTCGCCTAGCCGCAGCAGGCTCGGCAGCAACAGCCAGGTAAAGAGCGTCCCGACCGTCATGCCGCCGGCAACGACGGCCGCGAGACCGCGATAGATTTCCGCGCCGAGGCCGGGTATGAAAATCAGCGGTGCCATGCCGAGCACGGCCGTCAAGGTCGACAGGACGATGGGCCGGGCCCGCGTCTCGAGTGCCTCGGCCACGGCCTGCCGTCGCGGCAGTCCTGCACGCTCGCGTGCGCGTGTCTGGTCGACGAGCAGGATGGCCGCGTTGACGACCAGGCCCAGCAGGATGATGAAGCCGATCATCGTCAGCAAGTCGAGTGCCTGGAAGCCGAATAGCCCGATCGCGCGCAAGGCCAGGATGCCACCTGCCACCGAAACTGGAATCACCACCATCACCAGCATGCTGTCGCGGACCGAACGGAACAACGCCGCCATCAACGCGAACAGGATAACCAGCGCCAGCAGGAAGTTCTGACCCATGGCCAGGAGAGCTTCGTGCAGGTCATTGACCGAGCCGGCGTACGTCAGCTGCACTTTCGAATCCATCGCGGCCCGGACCTTCGGCTCGACGTGAGTCTCGAGCAAGTCTATTGCGGCGTCCAGCGTCATGTCGTCCGGCGGCTGGAACACCACGCTCACGGTACGGTGGCCATTGATGCGCACGAGCTGCGCCGGACCTACGGTCTGTCGCAGCTCGGTCAGCTCGCCGACGGTCTGCACGCCGGCCCCGGGCGTCACGACCGGCAACTCCGCCAACTCTTCGGGTGTGTGCCACTCGTCCGATTTCACGATGATGTCCAGGCGGTCGTCGCCGTCGAAATATTCGCCGGCCCAGATGCCTCCCGTGTACGCACGGATCGCCGTCGCGACGTCCGTCCGCGTGAGACCCGAACGCGCGATGCGCCACTCGTCCGGCACCAGCTGCAATTCGGGCTGGTCCAGCTCGAGGCCCGGGAACGCCTGCGGATAGGTTGCGGGAATGGCCTTGGGAATTTCATCGACCGCTGCGCGCGCCGCGTGCATCAGTTCGGCGAGGTCCGCGCCCTGAAAATCGAGACGGATTTCCCGGGCGTTGTCGCCATCGACGTTGAGCAGCGAGCCGCGCTGCACGAACACCTGCGTGTCCGGGAAGCCTACGAAGATCTCGTCGCGCAGCAAGCGGACCATTTCGGGGATGTCGCGCGGGTTCTCCGGGTAGACGGCAGCCACGCCGCCCTGCCCGCCGAACGCCGAGAAATTGTAGTACTTCACTTTGGGCTGCTTCTCGCCCTCGAGGTAGGGCCGCAGCCGCTCGATGACCACGGGCGCGAGTTCGGCGCGCGCCGTCTCGATGTTGCCGCCCGGCGGGAGGCGGATGTTGTTCCAGATCAGGTCGGTCTGCGCGACAGGCAAGTAGTCCACCTGTGGCGACAGCAGCACGATGACGAGCACGCTTGCTGCGGTGATGCCCGCGATCCAGCCGATGCGCGCCGAGGCGCTGTCCGTCAAACGCATCGCGAATGCAGCCATCGCCCGCCACCAGTGCGCGTGCTGGTCGGACGGCACGCCGCGCGCGAGCGCCCAGCGGTTGGCTGCGGGTATCACGGTCATCGCGACGAGCAGCGACGCAGCATGCGAAACTGACATCGTGATGGCCAAGTCCTTGAACAACTGTCCTTCAAGGCCCTCCATGAACAGGATCGGCAGGAAGATAGCAATGCTGGTCAACATCGAGGCGAGCAACGCGGGCAGCACCTCGGTGGCACCTTCAACAGTGGCGTCCCATGCGGTGCGGCCCTGCTCCATGTAACGCAGCACGTTGCCCTGCACGATCAGCGCGGCATCGACGACGATGCCGGTCGAGAAGGCGAGTCCTGCCAGCGACACCACGTTCAGGGTGCGACCCAGCAACTGCATCGTGATCACGGCAAAGAACAGCGAAATCGGTATCGACGCGGCGATTACCAGCAGCGCGCGCGGGCCGCGCAGGAAGTACCACAAGCCGCCCACGGCGAGCAGGATGCCGATGGCGAGACTTTCCTCGACAAAGCCGATGGCACGCCGCACATAGACACTGGCGTCCCACGACAGGTCGGCGTAAAGCTTCTCCTTGGCCAGCGGCCCTGCGTTCAGCTCGGCGATCGCCTCCTTGATGCCGTCGACGACCTCGACCGTGTTCGAGTCGGAAGTGCGCTGGGCCGTGACGTAATACGCGGGCACGCCGCTGCGGAAGGAAAACCAGACGGCCTTGACGTGCTCGGTACGGACGTCCGCCACATCGCGCAAGTACAGCGGGCGATCGTCGCTCCAGCCCACCACCAGGTTGCCCAGGTCGACGACGGGCTCGCGACCCGTGACGCGCACGGTGAACTGCCTGCGCCCGACGTTGGCGAAACCGGCGGACACATCGCGCGCCGCGACGACCGTCGCCGCGAGTTGTTGCGGCGTGAGGCCCAGTGCCGCGAGGCGGTGCGGATCGAAGCGCACCTGCACTTCACGTGGACGCCCGCCTTCGAGGCTGACGCGCGAGACACCCGGCACCCGCGCGAGCCTCGGCTCCACGACTTCTTCCATCAGCTGCTGGTACTGCACGGCGATGTCCGGCACCGAGTGGCCGGGAATCGGGCGAATCAGCATCGACGCGGCGTTCTGCGTCTGGAAGTTGTCGCCACCGAACACTTGCGGCTCGTCCGCGTCCGGTGGCAGCGGCGGCAGGGTATTCAGGCGCGCCACGACGTCGAGCATGACTCGCGTCATGTCCGTGCCGACCTCGAACACGAGCTGCACGCCACCCCGCCCGCGGTTTGATTCAGACCGCATCTCGACCATGCCGGGCAGGCCACGCATGGCCTCCTCGATGGGTTCGATCAGGGCTTCTTCGAGCTCGGAGGGTGCCGCCTCGCGCCACGAGGCCTCGACGAACAACCGGGGCTGGCGCGTGTCGGGCAACAGCTGGATGGGCAGCCGCAGCAGCGCAAGCACGCCGAACAGCACGACGATGGCAGCGGCAGCGGCGACTGCGGCCGGATTCTGCAGGCTGCGCTCGGATAGCTTCATCTTTTGACTCCCGCGCGACTCAAGAGGCACCGGTGAAGCGCGAGTGTGGTCCGGTCGTCCGGTTCTCGGATACCCGCCTGAGCCGACCCGTGCGTCACTTGCGACGAGTCGTTGCCCGGCACTGCTCCTATGATGGCCCGGCGCTGCCGAAGGTTTAAACGAGCCCCGCGGAGCGCGAGGCTTTGGACTCCCGCGCGAGTCGGGCCTCCGCCACCAGCGTGTAGATCACCGGGATCACGATCAGCGTCAGCACGGTCGCCGACACCATGCCGCCTACCATCGGCGCTGCGATGCGCCGCATGACCTCGGAGCCCGTGCCGCTGCCCCACATGATCGGCAGGAGCCCCGCCATGATCGCGACCACCGTCATCATCTTCGGCCGCACGCGCATCACCGCTCCTTCGATCACGGCCTCGCGCAAATCCTCCAGAGTCAGCTTCCGGCCTTCCTGTTCGCGTTTCGCGCGATGCTCCTCGAGCGCCTTGTTCAGGTAGATGAGCATGACCACACCTGTTTCCGCCGCGACGCCGACCAGCGCGATGAAGCCGACGGCCACTGCGACACTCAGGTTGTAGTCGAGCGCGTAGAGCAGCCAGATGCCACCCACCAGTGAGAATGGAACCGAGAGCAGTACAATCAACGTCTCTCCAATGCGGTTGAAGTTCAGGTACAGCAGCAGGAAGACGATCAGCAGGGTCAGGGGAATGACCACCTTCAGCTTCTGGAGGGCACGCTGCATGTACTCGAACTGGCCGCTCCACGCGAGGTAGTAGCCCGGCTCCAGCTTGACCTGCTCGCGGACCACGCGCTGCGCGTCGGCGACGTAGCCGCCGATGTCACGACCGCGGATATCCACGAAGACATACACCGAGAGAAGCGCGTTTTCAGTGCGAATCGCGGGCGGACCCTTGCGCACGACCAGTTTGGCGAGCTGGCCGAGGGGCACCATCTCGCCGTCCATGACGGGCACCAGGACATTGCGGGCGATGGCGTCGGGATCGCCGCGCAGTTCACGCGGGTAGCGGACGCCAACGCCGAAGCGTTCGCGCCCCTCCACCGTCGTGGTAACCATATCGCCGCCGAGCGCGGTCGCCACCACTTCCTGCACGTCACCCACCGTGATGCCATAGCGAGCGAGCGCGAGCGCGTCAGATTCGATGTCAAGGTAGTAGCCGCCCGTGATTCGTTCCGCATAGGCGCTGGTCGTGCCTGGGACGGTCTTGATCACCCGTTCGATATCCTTCGCCACCCGCTCCATCTCCGCGAGATCGGTGCCGAAGACCTTGATGCCGATTGGAGTTCGAATCCCGGTCGAGAGCATGTCGGTGCGGGCCTTGATGGGCATGGTCCAGGCATTGCTGACGCCCGGGATCTGCATCGCCTTGTCCATTTCGGCGATCAGCTTGTCGATCGTCATGCCCGGTCGCCACTCCTTCTCGGGCTTGAGGTTGATGACGGTCTCTGCCATCTCGAGCGGTGCCGGGTCGGTGGCACTGTTGGCACGGCCCGCCTTGCCGAAGACCGACTCCACCTCCGGAAAGGTCTTGAGAATCCGATCCTGGATCTGCAGCAGTTCGGCCGCCTTGGTCACCGAGATGCTCGGCAGGGTCGACGGCATGTAAAGCAACGTACCTTCATTCAGCACTGGCATGAATTCACTGCCGAGCCGCATGGCCGGGTACGCGCTCACCGCCAGCACGATGACAGCCAGTGCAATAGTCAGCTTCTTCCAGCGCAGGACCCACTCGATGATCGGGTGATAGACCCAGATCAGGCCGCGCACGATCGGATTCTTCATTTCCGAGGGGATGTTCCCGCGGATAAACAGCAGCATCAGGACCGGCACGAGCGTGATCGACAGGATTGCGGCACCCGCCATCGCAAAGGTCTTGGTGAAGGCGAGCGGCTGGAACATCCGCCCTTCCTGCGACTCGAGCGTGAATACCGGCAGGAACGACACCGTGATGATCAGCAGGCTGAAGAACAACGCCGGTCCGACTTCGCGGCACGAGGCGATGATGGCATCGAGCCGGGGCTCCTCGGGCTTCAGCCGCTCGAGATGCTTGTGCGCGTTCTCGATCATCACGATCGCGGCATCGACCATGGCGCCGATCGCGATCGCGATGCCGCCCAGGCTCATGATATTGGAGTTCAGCCCGAGCACCCGCATCGCGATGAACGCGATCATGACGCCAATCGGCAGCATGATGATGGCCACGAGGGCACTGCGGGCATGCAGCAGGAACACGACGCAGACGAGCGCAACGATGATGCTCTCTTCGATCAGCGTGCGGCGCAGGGTCTCGATCGCCCGGTGGATGAGGTCGGAACGGTCGTAGACGGCCTGCAGGCTCACGCCCTCCGGCAGACCCGACGAGATCTCGTCGATCTTGAGCTTGAGGTTGTGGATGACGTCGAGCGCGTTCTGGCCGTATCGCGCCACCACGATGCCGCCGACCACTTCACCCTCCCCGTTCAGTTCGGCGATGCCTCGGCGCTCGTCCGGAACGAGCTCGATCCGGGCAATGTCGCGCAGGAACACCGGCGTTCCGGCCGCCGCTTTGATGACGAGATTCTCGAGATCGCCGGTTCCTCGCAGATAGCCCCGTCCCCGGATGATGTACTCCGTCTCGGCCATCTCGACGACACGCCCGCCGACGTCCTGATTGCTCATGCGGACGACGTCGCTCACCTGTCGCAGGGGAATCCCGTACGCTTGCAGCTTCTGCGGATCGACGGTGACCTGATAGGTCTTGACGAAGCCGCCGATGCTTGCAACCTCAGAGACGCCCTGCGCCTTGGTGAGCTGATAGCGCACAAACCAGTCCTGGATCGCCCGCAGGTCCGCGAGGGAACGCTGGGCTCCCAGCACGACATACTGGTAGACCCAGCCGACACCGGTGGCGTCCGGGCCGAGAGAAGGCGTGACGCCGCGCGGCAGGCGGCTGGCGGCGAAGTTCAGATACTCGAGCACGCGAGATCGCGCCCAGTAGATGTCCGTGCCGTCCTCGAAGATCACATACACGAATGACACGCCGAAATTCGAGAAGCCACGTACCACTTTGGAGCGGGGCACGGCCAGCATCGCCGTCGTCAAGGGGTAGGTGACCTGGTCTTCGACCACCTGCGGTCCCTGTCCGGGGTATTCCGTGTAGACGATGACCTGCACGTCGGACAGATCCGGTAGCGCGTCGATCGGCGTGTGCACGACCGCATAAACACCCGCCGCAACAATGAACCCGGTCGCGAGCAACACGAGGAAGACGTGCCGCAGGGACCATTCGATAATGCGCGCCAGCATGTCAGTGACCCGCGTGCTCGTTGGTCGCGGCCGGGGCCGGGGCCGCAGGTTCCTGCGCGGCGGACGCAGGTGCGGTGCTCTTACCGCCCGAGGTCGTCCCGCCGTGCGCGGCGTGCCCGCCCAGGGTTCCCAGCGCGGCCTTAAGGTTGCTCTCCGCGTCGATCAGGAAATTCCCATTGACGACGACACGTTCACTCGCCTCGAGACCTTTGACCACTTCCACGTACCCGTCGCCCCTGACACCGAGCGTGACTTCGCGCGGTTCGAACGCGCCACCGCCGCGTTCAATCAGCACCACTCGACGCGTGCCGGAATCCAGCACGGCGGATTCCGGAATCGACACCGCAGCCACCGTCGCGCCGGCCACAATCTCGACGGTACCGTACAGGTCGGGCTTCAGCAGTCCATCCTCGTTTGGCAACTCGATGCGGATGCGCGCGGTTCGCGTTGCAGGCTCGACCGTCGGATAGACGAAGGTGACTTTGCCGGTGAACGTACGCCCGGGATAAGCCGCAAGTGACACGGCTGCGATCTGACCGGATCGCACCAGCGACAGATCCTGCTCGAAGACGTTGGCTACGACCCAGACGCTCGACAGGTCCGCAATCTGGAACAGTGGCTCGCCGGGCATGAAGCGCATACCGGCGCGGGCCATCATTTCGATGACGACGCCGTCGGCTTGGGAGCGCAGCGGCAGCGCCCGCTTGGCGCCCTTCCCCGCCCTCAAGTCGGCCAGGTCCGCATCGGCGATATCCCAGTTCCGCAACCGCTGCAGACCGCCTTCCACCAGCGACTGCATGCTCGCGCGGGCCTCCGGGGACGCGTCGCGCATTGCGTTCAGTGTCGCTACGGCGACGGCGTACTCCTCCTGCGCCGTCACCAGGTCCGGACTGTAGACGGCCAGCAACGGCTGGCCGCGTCTCACCGTGGCGCCCGTCGTATTCACGAACAGCGTAGTGATCCACCCCTCGAACTTCGGACTGACGGTGTAGAGACCGCGCTCGCTGGCCGCGACGGTGCCGACGGCCCGGATCGTGCGCGACATCGTGCGGCTGGCCGCCGCCTCGGTCCGCACGCCGAGGGTCTGCAGGCGGTTC
>JANNGT010000186.1:0-4036 GCA_031404015.1 Gammaproteobacteria bacterium | reverse complement strand
CGCCACGCGTCGTACTGCGCCGCCGGCACGGCGAGCGGCGCGAGCTGGGCAGCCATTTTGCGAGCCGCCGCTTCGCCGAGCGGAACGGTCTCGGGAACACGCTCGAAGTCGGTGGTCGTGATGTCGCCCATGATCACGTCGATACGGATGTCGCGTTCCGTCAGAGATTCGAGCTGCAGGTTCTCGTTGGCGACGATCATCACGTCCGAACTGCGGCCCAGCAGTTGCGTCGCTGTCTGAAGTTTCTCGCGCTTGACCTCTTCCTCGACCAGGTTGACGACGATGACCACGTCCGCGCAGAGGGTGCGCGCGACGTCCACCGGAATGTTGCGGACCATGCCGCCATCGGAAAGGATGTACTGCTCGGTCATGACCGGAGCGAACGCACCCGGGATCGCCATGCTGGCTCGCATCGCGGTGGCGAGATCGCCTTCTTTCAGCACCACCATGCGACCGCTGATCATGTCGGTCGCGACAGCGCGGTAGGGAATCGGCAGCTTGTCGAAGTCTGCCTGCGCGCGTGAGGCTGCCACGTAGCTTCGCAGCAGGTCCTCGATGTTGCTGGTGTTGACGATGCCCGCAGGCAATATGATTCGCTTGTCCCGCACGCCCATTTCGATGTCGTTGCTGTAGGTCGCCCCGGCGCGTTTTTGCTCGATCGTCTGCAGGTCGCGCTGGCCAACGCGACCGACGACGGCTTTCCAGTCGATGCCAGTGACGAATTTCTCGAGTTCGGCGGCCGGAATGCCCGAGGCATACCCGCCGCCCACGAGCGCACCCATGCTGGTGCCGGCAATACAGTCGATGGGGACGTGCATTTCCTCGAGCACTTTGAGCACGCCGACATGGGCGCCACCCTTGGCTCCACCGCCCGCGAGGACGAGTCCGACGCGTGGGCGCGAGGTGTTCGCCGCGGCGTCGTCGGCTGCATAGGTCGCGGGACTGGCCGACGTGATCACGATGAGGCACGCGGCGTATGCCACTGGCATGGCCGTTCGAAATGCCGGGAAATTCATCAGACGGTTCCCTGAAAAGCGAGGCCACCCACGGCATTGTGACCTGCAACGGGCGGTACGGACAGCCCGACATTGCGGAGTTCGCTACCATGACGTGTTTTTCGACCACCACCGTCGACAGGAAACGTTTCATGCAGAAAGTAACGACCAAACGTACAGCCACATCGGTACTCGTCGCGTTGATGTCCGCGGCTGCACCGCTCCATGCGGATGATCTGCCGACGATCCGAGTGCTCGCAACCGGCGGCACGATCGCCGGCGCGCAATCCAGTGCGACCGACCACGGCTACAAGCCCGCCGTGTACGACGTGACCTCGTTGCTCCGGTCCGTGCCGAACCTCGACAAGCTGGCCGTCATCTCGGGCGAGCAGGTCGCCAACATTGGCAGCCAGGACATGAACGACGAGATCTGGCTGAAGCTCGCCAGGCGTGTCAACGCATCCCTGGCGGAAACGGGCATCGACGGTGTGCTGATCACGCACGGCACCGATACGCTCGAAGAGACCAGTTACTTCCTCTCACTCGTGACTCGCAGCGACAAGCCTGTCGTCATGGTCGGCTCGATGCGGCCGGGCACTGCGATCAGCGCCGACGGTCCGGGCAACCTCTACAACGGGGTCGCGGTGGTTGCCGACGCGCGGGCCAAGGGCAAGGGAACCCTCGTGTGCCTGAACGACACGGTCCACTATGCGCGCAACGTGATGAAGACGGACACCTCCAGCGTACAGACGTTCCAGAGCCTCAACCGCGGGCCAGCCGGCGTCGTGCGCACCGGCAAGATCGAGTGGTTCGAACCGATGGACAAGAAGCACGGAGCGGCCACGGAGTTTTCAGTGGATGGTCTGGACAGGTTGCCGCGCGTCGACGTGATTTATGCGCACGCCAATATGAGTGCAGACCTGATCGATGCCGCCGTCAAGAATGGCGCAAAGGGCCTCGTGATCGCGGGCGTGGGTGACGGCAACATGACAACTCCGGCGCTGGACGCGGTGTCCCGCGCAGCGAAGAGGGGGGTCGTCATCGTGCGCAGCACGCGTTTGACCGCGGGTATGGTAATGCGCAATAACGAAATCAACGATGATGAAAAAGGCTTCGTCGCCTCGGGCGAGCTGAACCCGGCCAAGTCACGGGTGCTGCTGCAACTCGCGCTGACCCGCACCCAGGACCCCGCGCGCATCCAGCGCATGTTCTACGAGTACTGAACCGGCTCAGACGAGGCGCTCGCCGCCCGAGTAGACGTTGAAGCGCTGGCCGCGCACGAAGCCGAGCAGGGAGACGCCAAATTCTTCCGCCGCCGCGATCGCGAGACTTGACGGCGCGCCCACCGCACACACGACGGGTATGCCTGCCATGACTGCTTTCTGCAGCAGTTCGAAACTCGCTCGGCCGCTCAGGAACAGGATCGTGTCGTTGGCAGGCAGAGCGCCGGCGAGGAAACGCGCTCCTATCAACTTGTCGAGTGCGTTGTGGCGCCCCACGTCCTCGCGCAGGCCGAGCAACTCGCCGGTGCGAGAGAAAAGTGCCGAGGCGTGCAGGCCGCCCGTCGCATGAAACACGTGCTGTTGGGCCTGCAGCCGCCCGGGCAGTTCATCGATCAGCCGTGATTCGACCTTGAACCCGTCCGGCGGCGCCACGGGCCGGGCCCCGGTCGCCAGTGATTCAATGGACGTCTTGCCGCACACGCCACAGCTGGACGTCGTGTAGAAGTTGCGTTCCAGGCGCTTGAGATCGATGGCCACCCCTTCAGCCAGGTCGACGCGCAGCGTGTTGGTCGCGCCCTTGCCCTTGCCACAATGGTGGATTTCGCGGACCTGCTCTCGCGCCTGCAGGATGCCTTCCGTGAAGAGGAAACCGGCCGCGAGTTCGAAATCGTCGCCCGGCGTGCGCATCGTGATCGACACAGGCCGGTGCTGCAGTCTGCCGCCTGCCATTTGACCGAGGCGTATTTCAAGCGGCTCCTCGATCGCGACCGCATCGTCCACCGCGGCGGTCGGCGAGCCGTGCTCATAGCGGACGACGCGCGCGCGGCCTTCCTCGGGCATTCCGGCCAGCGGAGGCGGGGACTGCGGTGAGTCGCGCATTCGGTTGCCGGGTCAGGCCCAGTGGGAAGTGTAGGGTTGCGGCGTCTGCACCTCGCAGCCGTACTCGGCGGACGACACAGCCAGCCAGCGCCACAGGCTGTCGAAATACGTGCGCACGATCAGCAGGCGGAACACCGGCTCCTCGGAAACTTGCCAGAGGTGCACGGCCAGGTGCGATGCGGTCGTCACCGCGGCATCACCCGTCTTGAATGCACGTGGATGCAGGTCGATCGACAGCCCCTTGGCCAGGGCATCGCGCACCCGAGCGCCACGCAGTTCCAACAGGTTGCGGCTGCCGCTCTGGTCGACGATCGACGCGTGTCCGGCAAACGCTGCGCCGAGTCCCGCCTCGACCGGCCCCGCCATCTGCGGTCCGATGGCGAGCCATTGCGCCGGCCCGGACCAGACGAACGCCAATCCGTTGCCCACTGTGATCGTCGGCCTCGACGGGAGCGGGGTACCGAGGGCCTGCTCCGCGGCCAACGATGCCGCCGCTGCCTGGTTCCTGCGCGCAATCACGCTGGCCAGGGTCAGGTGCGTGAGTTCGCGCACGATGACGCCAGGCGCGCCTTCGACACGCCCGAACCGGCCAGGGCGATAGTCGTAACTCGATGCGTCAGCCACGAAGACGCGCTCCTTCCGGATCGATGAATACAGGCGAGCACACCTCGACCAGCGTTTCCGCACCGCGCAGGGGGTCGACCGCCATGACTTTCTCGCCGTGCCGCTCAGGGCCATTGCTGAGCAGGCCGATGCCAATCCACTGACCGAGCGCGGGTGAGTAGCACACCGAGGTCTTGTGGCCCTGATCGTGCTCGATGCTGCGCTTGGCCTGTTCCGGGACGAAGTGCATGCCACCCGCCAGCTTCGCATTGCGGTCGACTGTCCTGAACCCGACGAGCCGATGTCGTGCCGGCTCCAGCAGGTGTGCGCGCCGCG
>JANNGT010000185.1:0-6824 GCA_031404015.1 Gammaproteobacteria bacterium | reverse complement strand
ACGAAGGACAGGATGCTCAGGTTGGTCAGGAAGGACTGCAATGACAGGAAGTTCAGGAAGGACAGGATGGGCAGGAAGGACAGGAAGGACAGGAAGGACAGGAAGGACAGGAAGAGAGGAATGTATTGGTCGCCGCTACGTCTTGATGCTTCCGGCACTTCCGGCACTTCCGGCACTTCCGGCACTTCCTGCGCTTCCTGCCCTTCCTGCCCTTCCCGCCCTTCCCCTTTGGCTATAATGCGCTGCTGCCTCGGGCGATTGTGGGGATGACCCGTGGCAACAGACACCGTTTGCTTTTGTGTAGAACCCGACGGCGTGAGCGCTGCAACCAGCCTTGCACCGGGCGGACGCTGAGGAGACAGTTGGATGACCGAAGAAGTCGATGCGGGCAGGCGCCATTTCCTGACCGTGGCCACCGTCGCGACCGGCGCCGTTGGCGCTGCGTTTGTCGCCGTACCGTTCCTTGCGTCCTGGAAACCCAGCGCCCGCGCCAAAGCCATGGGCGCGCCGGTGGAAGTGGATATCAGCAAGCTCGAACCGGGTGCGATGCTCAAGGTGGAGTGGCGAGGCAAGGCGATTTACGTGGTGCATCGCACGCCGCAGATGCTCGCCCAGCTCGAAGGCGTCGCCGACAAGCTGCGTGACCCTGAATCGGCCGAGTCCGAGCAGCCGGCCTTCGCCACGAACACGGCCCGCGCCCTCAAGCCGGAGTACCTCGTGCTGGTCGGCGTCTGCACGCACCTCGGCTGCGCGCCGCTCGATAAATTCTCCCCTGGCGACGTGACGGTTTCCGCGGACTGGCCGGGCGGGTTCTTCTGCCCCTGCCACGGCTCGAAATTCGATATTTCCGGTCGCGTGTACAAGAACGTGCCGGCACCCACGAACCTGCCCGTGCCGCCGTACCAGTTCGTGACCGATGGCCGCATCCTGATCGGCGCCGAGAAGGGGAACGCGTGATGGGCACCGCTTCCGATAAGGTCGCAGCGCAGCCGGGCAGCGGCCGTATGGCATCGTTGACCACGTGGATCGACGACCGCTTCCCGCTGACGGCCCTGTGGAAATCGCAGGTGGCCGAGTACTACGCGCCGAAGAACATGAACTTCTGGTACTACTTCGGCTCGCTCGCCCTGGTGGTGCTGGTCATCCAGATCCTGTCCGGGATCTTCCTCACCATGAACTACAAGCCGTCGGCAGCCGACGCATTCGGCTCCGTCGAATACATCATGCGCGATGTCGAGTGGGGCTGGTTGATCCGCTACATCCATTCGACGGGCGCATCGGCGTTCTTCGTCGTCATCTACCTGCACATGTTCCGCGCGCTGTTGTACGGCTCGTACCAGAAGCCGCGCGAACTGCTGTGGATTTTCGGGATGCTGATCTACTTCGCACTGATGGCCGAAGCATTCATGGGGTACCTGCTGCCGTGGGGCAACATGTCCTACTGGGGCGCCCAGGTGATCGTGTCGCTGTTCGGCGCCATTCCCGGCATTGGCGACGCGCTCACGGAGTGGATCCGCGGCGACTTCTACATCTCGGACGTCACCTTGAACCGGTTCTTCGCGCTGCACGTCATCGCAATCCCGTTCGCGCTCGTGTTCCTCGTCATCGCGCATTTGATGGCGCTGCACGAAGTGGGCTCGAATAACCCGGACGGAGTCGAGATCAAGAAGGTCAAGGGACCTGACGGCATCCCGCTCGACGGCATCGCGTTCCATCCGTACTACACGGTCAAGGACATGGTCGGCCTCGGCGTGTTCCTGATCCTGTTCAGCCTGGTGGTGTTCTTCGCGCCGACGATGGGCGGCTACTTCCTCGAGTACGCCAACTTCGAGCCGGCCAACGCGCTGCAGACGCCGCCACACATTGCCCCGGTGTGGTACTTCACGCCGTTCTACGCGATCCTGCGCGCCGTCCCCAGCAAGGGCATCGGCGCGGCGCTGATGGGCATCGCCGTCGTGCTGCTCGTGTTCCTGCCATGGCTCGACCGCGGCAAGGTGCGTTCAATCCGCTACCGAGGCCCGCTGTTCAAGTTCTTCCTGTTCTCTTTCGCGATCAGCTTCATTGCGCTGGGCTACCTTGGCCTGCAGCCAGCGACGGCGGGCGTCACCATGGCGTCGCGCGTGTTCTCTGTCGTGTACTTCGCGTTCTTCCTGCTGATGCCGTGGTACACGAGCATCGACAAGACCAAGCCCGTGCCGACCAGGGTCACTTACCATGCGCATTGAGTACAAGAAGACGGTTCTCGCGCTCGTCGCGGCCTGGGTCGCGCTGCCGGCAGTGAGCCTGGCAGCAGGCGGGGAAGCGCATGTTGAGAAAGCGCGCAACGACATCCACAACAAGGCGTCGTTGCAGCGGGGCGCGAAGAACTTCGTCAATTACTGCATGGCCTGCCACTCGGCCAAGTACGTGCGCTACAACCGCGTTGCGGCCGACATCGGCCTGACCGAGCAGCAGATGACCGAATACCTGTTGTTTTCGGGCGACACGCCGCATTCGACAATGACCAACGCCCTGCACGCCGACGAGGCGAAACAGTGGTTCGGCGTGGTGCCGCCCGACCTGTCGCTGATCGCGCGCAGCAAGGGCCCGGACTACGTGTACACGTTCCTGAAGTCGTTCTACGCGGATCCGACGCGCGGCACCGGCGTGAACAACCTGTCGCTGCCGGGCACGGCCATGCCGCACGTGCTGTGGGAGCTGCAGGGCACGCAGGACGCCGTCTGGGAAGGCCACACGGACGCCCAGGGCAACGTGCAGAAGCATTTCAAGGAGTTCAAACTCGCGGATCCGGGCAAGCTGAGCCCCGAGGAATACGACGAGTTCGTGCGCGACACCGTCAATTTCCTCGAGTACATCGGTGAGCCGATACAGGCCAGGCGGCAGTCGCTTGGATTCGTGGTCATCGCTTTCCTCGTGTTCTTCACATTGCTCGCGTATGCGCTCAAGAAGGAATACTGGAAGGATGTGAAGTAAGCCGGCTGCGGCCGGCGCGGTACCCGTCGTCTCCTTCCTCGTGGCGCCTCTGGCAGGCGGCGCGCGGCGGAGCGCTCGGGAAACTGCAGCCTTCGCCGAGAACGCAGCGTCTCTTGGTGGTCCGTGCTGCTGGATCAGGAGTTTCCTCAGCATGATGACTTTGTATTCACGCGCCCTCGACGCGCGCTGCCATCGCGTTCGACTCGTGCTGGCCGAGAAGGCCCTCGCGACGCGCGTCGTCGAAACCGACCCTGCGCGTCCGCCCGAGGACCTGATCGACCTGAACCCGTACCAGACCGTGCCCACGCTGGTGGACCGTGAGCTGGTGGTCTACGAACCGGGCATCATCTGCGAGTACATCGACGAGCGCTTCCCGCACCCGTCCCTGTCGTCGACGGATCCTGGCGCGCGTGCGCACGCCCGGCTCGCATTGCGTCGCATCGAGCAGGAGTGGTACGCGGTATCTGATGCGCTGGAACCCGGTTCGGGTGCCGATCGTCGCGATAAGGACCGCGCCCGCAAGATGCTTGCGGAGAGCATCCTCGCGTCGGAGCCCTTGTTCCGCATGCGCGCGTGGTTTTTGTCCGACCAGTTTTCACAGCTCGACGCCGCGGTGGCGCCGATCCTGTGGCGCTTGTCGCATTGGGACGTGGACGTGGCGTCAATCACAGCAACCGCGCCTTCGATCGAAAAATACGCGACGAAGGTCTTCGCGCGCCCCTCCTTCGCGCGCAGCTTGAGTGGCGCAGAGCGAGACATGCATGGTCCCGCTGTGACGATGACGATAAACCCGGCGGCACCGGCCCTTTCGTCGGCTCGACGCCCCGGGTAGGCGAGGCGTGGTCCCGCCCCGGGCGCCCGCGCGTCGCGGCATACTGTCCTCGCAGTGACGAATTCCAGCAGCAAACCGCCCACGCCGCCCGACGCGGGCCCGCCCATGAAGGCGCGACGCCCTTACCTGCTGCGCGCTATCCACGAATGGATCTCGGACAGCCTCTGCACGCCGCACCTGGTCGTCGACGCGAACGCGGGTGATGTCGAGGTACCGCGGCAGTTCGTCAAGGATGGCAAGATCGTGCTCAACGTCAGCATGAGCGCCACGGCGAACCTGCGGCTGGGCAACGAGGACGTGACGTTCAGCGGACGCTTCGGCGGCGCCAGCATGTCGGTGCGTGTGCCGATCCACGCGGTGCTCGCGATCTACGCACGCGAAACGGGGCAGGGCATGATTTTCGCGGACGACGACATGGCCGGCGCGTCGGCCGCTGCGGCGGCTGGCCCCAAGCCAGTCGTGACGGGCTCGGCGTCGCCGGACGACGATCCGGGGCCGAAGCCGAGTTCGCCTTCGGATAGCCGGCGGGCGCGCTTCAAGGTGGTCAAGTAGCCAGCACTTTCGGCTAGGTGCGTCGGGGAACCGTTCGGCGTCACCGATTGCGGCTACGAAGTGCTGGCGATGGTGGGCTCCAGACATTCTCGCGAAACCGTGCGCGGCATGGACGCCGCGCCGGAGCCCCCACGGATGGGTTTACGGCGTTTTCGCGAGGATGTCTGGAGCGCACCGTCGCGCTTGCAAACGCTGCCTTCGGATCGCGAAACGTTTCAACGCAGCACGAACGCGTTCTTGATCCACGTGACCACCGGAGTCCCGCCTTGCGCGGCCGGCGGATCGATTGCGACGACGTCGAACCGGGCGCGCAACCGCCGCAATTCGCGCCGTGTCAGCAGCAGGTGGCGTGCAGCGAGCGAACACCGGCGTTGTTTCTGCAGACTGATCGTCGCAGCCGCGAGCCCGAAATCGCTGCGCGAACGCGAGCGCACTTCCACCAGCACGAGCACCTGCGCGTCCAGTAGCACGAGGTCGAGTTCGCCCGCGCGACAACGATAGTTGCGTGTCACGAGCTGCAGCCCGGCCGCCTCCAGGTGCTGCAGCGCATGGGTCTCAGCCGCGCGGCCAAGCTCCGTGGTGGTGTTGGTCGCTGCGACGGTCGCAGTCGTGAGCGTGGTTCGCGGCTTCATGCAGGCACCCATGGCAGCCGCACACGTCGCGAACGAATACTCGCGCACGCGGCTGCTGCAAGGCCTGTTATCGCTCAATTCGGCGGCGGCGCGCCTGTCGAATTCGTGGCCGGAACCTCACGAAAGGTTGCAACGCCGGTGCCGGCGGCTTGCGCTTTGCCGCCCTCGATCCGTGCGAACTGCAGGCTGCGTTGCACGCGCCCGTCGCTGAGGTTCAGTTGCAGCAGGCCCGTCAAGCCGTCGACGCTGGCCGCCACGGCGCCCGAGCTGCCGATCTGTTGCGCCAGTCGAAACGCGTCGTAGCCGAAAGCATAAAGCCGCAGCCGGCCGCGCGCGCGAGCCGACCAGTCTTCCTGCACGGCGTCCCACAACTCGGGTGCGCCCTGGCCGCCGAAGAGCAGCCACGGCATTTCGGGAAAGACCATGCCGTCCATGTCCGCGGCGGCGCGCACGCTGGGGTCCCATGCGTCGGAAGTCGTGTACAGCGGCAAGTCGTACGTCATCTGGAAGCGCAGCTGCGGACGGATGGCGCGCGCCGCCTGCGGTGTGGCAGCCACGAACGCAAACTGCGGCCCGCTGGCCTGTTCCGCAACCGAATTGCGCGCAAGCCGAGGCTGGTTCGGATTGGAACTCCGATCGCCCGCGCCGCCATATCGACCGAGAGCCGCGCGCAACGGGCCCGAAAAATCCTTTGCTCCTGCGCTGTAGAACTCCGTCGCGGTCACCGTCACCGAACCTGTCGCCTGTGCTTCCTGCACGAAGGCATCGTGCAGGCGCTGTCCCCAGGCGTTGTCCGGGAAAAGGGCGATGCCGCGCACCAATCCGTCGGCGGCGATCCGACGTGCAACCGCGCGCGCCTCCTGTTCAGGATCGAGCGCGAACTGAAAGAGAAAGGCGGGTGGCGTCGTCCCTTGCCCGCTGATGGCATTGAGCGCGAGCGTCGCCACCGGCAGACCCGCAGGTTGCGAAGCGACGACCGCGGTAATTTCCTCCTTGGTCAAGGGCCCAACGATCATGCGCGCGCCTGCTGCGATCGCGCGTTGATAGGCCGCCGCAGCGCCGGGTCCCGCCGTGTCATAGATGGCGATGCGCGGTCTGGTGTCGGCTGCAGACGAAGCGAACCAGGCCGCAGTGAATCCGTCCCGAACAGCACTCCCTGCCGCCTGCTGTTTGCCCGTGAGCGGCAGCAGCAGCGCGATGATCGAGTCAGCCCCGTCGGAGGGGCCAACGCCCGCTGCGCGCGCGACCTGGGTGCTGGGAATAAACACTGCTCCGGGATGTCCCGGGTGGCGCAGCAGCCACTGCGTCGCCGTGGCCGAAACGTCGTTTGCGTTGGCACTGCGTGCTGCCACGAGCAGCGCAGGAAGCTCGAGCCAGCCCCGCTCCACTTCCGCAATGCCCGCCGGCAGCTCCGGCCCCGGGGGTCGCGCCAGCAAGGCATCGAGCAGCAGCTTGTCGTTGTCAGATCGAGCCGCAGGCGTCTGCATGAGAGCGCTGCGTTCGGCGAACGTGCGCACACCGCTCAACGCGTCGCCGGCCGCGATCTCGGCGCGCCCGCGCAGCGCGAGTAGCTCAGTGGCGGCGTCGGGCGGCAGCGGCTGTGGCAACGCGCGCAACGCCACCATGGCACGGACGGCATCACCGCGCTCGAGTGCGAGACGCGCCTCGACCTCGAGCAGCAACGCGCGCTCGTCGACATCGTCGCTGCGCACCCGGTTGCGCACCTTGTCGACCAGGCGATCGGCGTCCGCCAACGATCCGCCCAGGATGTATTCGCGCGCCGCGAGCAACGCAGTGTTCGCGTCCCACGACATGAAGCCGCGCCGCGCGAGCTG
>JANNGT010000184.1:0-3399 GCA_031404015.1 Gammaproteobacteria bacterium | reverse complement strand
GTAGTAGTGGTGGATGACCATCAAGTCGTCTGCGCGGGACTACGGGCCATGATCAACGCCCAGCCGGATCTTGGCGTCGTAGCGGAGGCCATGTCTGGCAAGGAAGCGCTGGAGAAGCTCAAGGAAACTTCGGCGGACGTGATGCTGCTCGACCTTTACCTGCCGGACATGTCCGGGCTCGACGTGTTGCGATACGCGCGGTCGCACTACCCGAAGACCAAGATCCTGGTGCTGAGCAGCTACCCGGAGGCCCAGTTCGGGCTGAACGTGTTGCGTGGCGGCGCTAGCGGCTTCATCGGCAAAGGCACGGAAGCACCGGAACTCATGCGCGCTTTACGCACCGTGGCACGTGGCGGGCGTTACGTGGGGCCCGAGCTTGCGGAGCAACTGGTCGCAGGCGTTTGCGGGGATTCGAATGCACCGCTGCACGGCAAGCTTTCGGAGCGCGAGTTCCAGATTTTCTGCAAGCTCGCTCAGGGTGAGTCGGTTTCGCAGATCGCAGCCCGCTTGTATCTCAGCGTGAAGACGGTCAGCACCTATCGGCGGCGCATCCTCGACAAGATGTCGATGAAGAGCAATGCCGAGATCACCAGCTACGCGATACGCAACGACCTGATCCGCTGAGCAGTCCGTACGTGATGCCAGATGTGCACGCACTCGCGGTGCAGGTCGCGAAGGCGCTTGCTTACTACATCGTGCTCATCGTGATGATGCGCCTGGCGGGCAAGCGCCTGGCTGGCCAGACCACCACGTTTGATCTTCTCGTGCTGATCACGCTGGGAGCCACCGTGCAAGGTGCGATGGTGGACGAAGGCCTGTGGTCCACGGGCGCCTTCGTCATCACCGTGTTCACGGCGCACCGCGCGCTGGCGTTCGTGTGCCAACGCTCCACTAGAATCCGGCATTTCGTGCGTGGCAAGCCGCGGGCACTTGTGCGGGATGGCGCGGTGATCGAGGAGGCCCTGCACGCCGAGGGCGTCTCGAACGATGAATTGCTGGCGGGATTGCGCCGTCTGGGGTTCGAGCGCCCCGCCGAAGTCAAGTTGGCCGTACTCGAGGAGACGGGACACATCTCTGCCGTGGGCGCGGAACACCCGGCGCAACCGTCGACCGACGACCCGCCGCCTCCTTAGTGTCCTGGTTGGACAACCGCACTCAGCCGAGTCGCTGCTCCACCTTGGACCATTCCACGCTGCTCCACAGCATCTCGAAATAGTTCGCGCGCTGCGCCGGCGCGAAATCCAGCAGGTACGCGTGCTCCCATAGATCCAGCGCCAGCACGACCCGCAGGTTGGCCGGCACGTTCAGGTGATGCAGGTCTACCCAGGTATTGTGCAACACGTCGCGGACCGGGTCGTGCAACGTCACGATCCAACCGATGCCGCGCAGTTGCGCCAGCGCGGCCGCGTGCCGCGTCCACTGCTCCAGGCTGCCGAACGAGCGGCCCGCCGCGTCGGCCAGCCGACCCTGGCGGTCGGGGCTGCTGCCACCGGGTGCTCCGAGCGCCTCGAAGAACAATTCGTGCAATACGACGCCGTTGTGTTCGAACGCGAAGCGACGCGCATGCGCCGCCAGGTCCAGCGGTACAGCAGCCTCTCCCGGTGCCGGAAACGCAGCCTGCTGCTCGGCAAGCAGCGCGTTGAACTCCTTCACGTAGCCGCGATAGAGCTCGAGGTGGATGTCCACTGCTCGCGCGGAGAGACCCGTAACTGCAGACAGATCGAACTCGCGGACTTCGTATGGGCCGTTGTTCATGGAGCATCCTTTTTTCCAGCAAGCGAAATGCTCGCCGGGTCCCTGCAGGATGAGCCCGGCGGTTGCACGGGCACGTGGGAGGTCGACCTGCATGTCGCGTAGGAAAACGACCTCTTCCTATGGACAGCACGCAGCGAAGTCTTTACACGGAAAGGGTGGAGCGCATGCGAATGGATCGGTGGCGGCTGTTCGGACTGGCCACCCTGCTGGTCGTGTTGTTCCTCGCGTGCCTGTTCCTGGTCACCGAGGCGGGGGGCGTGCGCATGCACGCGGCGTCTGAAGAAATGCAGCGCGCCCTGGCGCGCCAGATCATGCTGGGCGAACTGCGGGAGCGCATCGCCGAATCCGGGCTTGCGTACCAATCGTTCCTGATCACGGGCAATCCGCAAGCCCTCGAACCGCTGCGCACCGCGGGCGCCCGCATCAACGACGCCGCGGATGCAATGGTCGCGAGCTATCTGCCCGAGCCTCCTGCCATTGCCGCCACTGCGCGCAAGCTACGGTACCTGGCGGGCGTGCAGATCGGCGCGATGATGACGACGATTCGGGTCTATGCGTCGCAAGGCCCTGACGCCGCGCTCAATATTGCACGTGCAGAAGAAGCGAGCACGAACCCGACGTCGCAGGTCCTGCGTGTCGCCGAGCAACTGGAACGGTACGAGGCCATCCGGAGGCGCGAGACACGCGCCAACTGGGTAAGCGAGACCCAAGCGGTACGCCGCCTCGCTGCCATCGCGACAATGGCCAACATCGTGCTGGTTGTAACCGCAATGCTGATGGCCCGCGCCGTGCACCTGCGCCATCGCGAACTTACCGACTCCGTCGCACGCCAGCGCGACGCCCTGGAGATCGAGGCTACGGCTCGCGCAGCAGAACTTAACGAAGTTTACGGCCGGTTGCAGACCGTGCAGGAATTGGAACGCTCGCGTCTCGCACGGGGCCTGCACGACGAACTGGGCGGCCTGCTGCTGGCCGCGCGCATGGACGTGACCTGGCTAGCGCACCATGAGACCGCGGATCAGGACTCGCGACAGATGCGCTTGCGCCGGGTCCTCGACGTTCTCGCCCAGGGCATCGACATCAAGCGGCGCGTCATCGAAGAGCTGCGCCCGACGTTACTCGACACCATGGGCCTGGTCGCGGCCCTGCGCTGGCAGCTCCAGGAGACTTGCGGCCGCGGCGGCGTGCGTTGCACCGGCCACTTCCCCGAGGTGGAACCGGCGGTCGATCCGCGCACGGCCATCGCGCTGTTTCGCGTCGCGCAGGAAGCGCTCGCCAACGTGGTGAAACATGCGCAGGCGCGTCACGTCAACGTGACGCTCGAGGTTTTGGATTCGCAAATGCTGCTGGTGGTCGCGGACGACGGGCTGGGGTTGACGCAAACCGACATAGCGCATCCACTTGCCCACGGAATGGCCGGCATGAAGCACCGCATCGCTGCGGTGGGAGGCACGCTCAACACAGGGGTTTCACCCGCGGGCGGAGCGGAAATCAGGGCGTTGGTGCCGCGCACGATGCGCTCAACTGACGCAGCGTAGCGACTCCATTGCATCAGTGCCGTGTTGCGGACAGGGCTTGCAGCACGCTCGGCAGGCGGTGGTAGTCGCGCGACTTGTCGAGGAAGTAGGTGGCGCCGAGCGCCAG
>JANNGT010000183.1:0-3464 GCA_031404015.1 Gammaproteobacteria bacterium | reverse complement strand
GCGTTCTTCGTGGCAGCCAGCGACCCGGATGGCGATCCCTTGTCTTATGCCTGGACCTTTGGCGATGCCACGACCGGCTCGGGCTTTGCCCCCGTGCATGCCTATCTATCGGCGGGAACCTATACCGCGACGGTGACGGTGACCGACGGCAAGGGCGGCTCGGTCTCTGCCTCGGTCGTGGTCAGCGTAAGCACGGCCGATACCTCCGGTCCAGTGCTCGACGTGACGTCCGTGGTGCTGAAAGGCAGCGTGAGCGATCCAAGCGGCGTAGCCAGCCTGAAGGTGAACGGCGTAGCCGTGAGCGTGGACGCAACCGGGTTGTGGCAAAAAGAAGTGTCGCTGCCGAGTGCGACGAACAGCGTCACGCTTACGGCGACGGACAGCAAGGGAAACGTGACCTCGAAAACGGTTGCGATTGCTAAGTGAGGTGCAAGGTGAGAAATCAACTGCTCGGCAGGCCAGGTTGGGCGTGGATGCCCTTCCTCATGCTCTCCGCGTCCCGGGTACTTTGGGCGGTGGAGTATGCGGTCACCGAAATCAACATGGGTGGCGCGTCCTGCGAAGCCCGCTCGATCAACGATTCGGGAGCGGCGATGTCGATCATCTCCTGCACCTCACCGTCGCCCTCGGCCTTGATCTTGCCCATCTCGAGCGAGACCAGGCTGCCGAGCTTCGACTTGTACTGGCGCAGTTCCTCGCCCATCAGCCGCACGGCTTCGCCGCGCTTCGGCGCCGGCACGGAGCGCCAGATCCTGGCCGCGGCGACGGCTGATGCCATCACTCGCTCGTACTGCGCAGGCGTCGTCGATCGTACGCGAGCGATCACCTGGCCCGTCGCCGGATTGATCGAATCAATCAACTTGCCAGCGGGATCGTCCAGCCAGCCGCCGTCGCCCGACCAGGTGCCGGCATTGGTCTGGGTGAGGCCGAGGCTGTTCAACAGGGCTTCGCTCATCGCGCACCTCCAGCCACGCGCTGCTGGCCCGCGGTACCTGCCACGATCATGCGCGACGAGATTTCCTTGCCGCCGCCATCGGCGTAATGCTTGCCGAAGCGGTTGTTGAGCACGTCGACCAGGCTGAAGTCTTCCTGGCGCACAAAACCCTGGTAGCGGCCCTTGTTCTGCATGACGAGATCGACCAGCGCACAGATGCCGGCGGCCGTCGTCACCTGGATGGCCGACCAGAGCCTCCCCGCGATCACCTGCGGGTAGATCTTGCTGACATAGTTTTCTTCGCGCAGTTCGCCGTGCTGGCGACCGGCCACCGCGACATAGACGATCACGACGTCCTGCAGCGTCTGCGGCACGGCGTTTTCAAGTACGCGCTTCAGCGTCGAGCGGTCGAAGTTCAGCTTGAGGTCGTTCATGAGCAGGCGCATCTGCGCACAGTGACCCGGGTAACGAATGGTCTTGTAGTCCATCGTCTGGGCCTTGTCGCCGTAGCTTTCCGCCAGCGAGCCGAGGCCACCCGACGTGTTGAATGCCTCGTAAATCATGCCGTCGATTTCGATCTCCTCGAGACCTTCGAGCGGGGCGACTTCGACCGCGCGGCCGTCGACCAGCGCCTCGCACGGGTTGCCGTACTCATTGATGAGCCCGTCGGTGGACCACGTCAGCGAATACTTGAGCGCGTTGTTCGGGTGCTGGGGCAGGGCACCCACGCGCAATTTCACGCTGCGGATCTCGTCGAAGTGCTGGATCAGCGCGTTGGCTGCGATGCTGATGAAGCCCGGCGCGAGTCCGCATTGCGGGACGAACGCGCGCGTGGAGCCCTCGGCCAGCTTGCGCACCGAGCGCGTCACCGCGACGTCCTCGGTCAGGTCGAAGTAGTGCGCATTGGTCCTGCGCGCGATCTCGGCAACCTTGACGTTGCAGTAGAACGGCAGGCTCGAAATGATCGTATCGGCGGGGTGCGCGCGCAGGTGCGCCTCAAGGGCCACCGGGTCGGACGCGTCGAGTTCCCAGGCGTGCAGGTTCGCCAGGCCATGGGCAGCGACCACCGAGTTGGCCGCGTTGCCGTTCACATCGGCAACGTGAACCTCGTAATCGCGGCATTCCGCCAGGAAACCGGAGATGAGGGCGCCGATCTTGCCGGCACCGAGGATAAGAACCTTCTGCATCGTCGAACTCCTGGTGACGCCTCAGGGGCGGGCCTTTTGGCCTGCCGCGGGCGCAGATTCTGTTTTGAGGGCGCGATTCTGACGAAACCGGGTCTCGCCGTATATCCAGTTTCTTTTGCATCGCAAACTTTCCCGGTAGGATCAAGGGGATGAACGCCCTTCCTCAAACGCCCGAATGGTCACCGTCGAGCTGGACCACGCGGCCAGCGCAGCAGCAGCCGTCCTACACCGATCCCGTCGCATTGGGACGGGCCGTGGACGCGCTGGGCCGATTGCCCCCGATCGTGGTCTCGTGGGAAGTCGAGGCGCTGAAGCGGCAGATCGCCGCGGCCCAGCGCGGCGAGCGGTTCCTGCTGCAGGGCGGGGACTGTGCCGAGAGCTTCGCGGACTGCGATTCCGGCCAGATTGCCCGCAAGCTCAAGATCCTGCTGCAGATGAGCCTGGTGCTGCTGCATGGCATGAAGAAACCCGTGATCCGCGTCGGCCGCTTTGCGGGCCAGTACGCCAAGCCGCGCTCTGCCGATACCGAAACGAAGGATGGATTGACCTTGCCGTGTTATCGCGGCGACCTCGTCAATCGCCCCGGCTTCACGGCCGCCGAACGCGAACCCGATCCGGAGTTGCTGTTGCGCGGCTACGAGCGCGCCGCACTCACGCTCAATTTCGTGCGCGCGCTGATCGATGGCGGGTTCGCCGACCTGCATCACCCCGAATACTGGGACCTGGGCTTCGTAAAACACTCGCCGCTGGCCGAGCAATACCGGCAGATGGCGTCGTCGATCGCCGACTCGCTCGATTTCTTCGAGGCCATGAGCGGCAGTCGCGTGCATGAGGCGAGCCGCGCGCCGTTTTACGCCAGCCACGAAGCGCTGCACCTGCTGTACGAGCAGGCCCAGACGCGTTTCATTCCGCGCAGCGAGCGCTGGTACAACCTGTCGACGCACCTGCCGTGGATCGGCATGCGCACGGCGGACCTCGGCGGCGCGCACGTCGAATTCTGTCGCGGCATTTCCAACCCGGTTGGCGTCAAGGTTGGTCCATCCATGGACACGGCCTGGGTGCAGGGACTCTGCCACGTGCTGAACCCCGGCAAGGAAGCGGGACGACTCGTGCTGATTCACCGCATGGGCGCGAAGCACGTCGAGGCAAAGCTGCCAGGCCTCATCGAATCCGTGCGGCGTCGAAGCGGACGCGCCCGATCGCGCTGCCTTCGGCCAGATAGAGCCAGCCGTCATGGATTTCGAGCCCGTGCGGGCGGTCGAGCCCTTCCAGGAGCGTGGGTGTGGTGCAGGTCGTATTGCGGGACCGCTACGCAGGCGCACATACGCCAGACATGGCGACCG
>JANNGT010000182.1:0-7597 GCA_031404015.1 Gammaproteobacteria bacterium | reverse complement strand
CGTCGCGGACACGAAGGCGCTGACTCCCGCTGAGCAGGGGCAGTGACGGCGATGAATAGCGGACCATGTTGCGAAAAGAATCGACTGTCCTTTTCGACTAACCCCTATCCCCTAACCCCTAACCCCTTGTACCTACGAAGGGCTGCAGCATGACGAGGCTCTGGGACAAGGGCGCCCCGCTCGACCAGCGCGTGCTGCGCTTCACGGCCGGCGAGGATCACGCCCTCGACAACCGGCTCGTCGCCTATGACGTGCAGGCCTCCATTGCTCACGCCGAGATGCTGCACGAATGCGGATTGCTTGCCGCAGACGAGCTCGTCGCCATACGCGACGGGCTCACGACGATTGCCGCGGCTCACGCGCGAGGCGAATGGGCGGTGACACTCGAGCTCGAGGACGGCCAGACCGCGCTCGAAACGCTGCTGACGCAGAAGATCGGGACGGCGGGCGCGCGTCTGCATGCGGGTCGATCGCGCAACGACCAGGTGCTCACAGCACTGCGTCTTTATTTGCGCGACGCAGTCGAACAGATGGCCGAAGCGGCACGTCATGTCGCCGAAGCGCTCGATGGCATGGCTGCGGAACAGGGGACAGTCACCCTTCCGGGTTACACGCACATGCAACAAGCGATGCCGAGTTCGGTGGCGCTGTGGGCGCAGGGATTCGCGGCCGAGATTCGCGACGACATCGAAGGACTGCGCCATTCGCACCGGCGCATCGGCAAGAATCCGCTCGGATCGGCGGCGGGGTACGGCACGCCCAACCTGCCCGTGAGCCGCGAGTCGACGCGAGCGAAACTGGCGTTCCCCGCCAATCACGAACCCGTGACGGCCGTGCAGTTGTCACGCGGCAAGGCCGAGGCCGAGGTGCTGTTTCAGGTCACGCTGCTGATGCAGGACCTCGGGCGGCTGGCATCCGACCTGCTGTTGTTCTACACCCGTGAGTTCGGGTTCGTGCAGTTGCCCGACGCATTCACGACGGGCTCGTCGATCATGCCGCAGAAGCGCAACCCGGACGTGTTCGAGTTGGTGCGAGGCCGCACGGCAACGGCGCAAGCGTGCCTCGCTGAAGTACTCGGTATCACGGCCAAGCTCCCATCCGGGTACCAGCGCGACCTGCAGTTGATCAAGGCGCCGCTGTTCCGCTCGATCGACCTGTGCCTCGAGGCGCTGGACGTCATGGCCGCTGCGATTCCCCAGGTGCGCTTCGTGCCGGATAACATTCGCTTGGACGCCGACATCCATGCGGCGGCCGAGGCCAACGAGTTGGTAGCGAATGAAGGGATTCCGTTCCGCGAGGCGTACCGGCGCGTTGGCGCCAAGCACCGCAGCGCAGGTTCGCGGGAACAGGAGTAGCCCACTTGTCCTGACGCGTTACCATCTAAACTCGTCGACTATCAGGATTACCACCGAGGTTGCCATGAGCGAAATGTATAGGCCCCCTCACCCAGGATTGACGCTGCGGGACGACGTGCTGCCGGCGCTCGGCCTGCAGGTCGGCGAAGCGGCAAATCAGCTGGGCGTCGATCGCACCACGCTGTCGAAGGTACTCAACGGCCGGGCTGCGATCAGCCCCGCAATGGCGTCGGCTGCAGTGAGATCCGCGGGTCGTCACGCTGCGTGACCGTCGGTCGTATCAAAGTTTGCGCGCTCCAGAACGGGAGAACAGTGATGCCACTGCCGAAACGTGTCACGTCGATTGTCGCGGCACTTGCCCTTGCGTCGGCGCATATGGCCATTGCCGCGCCAGACTTTTCCAGACTCGGCAAGGACCTGACCCCGGTCGGCGCCGAACGCGCCGGGAACGCGGATGGAACGATTCCCGCGTGGGAGGGCGGCCTGATGCAGCCCCCCGCAGGTTGGACCCCGCAGCAGGGCTACATCGATCCATTCCCGGGCGACAAGCCGCTGTTCACGATCGATTCTTCGAACGTCGCGCAATACGAGGCGAAGCTCACGAAGGGCCAGGCTGCGCTGCTGCGGAAGCATCCGCAGAACTTCCGCATGGATGTGTACCCGACGCGCCGCACCGTGGGCTACCCGAAGGCCGTGAACGACAAGGTCATTGCGCAGGCCGGCAAGACGTCGTTGCAGGGATTTGGCCTCCAGAACTTGAACGGCTCGACGACGCCGTTCCCGATTCCGGACAACGGGCTCGAGGCGACATGGAATCACCTCGTGCGCTACCTTGGCGGCGGCATCGCGCGCGCCGGACACTCGTTTCCGGTGCGAGCCAATGGCGACTTCTTCAAGATCGGCTTTCGGTCGCAACGCATCTACGCGTCCAACGTGGAGAACGTCGAGCCCAACAGGCTCTTTTACGCGCTCGGCTATTTCACTGAGCCCGCGACGCTGCGCGGCACGATCTTCCTCGTGCATGAACCTGTCGACCAGGTGGCTGAGCAGCGCTCGGCGTGGATTTACAATTCTGGACAGCGCCGGGTTCGGCGCGCACCAGACCTGGCGTATGACGGCATCAATGACGGTTCCGAGGGACTGCTCACGACCGACCAGGTCGACGGCTACAACGGCGCCCCGGATCGCTACGAGTGGAAGCTGCTCGGCAAGCGCGAGCTGTACGTGCCGTACAACTCATACAAGCTCTCCAGCAAGTCACTCAAGTACAAGGACCTCATCAAGGCGAGGTCGCTTAATCCTGACTACGTGCGCTATGAACTCCATCGCGTGTGGGTCGTGGAAGGAACGCTCAAGCCGGGCCAGCGCCATGTCTACGGCAAGCGCACGTTCTACCTCGACGAGGACAGCTGGTCAGTGCTCGCCGAAGATGCGTACGACACGCGCGGCGAACTGTGGCGCGTTGCGATGCACGGCTTGCTGCAGGCGTACGACGCACAAGTGCCGTTCTATCGCTACGGCATCTATCACGATCTCAACAGCGGCGGTTATCTGGTCGGCGGTCTCGACAACGAGGTCAAGGAGCCGATCCAGTTCAACGTGAAAGCGAAGGTTGGTGACTTCCAGCCGGACGCGCTGCGGCGACTGGGTGGCACGCTGTAACGCCGCACCTGGTTCGCGGGGCCTTATTCACGCCACTGCTGGCCGCTCGACTCCGCGGCATGCGCCATGCAGGGCTTCGCTAGGCAATGGAGGATGAATACATGAACACGACGCGCACGATCGACCCTAGGCTGGACCTCGTGCTTACGCGCGAGATCGACATACCGGCATCGGCGGCATGGCGCGCGTGGACCGAGCCGGAGCTGATCAAGCAATGGTTCACGCCAGCACCCTGGAAGACCGTTGGCTGCGCGATCGACCTGCGGCCCGGCGGTGAATTCATGACGGAGTTCCAGTCGCCTGACGGCGAACGGTTTCCGAACCGGGGCTGCTTTCTGGAGGTGGTACAGGACCAGCGACTGACTTGGACTTCGGTGCTGCTGCCCGGATTCCGTCCTGCTGCGGCAACCCAGGGTTCCCCGGCCTTCACCGCCACGATCCTGTTCGACTCGCTGCCGGGCGACCGCTGTCGTTACACGGCGATCGCGATTCACCAGGACGAAGAGGGTGCCAAAGCGCACGCAGACATGGGTTTTCACCAGGGTTGGGGCGCGGCGCTCGACCAACTGGTGGAACTGATGACGAAGGTTTAACGATCGGCCTCACCCGCGTTGCGCGCACAGCCCTCACCCGCGCTGCGCGCGACCTCTCCCGCGAGGCGGGAGAGGTGAAGACGCGGGGTCAGTCAAGTCCGAGCTGGAACCCCGCGTCGAGATCCTGCTTCGAGTACACCTTGAACGAAATCAGCGTCTCGGAGCTGGTGATGCCCGGCAGCTTGCGCATGCGCTCGCTGATCACCCGCGCCAGGTCTTCGTTCTCGCGCACGCGCACCAGCGCGACGAGGTCGTACTGGCCAGCCACTGAGAACACCTCGCTCACGCCCTCGAGCTCCGCCATGGTCTGCGCGAGCTCCGGCACCTTATCGGTCTCGGCCTAGATCAGCACGACTGCGGTCACCATGGGAAGCCTCGGGGAAGTGAGTGGTGAGTAGTGATTAGTGAGTAGTGATGAGTCGGATGGAATTCTAGCCCCAACCGTGGCTCACCAATCACTAATCACTAATCACTAATCACTTATCACTACTCACTAATCACTTCACTTCACTTCACTTCCGCATCCGGCTGCTGGTCCGGCCGCGCCGCGACAAACGCCGGCAGCGTTTCGAGGTGAGCGCAGATCGCCGCCAAGCGGCGATACGGCGTCACGTCCACCTTGAAGCGGCGCGCGTTGAACATCTGCGGCACCAGGCAGACGTCGGCCAGGGTGACCTGCCCGCCATAACAGTGGCGTTGCGCGTCGGCTTGCACCGGTGCGCCCGGCACGGACGCAACCCAACGCTCCAGCGCACTGAAGCCGCGATCGATCCAGTGCGCCACCCAGCGATTGACGACCGCATCGTCCGCACCGAACTCACTGCGCAGGTAGCCCAGGATGGGCAGGTTGTTGAGCGGGTGGGTGTCGCAGGCGATGGCCATGGCCATGCCGCGCACGGTCGCGCGATCGCGCGCGGACCCGGGCAGCAGCCGCGGCTCGGGATGAACTTCCTCCAGGTATTCGCAGATGGCCAACGACTGCGGTACGACGAAGCCGTCGTCGGCTAGCGCTGGAATCAGTCCCTGCGGGTTGACGGCCAGGTAATCGGCCTTGCGTTGCTCGCCGCCGTCGCGCAGCAGATGCTTGGGCACCGATTCATACGGCAGGCCCTTCAGCGCGAGCGCGATGCGCACGCGAAACGCGGCCGAGCTGCGCCAGTACGTGTAGAGCTTCAGGCTCATAGGACCCTCCCCGCGTTGCCGCGATTCGTGTCAGACGATCGTCGTGCGCAGCGTATCGAGGCCGTCGATGCCCGCAACGATACTGTCGCCGCGCTGCACCGCACCGACGCCCGCAGGCGTGCCCGTGAAGATCAGGTCGCCCGATTGAAGTTCGAACAACGTCGACAGCTCGGCGATGATCTCGGCCACGTTCCACGTCATCTCGGCCACGTTCGCGTTCTGGCGCGACTGGCCGTTTACCTCGAGCCAGATGCGGCCCGAGTCCAGATGCCCGCCCGCACTGACCGGGCGGATGGCCGTGATCGGCGCCGAGTGATCGAACGCCTTCGCCACGTCCCACGGCAAGCCATGGTCTTTCGCGTGCGCCTGCAGGTCGCGACGCGTGAGGTCGTTGCCCACCGCGTACCCGAACACGTGCTCGAGCGCGGCCGCGACCGGAATCTGCTTGCCGCCCCGGCCGATCGCAATCACCAGTTCGACTTCGTGATGCAGGTTCGTGGTTCGGGGTGGATAACGCACGGGCGAGCCGTTGGCCACGACCGCGTCGGCGGGCTTCGTGAAAAAGCACGGTGGCTCGCGCGCAGGATCGCCGCCCATTTCGCGCGCGTGCGCCGCGTAATTGCGGCCCACGCAGTAGATGCGATGCACCGGGAAGCGCGCCGTGCTGCCCGCGATGGCGACGGTGGGACGTGGCACGGAGAATGGAAGCGGATCGCCGGTCATGGAATGGTTGTCCTCTTGGTGCGAGCGCGCCGCCGCCTGCACGCGCAGCAGCTCGGGCAGGAACACTTCCTGCACCAATATTGGCAGGCCGCCGAGTCGGTAGACGGCACGGCGCGCCCACAGCGCGACGTCACCGACCGTCGCACGCGCCGCATCCCCCAGCGGATGCCCCGGTGCAAGTTCGGCGTACTCGAGCGGCTCGCGCTCGAGCACATCATCGACCTGGCGGAGTGCCTCGCCTAAAGGCGAATCACCGAGCTCGCTGAGCCACGGATAACGCGCGACCGTCGAGGCGGGCAGAACCGTCTGCGCGAACACGATACGGTCGTCGTTCGAACTGAATTCGATCTCTCGCAGCAGGCAGGTCAGGTCGCCCACCTTGAGCCGCTCGCGCAGCGCAGGTGACAATGGTGATTCGCGCAACCGGCCCAGGCGACGAAATCCCATCGCTGGACCACAGAGCGCTCGCACCCGCGCCGTGAGCAATCCCGGTTCCGCAAGCCAGGACAGCAGGTCTCGCGGGACGTGCGCGGCAACGTCCGAGAGCGGCGACCAGTGTGGCTGCTTGGCCAACGTGTTCTGCGATCAATACTGGTCGGCGGTCAGCGCCATGATCGAACTGCTGCCGGCACGCACGGCCACGCCGTAGGCCAGGGCGCGCGGCAGCACGTGCTCCGCATAAAACCGCGCCATCTGCATCTGCGTGCGCAGGAACACTGCATCGCTCGCGTCCGTTTCCAGCTTAGCTGTCGCGACGAGCGCGCCGCGAGCGAGCTGCCAGCCGCCGATGACCGTGCCCATCAACATCAGGTAATTGAACGCTGCGGAACTCGCCAGCTCCGGGTCCTTGCGCTCGCCCGCGAGCAGGTACGAGGAACACTGCACGACTTCGTCGAGCGATTTCGCGAGCCACAGGCGCAGGCTCGCCATCTCTTCGCCTGCATTTGCGAGGGGCGCGTCGACGGCGCGCATCTCCGACACGAACGCCGACACCGTTGCGCCGCCGTCGCGCAGCAGCTTGCGGCCGACGAGGTCGATGGCCTGGATCGCGTTGGTGCCTTCATAGATCGAAGCGATGCGCGCGTCGCGATAGAACTGCGCGACGCCGGTCTCTTCGACGTACCCCATGCCGCCGTGCACCTGGATGCCAAGCGCCGTGACGTCCTGGCCGATCTCGGACGCAAACGCCTTGGCGATCGGTGTCATCAGGTCGCCACGCGCGAGCCATGCGGCCGATGATTCGGGCGTGTCGCCGTGATTGCCGCGATCGAGGCACGACGCGGTGTAGTAGCACATTGCGCGGCACGCCTGAGTCAGCGAGCGCATCAACATCAGCGTGCGCCGGATGTCCGGGTGGCGAATGATGGCGACACGCCCTTTTTCGCCCGGAGCCTTGCCCTGCACGCGATCGCGTGCGTACTTGACCGAGGCCTGGTACGAACGGTCCGCGAGACCCACGCCCTGCACGCCGACGCCGAGCCGCATGTAGTTCATCATCGTGAACATTTCGGCGAGGCCTTCGTTCTGCTTGCCGACCAGGTAGCCCTGGGCGCCGCCGCTGTCACCGAATGCCATCACGCAGGTCGGGCTCGCGTGAATGCCGAGCTTGTGTTCGACCGAGACGGGGAACACGTCGTTGCGCTCGCCCGGCGTGCCGTCGGCATTGAGCGTGTACTTGGGCACGAGGAACAGGGAGATGCCTTTCGTGCCTTGCGGTGCGCCCGGGATGCGGGCGAGCACCAGGTGCACGATGTTCGGCGTCATGGGGTGGTCGCCCCACGTGATGTAGATCTTGCGGCCGCTCAGCAGATAGCTGCCGTCGGCCTGCGGTTCCGCGCGCGTCGTGAGCGCGGAAAGATCAGAGCCCGCGTGCGGCTCGGTCAGGCACATCGTGCCGGTCCACTCGCCCGACACGAGCTTGCCCAGGTACTGCGCCTTCAACTCCTCGGAGCCGTGTCGATCGAGCGCGAGAATGGCGCCCTGCGACAACTCGGGACAAAGCGCGAAGGCGACGTTGGCCGCAGCCCACATCTCGTCGCAGGCAATGGAAATGGTCTTGGGCAGGCCCTGGCCGCCGAAGTC
>JANNGT010000181.1:0-2213 GCA_031404015.1 Gammaproteobacteria bacterium | reverse complement strand
GATTTCCTCCGCTGGGATCTTGAAGAACCCGGCGAGCATCTGCACGGCACGCCCGGAGGCGTTCATGAAGGTCTGCGGCATCACCAGCCACAGGCCCGCATCGCGCGCTACCAGCGCCTGGTAGTGGTTGTCCTTCTTGCCACGCGCTTGCAGGACAGTCCGGCTGGTTCTTCGTGATCGCGTTATTCCTCAAGGCCTACTCGCTCGGCGGCGGCACTTACACCGGCATTGAGGCAGTCTCGAACAACGTCAACATGCTCAAGGAGCCGCGCGTACGCACCGGCAAGTGGACGATGTTCCTGATGGCGCTGTCGTTGAGCGTCACCGCGGCCGGCATCATCCTGCTCTACCTGCTGTGGGATGTGCAGCCTTCGCATTCGGGCGAGACGCTGAATGCCGTGGTGTTCGGCAGCATCATCGGCAACCTCGGTTTCGATTCGCCGACCAGCCACGCGCTGCTCATCGTCGTGCTGGTGTTCGAAGGCGCGCTGCTGTTCGTTGCCGCGAACACGGGGTTCCTGGGCGGCCCGGCGGTACTCGCAAACATGGCGGTGGATCGCTGGGCACCCAACCAGTTCAGCTCGTTGTCTTCCCGGCTCGTCACGCGCAACGGCATCCTGCTGATGGGCGCAGCCGCCCTCGCCGTGCTGGTGTGGACCGAGGGTTACGTCGCGCTGCTGGTCGTGCTGTACACGGTGAACGTGTTCATCACATTCTCGTTGTCGCTGCTCGGGCTGACTCGGTACTGGTGGCGGCAGCGTCGCGACGTGCCGCACGCGCGCAGGCGATTGCTGCTGGCCGCGTTCGGACTGCTGATCACGCTGTCGATCCTCGCGGTGATCATCGTCGAGCGGTTCCTGCAGGGCGGCATTGTCACGCTGCTGATCACCTCGACGGTCGTGGGCACGGGCCTGCTGATCCGCCGCCACTATTCCCGCGTGCGTGTGATGGCGCATGCGCTCGAGCGGTCGGTGCGCTGGAAGTGGCAGGAGATGCAGGGCGAGCCACCCGCGCTCGACCCGACGCAGCGTACGGCCGTGTTTCTGGTCAGCGTCAACCGCGGGCTTGGCCTGCACACCGTCGAGCGCGTCGAAGCGCTGTTCCCGGGCCATTTCCACAATCTCATCTTCGTCAGTGTCGGCACCGTCGACAGCGAAGCGTTCGGCAGCGAGCAGTCGTTGCGCACGCTGCAATACGAAACTCGCGCAACTCTCGACGGCCTCGTCAACTATGCACAGACTCACGGCAAGGCCGCGCGCTGGTTCGACGCCTATGGCGCCGATCGGCTTGCCGAACTCGAGCAGCTGGCGCTGACAGTGCGCGAAACTTTCCCGCACAGCGTGTTCTTCACCAATCGACTGGTGTTCGGCAAAGAACGCTGGTGGCACCGCCTGCTGCACAGTGAGACACCGCTCGCGATGCAACGGCTGCTGAACGTGCACGGACTGGAGCTCGTGATCCTGCCGGTGACGCTGCACGACGAGCAGGCGCCAGTGGCTTAGCGGGCGCGGCACGACCGTAGGCCGATTCTGACGAAATGCCGAGCGCTCTGTTGGCAGCTCACAGGGTTTGACACACTGAGAATGAGCGTTCATTCTCCGCGTCCCTCCTACCTGTCCGTGCGGTACCTGCCGCGGGTTGCACGGGCTCAAAGCCGGCCATGATCAAACGTAAATTACTGAATTATTGGGTTTTTTCCGTTTTGTTCGGTGTGTTGGCCAGCGTCGCGGGCTGCAGCGACAAGGCTCCGCCACAGGGCGGCCAGGGTCCAGTGCCTGTCACAGTTGCCACCCTTGCCACGGCGACCGTCACTTTGAAGCGAGAATTGCCGGGACGGGTCACGCCGTTCCTCGTCGCCGAGGTGCGGCCTCAGGTCAATGGCATCGTCGCGCGGCGGCTCTTCACCGAAGGTGGCCTCGTCAAAGAAGGACAGCCGCTCTATCAGATTGAAGACGCAACCTACCGCGCTGATAGCGAGAGCTCGCGCGCGAGCCTGGCCCGCGCCGAAGCAACGCTGTTGACGGCCCAGCTGAACGCCCGCCGCAGCGCCGAACTCGTCAAGGTAGACGCAGTCAGCAAGCAGGACGACGAAGACGCCGCCGCTGCGTTGCGCCAGGCCGAAGCCGATATCAAGGCGGCGCGCGCCGCGGTTGCGCGGTCAAATGTCATCCTCGGTTACGCACGCATCACGTCTCCAATCAGTGGACGCATCG
>JANNGT010000180.1:0-8380 GCA_031404015.1 Gammaproteobacteria bacterium | reverse complement strand
GTCGGCGACCTTCGAGAGCATCGCGTCGAGGGCGCCCGTCTGTTCCCCGACGCTGATCATCTGAACGACCATGCCCGGGAAGATCTTGGTTTCCTTGAGGGGCTGGCGCCGCCGAAGTCGTACAGCAGTTCGCGCAGCGTGACGCCAAACGCTTTTTCCACGAGACCGCCGCGCTTGATGTTGCCCGCCAGCTGGATCGGCAACGTGCCGCGCGAACGCCCCATGCCGTAATCGCGGTAGAACGCCGCACCACGCTCGAGAATGATCGGCACCGACGCGAGCGAAATCACGTTGTTGATGATCGTGGGTTGCCCGAACAAGCCCTTGATGGCGGGCAGGGGCGGGCGGTAACGCACTTCGGCGCGCTTGCCTTCCAGGCTTTCGAGCAGCGCGGTTTCTTCGCCGCAGATGTACGAGCCAGCGCCCATGCGCACTTCGAGGTCGAACGCCTTGCCGCTGCCGCAGACGTCCGGACCGAGGAATCCGCGTGCCCGCGCAGCCGCGATCGCCTCGCGCAACGCATGGCCCGCGTGCGGGTATTCGCAACGCAGGTAGATGTAACCCATCGTCGCGCCGACCGCGATGCCGGCAATGGTCATGCCCTCGATGAGGCAGAGTGGATCGCCTTCCATCAGCATGCGGTCCGAGAACGTGCCGGAGTCGCCTTCGTCCGCATTGCAGACGACGTACTTTTGCAGCACCTGTTGCTCGAGCACCGTGCGCCACTTGATGCCGGTGGGGAACGCAGCGCCGCCACGACCGCGCAGGCCCGATTCGAGCACCTCGTGCACGATCTCGGTACCCGTCATCCCGAGCGCACGCTTGAGTCCGACGTAGCCGCCGTGCGCGAGGTACTCGTCGACGCTGACGGGATCGATGATGCCGACGCGCGCGAACGTAAGGCGTTCCTGTCGCGCGAAATAGGGCAGGTCCTCAACCCGCCCGACGCGTAACGGGTGCGGCGCCGCATCGAACAATCCCGCCTTGACCAACTCCGGCACGAGTTCAGGCGTAATGGGCCCATAGGCGATGCGCTGGCCGCTGGCGTCTTCGATTTCCACGAGCGGTTCGAGCCAGACCATGCCGCGTGAGCCCACGCGAATCAGCGTAATCGGGGTGCCCCTGGCGGCCGCAGCGACCTGCAGCGCGGCCGCTGTTTCGTCTGCGCCCAGTGACTGTGCCGCAGCGTCGCGTGAAATGTATACGCGGATGGACATCAGCGGTTCCGCCAGTCGGCAAGGATGCTGTCCAACCGTTCCGGTGTGACGCGACCGTAGAGTTTCTCATCGACCATCACGGTCGGAGCGGCCGCACAGTTGCCCAGGCAATAGGCAGGTTCGAGCGTGAAGACGCCGTCGCCGCTGGTGCCGCCGTAATCCACGCCCAACGCCTGCTTGGCGTGTTGTTCCGTGCGCTCGCCATGCATGGCTTGGCAGGCCTCGGCTCGGCACACCTGCACCACGTGCCGGCCCGGCTCGTGCTGCCGGAAGTAATGGTAGAAGCTGACGACGCCGTGGACTTCGGCGCGCGAGAGGTTCAGCGACTGGGCAATGCGCGCGACATGGGCCGGGGCGATGCAACCCAGTTCGTCCTGCACCGCATGCAGGATCGGCAACAACGGGCCGGCCATGCCGGCGTGCTGGGTCAGGATGCGTTCCAGCGTCGAGTCGCTGTCGAGCTCAGTCACGGCCATGCGCAGGACACCTCCGCTCGCGCAACAGGGCGCGGGTGCGACGATGGTAAGGCCTGCAGAATCAGAGGGCTACCGTCGATTCGCCCTGATCGCGCCGTGTTCTTGCCTGCACGCGACGAGCGCGCGGTCTATCGCATTTCGGCATGGGCGGCGCGGCGCGGGTCAGGGCTTCGCGCTGGGCCGCCCGGCCACGCGATCACGCCAGTCCGCGAGATGCGTCAGGCCCGCTTCCGCAGGCTTGAATTTGACCAGGCGGGCGAACTCGAGTCCGCAAAAAGCGGTGATGTCGGCGATCGTGAATCGGTCACCGGCCATCCACGGACGCTGCGCGAGCACCTGGTCGAACAACCCTGCCGCCGCAATCATGCGCTTGCCCTGTTCGGCCGCGTAGTCTGCAAATTGCGGATTCTCGAGCGGCAGCAGGCCCGGGTGCGTGTGCCGCACGTGGTTGGCCACCGCGGCCAGCAACGTCAACTCGACCTGGCGATCGGCCATCTCAATGAAGGCGCGCTCGTCAGCGTCACGCCCCATCATGTTGGGTTCGGGGTGGAGGCTTTCGAGGTAGCTGCAGATTGCGCGCGACTCTGCGAGGAAGCGGCCGTCGTCCAGTTCGAGAACCGGCACGCGCGCGACCGGGTTCATCGCCGTGAACGTAGCGCTGCGGTGTTCGCCCGCGTTGAGGTCGTAATTGATGCGCTCGATGCCCGTGATGCCCTTCTCGCGCAGGAACATGTCAACACGACGCGGGTTCGGCGCGCCGATCGAGGTGTGCAGTTTCATCGCGTGCTGCTCCCAGCCCAGTTTATTCTGCGTCGGGCTTCGTGGTGCCGGTGACGACCATCTTGCGCGCTTCCTCGACGAACTTGCGTGCCTTGTCGGTGTCGTCTTCATTGCCCGATAGTTTGGACGGCGGCATCAGGATGCCTTGCTGCACCGCGGGACGCTGACGGATCTGTTCGACCCAGCGCGTCAGGTGCGGCAGGTCGTTGAACGGCACGCCTGACCACTTGGACGTGCGCACCCAGGCCCAGTTCGCGATGTCCGCGATCGAATAATCGCCGGCAAGGTATTCGTGATCGGCGAGGTGCCCGTCGAGCACCGTGAAGAGTCGCTTGACCTCGCCCTGGTAGCGATCGATGGCGGGCTGGATCTTCTCTGGGAAATACCGGAAAAACACGTTGGCCTGACCCATCATCGGGCCGATGCCGCCCATCTGGAACATCAGCCATTGCAGCACGAGCGAGCGCCCCTTCGCGTCAGTGGGCAGCAGCTTGCCGGTCTTCTCTGCCAGATAGATCAGGATAGCGCCTGACTCGAAGACCGCGAAGTCGTCGGCCGCGTGGTCGATGATGGCCGGGATTCGGCCGTTGGGACTGAGCGCCAAGAACCAGGGCTCCTTCTGCTCCTCCTTGGTGAAATCCAGCACGCGCATGTCGTAAGGCAGCGCGAGTTCTTCGAGCGCGATGGAAACTTTGTGGCCGTTCGGGGTGGCGGCCGTGAACAGTTCGATCATGGAGGGCTCCAGCGGCCGTCGGTCTGGCGGCTGCACCGAGATTAGCCCATCACGCGACGAGTCGTGCGTGCGACTCGGTGATTGAGTTGGCGCAGTGGGCGGAAGCCTGTAGATTTTCAGCCGTCCGAGGAGGGAAGCCGATGCTCAAGTTCCTGCTGTGGCTGTTGTTGCTGGTTTTCTGCTGGCCGCTCGCAATCCTCGCGGTGCTGCTGTGGCCGCTCGTGTGGCTGATCACTTTGCCATTCCGGCTCGTCGGCATTGCGATCGAGGGCGTGTTCGCACTGCTGCGGTCGTTGGTGTTGCTGCCGGCACGAGTCTTGGGCGGCGGGCCGGGGCGCGCTTGAAAATGAAACGTCGACAGTTACTGCAATGGGGCGCCGGCATCGCACTTGGCAGCATCACCGGTGCGCGCGTGCTGGCGAATTCCACCGATCGCAAGGCCATAGTAGTGATCGGCGGAGGCATCGTCGGCGCATCGATTGCGTACCATCTTGCGCGGCGCGGCGCCCAGGTGACGCTCCTCGAAAAAACTCAGCCCGCAGCGGGTGCCTCGGGCACATCATTCGCATGGATCAATGCGAATTTCACCAAGGAACCGCGCGAGTACCACGTGCTGAGCAAGCTCGGCGTGCTCGGGTGGCACAACCTGCGCCAGCAGATCGGCGACGAGTTGCCCGTGCGCTTCGGCGGCACGCTCGAGTGGCTCGCGGACCCGCAACGGGCCGAAGAGCTGGCCCGGCTGGCGCGCCAACAGCAGGGCTGGGGTTATCCCGTCGATTTGCTCGACGCCGCCGGCGTTGCGAAACGGGAGCCGATGCTGCGGCCCGGCAAAGTTGCTGCTGCGGCGTTTACGGCCGTCGAAGGCGCTGTCGACTCAGCGCAGGCCACGCGCTTGCTGCTGCGCGAAGCCGTGCGGGCCGGTGCGCGCGTATGGCATCCGTGCACGGTCGAAGGCCTCGACACGAGTCACGCCGGCAGAGTGCTCGTCAGGACGACTCAAGGTGAGTTCGAGGCGGACCGCGTCGTGCTTGCAGGCGGCGTGGGCACTGCGGCGCTGGCCTCGCTCGTGGGCGCAAACGTACCGCTGAAGCCGTCACCGGGCGTCGTCGTGCGCAGCACGCCGCAGCCGCAGATGGTGCGCGGCGTTCTTGCCACGGAGGATTCGCATTTTCATCAGCAAGACGACGGCCGGATCATCATGGGCGACGACTACTCGCCGCCGGCGCGCGTCCAATTGCATCGTCTGCTGGAACAGCACCCGCTCGACTTCCCCGATCCCGCGCTCGCGACGATGCATGGCGTCCGCATTCGCGGTCAGGCGGCGCGATACCTGCCTGCGCTGGCGGAAGCGGAAATTGAAAGCGTGTCGTTGTGCTGGCGTCCCATGCCCGAAGATGGCTTTCCCATCCTGGGCTTCACGCCCAATTCTTCCCGGGTCTACGTCGCGGTGACGCACAGCGGCGTGACGCTGGCGCCCATCATCGGCGAGCTGGCGGCGATAGAACTGCTCGACGACGTGCAGGTCGACTTGCTGGCGCCGTTTCGTCTCGAGCGCTTTGCCGCCTGAGGCAGGGGAGCCGCTGTCGATCTGGTGCCCCTGGCCGGACTCGAACCGGCACGCCATTACTGGCAACGGATTTTAAGACCCACGCATCGCACGCGGTTTGCACGAAAAGTGCTTAAATTACCGCGTCTTTTCAATCGGCCAGATTTCGCTTCCGGTCACAGTTTCGCACACTGAGGCAAGCCGTACAGCGGCAGTGCCAGCAGTCAGCAAGCTCCTTCGAATCGCGATCCTCTGTCGCAGGCGCCGATACTGTAGTTTAGGCTGGCGGTTAGGTTCTCGTGTCCTTTCCCGTGGGAAGCTGTATGCGTCTCGGCGACTACATTCTGAGCGATATGGAGGGCATCCTTCGGCAGTGGGAGGCATTCGCCGCCCGCGTCCCGGCTGCAGAGCACATGTCTTCTAGATCGTTGCGGGATCACAGTCTGGCGATCTTGGAGGCGATCGTGGCCGAACTGGCGACTCCGGAGACCGATGATGAGCGAGAGGCCAAATCGATGGGCCTGGCGCCCAAGACCGGCAACGGACTTCCTATCGCTGCGCAGACCCACGCGATGCTGAGGGCCGATAGTGGCTTCGCCATAGAGGAGGTCGCCTCTGAGTACAGCGCGCTTCGAGCGAGCGTGTTGAGCGGTTGGAATAAAGCCTGCCGCACGGAGCGCGCCGACTTCGACGACATGCTTCGCTTCAACGAAGCGATCGATCAAGCACTTGCAGAATCGATCTCGTCATTCACTGACCGCAAACAGTCCGAGGCCGAGCTGGAAGGCGAGCAAAGGGCGCTCGCCTCGTTGGTCGAGCTATGTCCGTTCGGCATCTACATCGTGGACGACGAGTTCCGCATCCTGAGCATGAACAGCACTTCGAGGGACGTGGCGTTTGTCAACGTGCGGCCCCTCATCGGGCGTCCCTTCGACGAGGCGCTACGGATCGTCTGGCCGGAGCCGGTCGCCGCAAGCATCATCGACATCTTCCGCAACACGCTGGCCACGGGCGAGCCGTACCGCTCGAAGGACTTCGTGAACATTCGTGCCGACAGCAACCAGGCCGAAAGCTACGAGTTTGAAATCCACCGCATCGCCCTATCGAGCGGACGGCAGGGGGCGGTGTGTTACTACTTCGACGCCTCGAAGCTGCGGCAGGCGGAATCAGAGGTACGGGACGGCGAGCAAAGGATGCGGCTGGCCACGGATGCGACCGGTGTCGGTGTCTGGCAGTGGAACGTCATCACCGACGCGATTCAATGGGACGCCCAGATGTTCCAGATGTACGGCGTCCCGCCGACCCCCGACGGGTACGTTACATACGACACCTGGCATGGGGCGGTGCTGCCGGAGGATTTGCCGCACCAGGAAGCGGTGCTGCAAGACACTTTGCGCCGCCGTGGGCGCAGCAGCCGCCAGTTTCGCATCCGTCGGGCGAGCGACGGGGAGTGCCGGGTCGTGGAGTCCGTGGAAACTGTGCTCACTGGCGCCGACGGTCAGGTCCAGTGGGTGCTGGGCACCAACCTCGACATCACCGACCGCAAGCGGACGGATGACGAGTTGCAGCGCCTTGCTGCCGAGCTGATCGATGCCGACCGGCGCAAGGACGTTTTCTTGGCGACCCTCGCCCACGAATTGAGGAACCCGCTGGCCCCGATGCGCAACGGCTTGCAGATCATGAAGCTGACGAAGGACAACGGCGATACTGCTGAGCAGGTCCGGGCCATGATGGACCGACAGCTGTCGCACCTGGTCCGGCTGGTGGACGATCTGCTGGATGTAAGTCGGATCACTCAGGGGAAGGTGGAGCTTCGCGTGGAGCGGATCGATTTGAAGACTGTGCTCGCAACCGCCCTGGAAGCGAGTCGGCCGGCGATCGAGGAAGCGGGCCACGGACTCACGGTCGTTGTACCCGACGGGCCAATCTTCGTGGACGGGGACGCGGCCCGGCTGGCCCAGGTCGTGTCCAACCTGTTCAGCAACTCCGCCAAGTACACCCGTCGGGGCGGACATATCCGGATAACGGTCTGGCGCGAGGACGGCATGGCGGTGGTTGCGGTCAAGGACAACGGGATCGGCATTCCGCCCGCCATGCTCGACCGGGTGTTCGAGATGTTTACGCAATTGGACCGGGCGTTGGAGAAGGCCACGGGCGGACTGGGGATCGGGTTGTCGCTGGCCAAAGGGCTGCTGGACATGCACGGCGGGACCATCGAGGCCAGGAGCGAAGGGGAAGGCATGGGCAGCGAGTTCGTGGTTCGCCTGCCGGTTGTGACATCTGACGTCGCTGGGCCGGAACGCGAACGCCGGCAGAGCATCGGGGTCGCGCCGCCCGCCCCACGCCGCATCCTGGTCGTGGACGACAACGTGGACTCGGCGGACTCTCTCGGTCGACTGCTGGAGATGTTGGGCAACGAGGTCCGCACCGCCAACGACGGGCAGTCCGCAATTGAAGTGGCTGCGCAATTCCGGCCCGACGTGGTGTTGATGGACATCGGCATGCCGAAGCTCAACGGATACGAGGCCGCCCGCCGCATTCGCGAACACCCGTGGGGACGGGGCATGGTGCTGGTTGCCTTGACGGGCTGGGGGCAGGACGACGACCGGAAGAAGAGCTCGGGCGCCGGGTTCGATCACCACTGGGTCAAGCCGGTGGATATGGACGTCCTGACGAAGCTGATTTCGGCTGAGATTCGCTGACGCGGCAAAATTCGATGGTGCCCCGGGCCGGACTCGAACCGGCACGACCTCGCGGTCAACGGATTTTAAGTCCGTAGCGTCTACCGGTTCCGCCACCGGGGCCCGGCGCGCAGTTTAGCGGAGCGCGGTGCGCTCGGCGGCGGATCCTGAATGCCCGTGTGCCGACCAAACCGTCATTCGCCGTCAGGGACATCAGTCCGTGCTGACAACCTCCGACCGTCGTCCTCGCTAGTGTCCTTAGGGTCACATCGCTTAACCGAGGCCCTGGCATGAACGTCGAACAGGAACGCAGCCGCTCCTTGTGGATGGAACTGCCGGAGATCGACGTTCCCCCTCTCCTGACGGACCTCGACACCGACGTGCTCGTGATTGGCGCGGGTATCGCGGGTCTCTCGACAGCGTTCGAGTTGATGCTGTCGGGTCGCAGCGTGACCGTGGTGGATCGCGGCCGTCCTGGCAGAGGCGTGACTGCTCGCACCAGTGCGCATCTCGCATTCGAAATCGACGACTACTACCGCGAACTGATCAGCCACTGGAACGTGGAGGCGGCCCGCCAGTATTACGCGAGCCAGGCTGCCGCCGTGGACCGGATCGAGGAAATCGCTGCGAGCGAAGGCATCGACTGCGACTTCGCGCGCGTTGATGGCTACCTCGTTGCCGCGTCGCACGACGACGTCGGGGATTTGCGCAAGGAACTTGATGCTGCGACGCAAGCGGGCTTTGGCGACGCCGAATGGCTGGAGCAGGGCCCGGCACCGTGGTCCGACCAGCCTGCGATTCGCTTTCCGCGTCAGGCACGCTTCCACCCGCTCAAGTACGTGTACGGCCTGCTCGCGGTGCTGCGGGCACGAGGCGTCCAGGTGTTCGGCTCCACGCCGATCGTGGCGCTTGACGAAGACGACGGGATCGTCACGGCGACTTGCGAG
>JANNGT010000179.1:0-3366 GCA_031404015.1 Gammaproteobacteria bacterium | reverse complement strand
TTTTCTGCAATCCGGCGATCCAGGTGGATTTCGCTGTTGCCCGTGCCCTTGAACTCTTCGAAGATCACGTCGTCCATGCGCGAACCCGTGTCGATCAGCGCGGTGGCCAGGATCGTCAGGCTGCCGCCTTCCTCGATGTTGCGTGCCGCGCCGAAAAAGCGCTTCGGGCGCTGCAACGCGTTGGCGTCCACGCCGCCCGTGAGCACTTTGCCCGAACTCGGCACGACGGTGTTGTAGGCGCGCGCCAGGCGCGTGATCGAGTCGAGCAGGATGACGACGTCCTTCTTGTGCTCGACCAGGCGCTTGGCCTTTTCGATCACCATCTCGGCCACCTGCACGTGACGGCTGGCCGGTTCGTCGAACGTCGACGACACGACTTCGCCGCGCACGGTGCGCGTCATCTCGGTGACTTCCTCGGGCCGCTCGTCGATGAGCAGCACGATGAGGTACACCTCGGGATGATTGCCCGTGATGGAGTTGGCGATGTTCTGCAGCAGCATCGTCTTGCCGGCCTTGGGCGGCGAAACGATGAGTCCGCGCTGGCCTTTGCCGAGCGGCGCGATCAGGTCGATCATGCGCGCGGTGAGGTCTTCGGTGCTGCCCGTGCCGCGCTCGAGCTTGAAGCGGCGCGTCGGGTGCAGCGGCGTGAGGTTCTCGAACAGGACCTTGCTGCGAGCGTTGTCCGGCGAATCGAAGTTGATCTCGCCGACCTTCAGCAGCGCAAAGTAACGCTCGCCGTCCTTCGGCGGGCGGATCAGGCCGGACAGCGTGTCGCCGGTGCGCAGGTTGAAGCGGCGGACCTGCGACGGGCTGATGTAGATGTCGTCGGGGCCGGCCAGGTACGACTGCTCGGGCGAGCGCAGGAAGCCGAAGCCGTCCTGCAGGATTTCGAGCACGCCGTCGCCGTAGATGCTTTCGCCGTTACGCGAATGCGCCTTGAGGATCGAGAAGATGATGTCCTGCTTGCGCGAGCGAGCAAGGTTCTCGAGGCCCATCGTCTGGGCGAGTTCGAGCAGCTTCGGGATCGGCTTGTGCTTGAGCTCGCTCAGGTTCATCGACTTGCGGCTGGCTTCGAGCTCGGCCGGGCTGATGATGTCGAGGTCGTCGCCTTCCATCATGTAATCGTCGGGTGGCAGCTCGTCCTGCCGCGGTCCACGATTACCGTCTGGGCCACCGCCCCGCCCGCCACGCTTGTTTCCCTGCTGGCGGTTGCGGTTCTGGTTGCCCAGGTAACCTCTCACAGGTTGCTGTCCAGAAAAGCCGCGACGTCGGCCTTGCGGACCGCGCCGATCTTCTGGCCTTGCAGCTGGCCGTTCTTGAACAGGATCAGAGTTGGGATGCCTCTGACGCTGAATTTCATTGGTGTTTTGGGGTTCTCGTCCACGTTCATCTTCGCGACGAGGACCTTCCCCGCGTACTCCGCCGCTATCTGATCCAGAATCGGTGCGATCATCTTGCATGGTCCGCACCACTCAGCCCAGAAGTCCAGAAGGACGGGAATATTCGACTTCAACACGTCCTGCTCGAAGCTCGAGTCCGAGACGTGAACGATCTGCTGGCTCACCAGAGATTACCTCCGCTGGCTGAAAAGGGTATTTGGGCACTTGTTACTTTCTTGAATGGTTGTGCGTCCCCGGAATCGGGTGACGGCAGGGGTCCGCGTAGGGCAAACTATCGAGATTGCTGGCTGTTGACTGGAGTTCTAAAAAGGGATTCCGTTGCGCCGGGTCACCCGGTCGGTTCACCGGCAAGGTGGATCCGGGACTCAGGCCCGATCGGCCGGCGAAATGCTCAGGCGGGAAGCGGATCAGGTCCGCGTTCAGGTTATTTGAACCCGCTTTTCCGTAATTTGCAAGGCCATATGCGCCGATCCGGTACCGATGTCAGACACTCACCTCAGCGATATTTCGTTCACGCACCTCCATCTGCCTGAGTCGCTCGCCCGCGGCATCGCCGACGCCGGCTTCGAACGCTGCACCCCCATCCAGGCACAGACTTTGCCGCGCGCGCTCGCGGGATTCGACATCGCGGGGCAGGCGCAGACCGGCACCGGCAAGACGGCCGCGTTTCTCGTCGCGATGTATTCCAACCTGCTGCGCAAGGAAGCGCCGGCCGATCGCCCGGGCAATGCCCCACGCGCGCTGATCATCGCGCCGACACGCGAACTCGCCGTCCAGATCCATCACGACGCGGAAATTCTCGGCCAGTACACGGGCCTCTCGCTGGGCCTCGCCTTCGGCGGCGTCGATTACGACAAGCAGCGCCGCATCCTCGAAGACGGCGTCGACGTGCTGATCGGCACGCCGGGCCGACTCATCGACTTCTACAAGCAGCGCGTGTTCGACCTGCGCGCGGTGCAGGTCCTGATCCTCGATGAAGCCGATCGCATGTTCGACCTCGGCTTCATCACGGACATCCGCTACATCATGCGCAGGTTGCCCGCGCCCGACCAGCGGCTCAACCTGCTGTTCTCGGCCACGCTCGCGCAGCGCGTGCTCGAGCTCGCGTTCGAACACATGAACGATCCCGAGCTCGTGCGCATTGAGCCCGACAAGATGACGGTCGATCAGGTGCGGCAGGTGGTCTATTACCCGTCGATGGACGAAAAACCCCGCCTGCTGGTCGGCCTGCTCAAGCAGATGGACCCGCACCGCACGATGATCTTCGTCAACACGCGGCGCGGCGCCGAAGAACTCGAGTCGATGTTGAAAGCCAATGGCTTCAATGCCGAGGCGATCTCGGGCGACGTGCCGCAGAACAAGCGTCTGCGCATGATCCGCGACTTCCACAGCGGCGAGCTCGCGATTCTGATCGGCACGGACGTCGCCTCGCGCGGCCTGCATATCCCCGACGTCAGTCACGTTTTCAATTACGACCTGCCGCAGGACCCTGAAGACTACGTGCATCGGATCGGCCGCACCGCGCGCGCCGGCGCCGAAGGCGACGCGATCAGCCTGGGCTGCGAAGACTACGTGCAGTCGCTGCCGGACATCGAGGACTACATCGGCCGCAAGATCCAGGTCGCCTCCGTGGCGCAGGAACTGCTCGCCGAGATCACGCTGCCCCGCTATGAGCGTCGTCGCTTCAGCGGTCCCGGTGGCGGGTCGCGCGGCGGTAGCGGTGGTGGTGGCCGCGGCGGACGCGGCGGACCTCCGCGCAGTGGTGGCGGCGGCGGTGGACGCGGGCGCAGCGGCAGCAGTAGTGGTGGCCCGCGTCGGCCCTCACCCCAAGCCTCTCCCCGACCCTCACCCCAACCCTCTCCCGCTAACGCGGGAGAGGGAGAAGGACGCGAGCCCTCACCCCAGCCCTCTCCCGCTAACGCGGGAGAGGGAGCATATGGCGCGCCAGGTAAGCGTCGGCGTCGCG
>JANNGT010000178.1:0-7113 GCA_031404015.1 Gammaproteobacteria bacterium | reverse complement strand
GTCTTCCACGCGTGCAGGTAAGGCTGGTGGTCAATGGCCTCGCGGTCGGGGAAAGGCAGTGCATCGAGGTCGGGGATCCTTGGTCGCTCGGGAGTGCTCACAATCTTGCCAGTCTCGTCCTGGAAGACAATTCCGCGCACGTTCCACAGGCGATGCGGGCCGGAGGCGGCAAGCGCGGGTAACAGCTCTTCGAGCGTCGACTCGCCTTCCCCGATCACGATCGCATCGGCCCCAGCCGCAAGGTACTCCGCCGGGTAATTGGCGCTCTCGGGTCCGCCGAGCACGATCTTCCAGCCGTGCTGTCGCGCCGCGCTGACGATGTCGAGGATAACGCGCCTTGTCATCAAGTTCGTATAGAGGCCGAGCACGCCGCCGGGCGCCTCGCGGAGACGCGCGAACAGCTGCTCCTTGCTACCAAACGTGCTGTCGTATACGTCGACCGCAAACCCTCGCGCCTTCAGGTAGGCCGACAGCGACAGCAGCCCCAGCGGCGGGTAGGGCTTCATGATCTGGCGCTCTTTCTCGTCGTCCCACAAGAAGTAGCCGTGCGTGAGGAGGATGTCGGCCATGGCGTTCAGGCGCTGGCCTCGACCCGAACGCTGCGGTACTGACGCTCCGTGGCGAGCAGCGATTCCCACTGGCGGTCGACCCCCAACTGCGCGTCGCAGCGCGCCGCCGCGCCGAGCGAAGTGATCCTGACCTGCTCATGCAACAGGTCGCGGACAGCACGATAGAACTCGGAGCAATATGTACCCTCGAACATCATCTCGAGATCATTGCTCTCCTGCCAGTGCGACTTGCTTTGCAGCTGTTCCCTGACCGTGTCGTAAAACTTCGTGCCTGGAAGTGGATACGACACACTGACGCCAATGTCGTCGGGCTGCAGGTTCTCGATGAGCGCGCGGGTCGCCAGCAGGTCATCAAGCTGTTCACCGAGATATCCGAGCTGGATAAAGAACCCGACACGGATGCCCTCAACGGCCAGCCCGCGGCGCGCCGTTGCGAGCTCCGCGACGGTCGTGCCCTTGTTCATAGCGTCAAGAATCCGCTGGCTGCCGCTCTCCGCGCCGATCCACGCCTCGACGCACTGCGCCTCCCTCAGGGCGCTCGCCATCGCTTCGGTGACGAGGTCCGCGCGCGTCTGGATCGTGAATGGCACGGCACCGTCCGCTGCGCGGATCACTCGTGCGAATTCGTTTACCCAGTCGACCCGGAGGCCGAAGATGTCGTCCGCGAACCAGACGTGCTCGACCGCGAAGGTGCGCTTCAGGTGCGCCATCTCCGCCGCGACCTCCCCCGCGTCGCGTTGCAGGTATCGGTTGCCCCAGATCGGCTTGCTGCACCAGTTGCAGCGAAACGAGCAGCCGCGCGAGGCTGCCATGTTCAAACTGAAGTAGCCATGTGCCGCGCGCCACACCGACCGATAGTGCTCGATGTCGACAAGGTCCCACGCCGCTAGCGGCGGCGGGCGCGGATCGGGTGGGTGGATGCCAAACTTCGTGTGGACCACCTTGCCCATTACGATCGACGCGATTCCGAGAAGTCCGTCGATCCAGTCCGCCGTGGCGACGGTCGGGTTTGCGTCGAGCCGATCGACCAGCGCTCGCAGCGTCGCAAGCCCTTCGCCAATCAGCACGAGTTCCGCACCGGCGGCCAGGTACGCTCCGGGCGCGTCAGACGCGTCTGAGCCGGCGACGATCACGCGGGCACCCGAGCGTCGTGCCGCCGCGATCATCACGCAGGCGGCTTCACGCATCGCGCCAAGGCACATCTTGCTGAGGAAATTGTAATTATCCTCGTAGAACAGGGCGAGCTGTGGCCTGAGCCGGCAGAGCTCCCGCTCGTAGTCGCGGACGCCGCTCGCGAGCATCGCATCGAAGACGACGACGGCGTGCCCGGATTGCCTGAGTCCCGCGGCCACCTGGAGAGTCGCGAGCGGCGGATACGGCTTGGCGCGTTCGCGCTGCTTGCGATCGAAGGCCAGAAAGTAGCTATGTCCAGCTAGGATCGACAACATGACAGTGGCTTACTCGACCAAGTTTTCTCGACTAGGCACTAAGACCCTAAGCGCAGAATGCCTGAGCGGGACAAAGGTTTGAGACTGTGACTATACCTCGACGACTGGAAGCGACGCCCATATTCGGTTTCATTGAAGCAGTCCGTTACCGGGAGCGCTACCGGATCCTCGGTAGCGAACTCACGTTCGCCAGCGACCATCCTGGCCTGGCGCGGCTGGTCCGCGCGGCGTTCGCCCGTCTGCCGGGGCGGCGGGTCATCGGCCCTACGCCCCGCCTGCGGGTGTGCCTGAGGTTGACCGCCGACTCGCAACCCCCGTGGTCCGGCGAGCCCCCGCCTATGCGGTATTTCGCCGGTGCGGGATTCGTAGGCGGCGCGATGGATGCTTCGAATCTGGCGCTGGTCCACCCGGCGGCCGGCGAGGCTTTGGTCTGCATCAGCCCGCGCCTGCTCCGCGACGCCTACCATGCGCGGTACGAGCTGCTCGAGTTTGCCGTTTACACGCTCGCGACGCAGGCGCTCGAACTCGCGCCGCTGCACGCGGCGTGTGTCGGCCGCGGGCCGCGCGGCGTGCTGCTCGTTGGCGGCAGCGGGGCTGGCAAGTCGACGCTCGCGCTTCACGCCGCCATGGGCGGCCTGGGCCTTCTTAGTGAAGACTCCACGCTCGTCGCGCCGCGAACGCTGGGCGCGACCGGGCTTGCCGCCTACGTGCACGTACGCGACGACTCGCTCCGGTTCGTGTCGTCGGCGGCGCTGCGCCGGCAGATCCGTGCGTCGCCGGTTATCCACCGCCGCAGCGGGGCCGCCAAGTATGAGGTCGATCTCCGAGCGGGCGCTTTTCGGCTGGCGCCCGCGCCACTTACGATCGGCAGCCTCGTGTTCCTTTCCCGGCGCACCGCGCGACCCGGCGCACTTCTAAGGCCCGTCACTCCCGGACAAGCAATCGAACGGTTAACCCGCGAGCAGCTCTATGCTGCGCGGCAGCCAACCTGGGGCGCGCTGACGAAAAACCTGCGCGGCGTGCCGGCCTTTGAGCTGCGACGCGGGCGACATCCGGACGACGCGGTCGCTGCAATCCGCTCGCTGCTCGACGGTTGATGCCGTCCCGCGCGCGCTCCGCTTCATCGGGATCGTGCCGCGAGGATAGGACCTCAAGACATTCTTTAGGCGCCTTTGATTCTACAGGATTAACCGAATCAATAACTTAGATGGCCCGCCCTCACATCACTGCTGTCATGACGACCTTGCTGGTCGATACGCTGCCGAGTGCCCTGATCGCGTTCGGCAAGGCTTTGAGAAAGATCGTCTGGTCACGGCTGGTTGATCGCCCTTGCGCGTGGGAAGGCCCGTCGTGCAGGATGCCTACGCCGGATCGAGTTTGGGTGCATCCCGATGGAAGATGTCGGGCGGTCATTCAAAGGTCGGCCTTTCGATGGCGCGTTCTCGAATTTCGGAGCGGTCAATTGCACGGAAGACCTGTCTTCGCTGGCGATGGACGCGGCCAGGCTCAAGCCCGCGAACGGTGCCTTGGCATGGGTGATCATGGGCAGGCGAGTGCCCTAGGAGTGGTCGTCGGGGCCGCGGACCGTGGTTCCGGCCCCGTGAACGTCGCAACGTCATGGGGCGCGCGCTGATGACCGCCGAGCCCGTGCGCGCGACGCTGGCGGCATACGAGCTGTGGGCCGACACCTATGCCGCCGAGCCGCACAATCCGCTGATGGCGGCGGAACAGCGTGCGATGGTCGGGCTTCTGCCTGATCTCCGTGGCCAGCGGGTGCTCGATCTTGCCTGTGGCACCGGACGCTATTCGCGGCTGCTGGCGGCTGCGCACGCAGCCGAAGTTATCGCGCTGGACATCTCCGCACCGATGCTGCGCAAGGTGACGACGGGCACGCGCGTCCTAGCGGACATGACACAGCTGCCCTTCGCCGAAGACACGTTTGATGTCGTGATATCGGGGCTGGCCCTCGGCCATGCGCTGGATCTCGATCTTTGGATGAAAGAAGTCGCGAGGGTACTCCGGCCTCGTGGCACACTGCTGTATTCAGATTTTCACCCTGCAGCATCGCTGCGCGGTCTGAAACGCTCGTTCAAGGACCGCACCAATCGAAGCCATGCGGTGCCGCACTTCTGCCACGGCCTGCAGGCCCAAAGAGAAGCCGCAACGGCGGCTGCCCTGACCATACAGGTCACGAGTGAGCTGCGCGCGGGCATCGAGTTCCAGGAGGAGTTTCCCGGGTCGATTGATTTCTACCTGCATCATTTCGGCACGCCGCTCGTGCTCCTTGTTCGCGCAAGCAAGTAGGCCCATGCCGCAGGCGACCCCACGCGGAATCACCTTCATCAATGCGACCCTCAGTTTGCCGGTCGTTGGTGACAATGCGACGTCACTGCGGGTTCTCGGATCGCGTATCTCGGCGTTGGGATGCGACCCGCAGCCAGCAGACCTGGTGATCGATCTGCGGGGCGAGAGGTTGCTCCCCGGCCTCATTAATGCGCACGATCACCTGCAGCTCAACAGCTTTCCGCAGCTCGATTATCAACACCACTATCGCAATGTGCGAGAGTGGATTGCGGATATCAACGTTCGTCTCCTCTCCGACCGCGCGTTCGAGTCGGTGGCAGGTTCACCGCGTGAGCATCGCCTGCTGCATGGCGGCCTCAAGAACCTGCTGAGCGGTGTCACGACCGTTGCACACCATGATCCCCTGTACGCGACACTGTCCGGCGCGTCCTTTCCGATCCGCGTCGTGACGCATTATGGGTGGTCGCACTCTCTGGGCATTGATCGTGCAACACAGGTGCGTCTTTCGTACGAAAGTACTCCCGCCGGTTGGCCGTGGATCATTCACGCCGCTGAAGGCCTCGATGCCGAAGCCATGTCGGAGTTCGCGGGTCTGGACTCGCTGAACTGCATCGCAGGCAACACATTAATCGTCCACGGCGTAGCCCTTGGGCGCGAGCAGCGCGAGCGGCTGGTCGAGGCGCACGCGGGACTTATCTGGTGCCCGACGTCCAATCTGCGTCTTTTCGGCCAGACGGCCCACGTGGCGGACCTGGTGGCTTGCGGCAGGGCTGCCCTGGGCAGCGATTCCCGCTTGAGCGGCGCTGGTGACCTGCTGGGCGAGTTGCGTGTCGCGCGTGACGTCGGCAGCCTTGACGATGCGTCGTTGGAGTCGCTCGTCACCGAGTCCAGCGCGCGCCTGCTGCGAATTCCGGATCGCGGCGTGCTCCGGGTCGGCGCACTCGCCGACCTGCTCGTCCTGCCGCCTTCGCTGGCACTAGCCAGCGCTGTTCGCGCCGATGTTCGCATGGTCATGATCGGCGGCTGTATGCGCTACGGGGATCTCGACCATGCTCGTGCAATCGCTCCGCCGTCGCAGTGGCTGGAGCTGAAAGTCGACGGGCGGCAAAAGGTGCTTGATCGCCGCCTGGCGGAGTCGCTGTTGCGCGCTGCTGTGCACGAACCTGGTCTTGAATTGCCCGAGTCGGCCTGGCGAGCGGCATGAGCGAACTCGGTGCGGGGCACGGTGGGCCGCCATCCTCAGTCCGCGGCACTCGCTCGGAAATCGTCGCGGCACGACCGGCCGGAGCCCGACGCAAGATCGTGCTCTATAACCCGAAGGCGGAATTCTTCACGATGCCGCTCGCGCTGCTCGCGATCGGTTCCGCACTTGACCCCGACGTCTACGAAATAGTCATCATAGACGGCCGCCTGGATGGGGACCCCGTGGCCGCCCTCGGGCCGCACCTCGAAGACGCGCTGTGTCTCGGCGTCACCGTTCTCACGGGTGCGCCCATATCCGACGCGCTCCGGGTAACGCGCGCCGCGAAGCAGCTGCGACCGCGATTACCCATTGTCTGGGGCGGCTGGCATCCATCCATGTTCCCCCTGGAGTGCCTGGACGAGCCGTCGGTGGACGTCACCGTGCAGGGGCAGGGAGAGGAGACCTTCGCCGAGATCGTCGACCGCCTCGCAGCCGGCCGCTCGCTGGAAGGCTGTCCCGGATGCACCGCGCGGCTCGCGGATGGCCGGCTGCAGCAAAATCCCGCGCGCCCACTCCTGTCGGTCGACCGGTTCCGTGCGCATGACTACCGGCTGATCCCGGTCGAGCGCTACTTTGCAATGAAGGGTCGGCGCCAGCTCGATTTCATATCGTCGCAAGGCTGCAACTTTCGCTGTGCGTTCTGTTCAGACCCGTTCGTCTACGGGCGAAAGTGGGTGGGCCTCGATCCCGGCGCGATCGGAACCCGTCTTGGCGAACTATGGGAACGCTACCGTTTTGATGACGTCAATTTCCAGGACGAGACGTTCTTTACGCGGCGTGATCGCGTCCAGTCGATGGCGGACCAGTTCGTAGCCAATGGATCGCGGTTTACCTGGGCTGCGACCATGCGTGCCGACCAGGGCATGCGCCTGCCGGAGGAAACCTGGGCGCGCTGCCGGCAGTCCGGGCTGCGACGGCTGCTCGTCGGTGTGGAATCCGGCTCCGAAGAGATGCTGAAGCGCATTCGCAAGGACATCACTCTCGAACAAGTGTTTCACACCGCAAGTAAGATGCGTCAGCACGGCATCGCGGGAATCTTTCCGTTCATCGTCGGCTTCCCGGACGAAACCAGTGACAGCGTTGCAGCGTCCCTACTTGCGGCCAAGCAACTTCGCGCGATGAGTCCCGACTTCAGCACACCCTTCTTCTACTTCAAGCCCTACCCGGGAAGCGAGATCGTCACCGAAGCCGTCGCACGCGGGCTCACGCTCCCCGACACGCTGGAGGGCTGGTCGACTTTCGACTACGTCGACGGCGCGCCCGGACCCTGGGTGACACCCGACACGCTTAAGCTCCTTGAGCGCTTCAAGTTCTTCCAGGCACTGGCGTCTGAACAGGCGTCGAAGCGCCGGGCGTGGCTGCAGGGCCTGGCCAGGTACCGCTGCAGCCGCGATGACTACCGCTGGCCGGTCGAGATGCATCTATTGCGCTGGCTCAAAGCCGCGCCGGAGCTGCAGTGAACTCGCAGCGGTGCATCCTGCCCGACATAAGTCTGTGGCGCCTGAAGGAGACCGGCTGCATGCGCATTTCTCAGTTCGGGCGCGATCCA
>JANNGT010000177.1:0-9406 GCA_031404015.1 Gammaproteobacteria bacterium | reverse complement strand
CCATCAATCACGACCGCTCGACCGGCTCGCTCGGCTGGGCCTGGTCTCGCCACTGCTGGTTGCAGTGCACGCCACGCAGCTGCTTGAAGCCGATGTCGACTCGCTCGCGAATAATGGAGGGGCCGTCGTACATTGCCCGGAGTCGAACCTGAAACTGGGAAGCGGTGTCTGCCCTACGCCTGAGTTGCTGGGGCGCGGCGTGCGCGTTGCGCTGGGAACGGATGGTCCGGCGTCGAACAACGACCTCGACGTGCTGTCAGAAATGCGCACCGCCGGTCTCCTCGCCACCGGCGTCATTGCGAGGCCCGGCGTCATCGTTGCCAGCGACCTGCTGCGCATGGCCACGCTCGAGGGTGCGCGCGTACTGGGCCTCGGCGACTGTACCGGCAGCCTGGTCGTGGGCAAGTGGGCCGACATGTGCTGCATCAACCTGCGCACGCCCGGGAGCTGGCCGGTGCACGACGCGGCTGCGACGCTGGTGTATGCGTGCAGCTCGCGGCAGGTGACGGATACCTGGGTGGCGGGCCGCCGTGTGTTGGCGGAAGGTTCGCTGCGTTACATCGACGAAGCAGCGGTGCTCGACCGGGCGGAAGCCTGGCGCGTGCGCATCGACACGGATACCGGCAGGAGCAGACCTTGATGGCCACCGCACGCAACAACGTCGACCCGTCGGAAATTGCGCGCTTCGACGCCGCCGCCAGCCGCTGGTGGGATCCGCAAGGCGAGATGCGGCCGTTGCACGACCTGAATCCCGTGCGGCTGCAGTACGTTGAAAGGGCGGGCAGCTTGCAAGGATTGACCGTGCTGGACGTAGGCTGCGGCGGCGGTTTGCTCGCCGAGGCCATGGCCCGTAAAGGCGCGCTCGTCACGGGCCTGGACCTCGCCGGTGACTTGCTGCAGGTCGCGCGCCTGCACGCCCTTGCAAGCGGTGTTGCGCTGGACTACCTGCTCGAGGCCGCGGAGACGCACGCCGAACGGCACGCAGGCCATTACGACGTCGTCACGTGCATGGAAATGCTCGAGCACGTCCCGGACCCGACGCTCGTCATCGGCGCGCTTGGCCGGCTGGTCAAGCCTGGTGGCAACGTCTTCGTTTCCACGCTGAACCGCACGCTCAAGGCGTATGCGCTGGCCGTGGTGGGCGCGGAATACGTCCTGCGTTTGTTGCCGACCGGCACGCACACCTATGAGCAATTCATCCGCCCGTCGGAGCTGCGACAGTGGTCGCGAGACGCACGACTCGAGGTGATCGACATCGCCGGACTGCACTACGACCCATTCACGCGCAAGGCGCGATTGACGCAGGACGCCAGCGTCAATTACGTCGTGCACCTGCGCCGCGACGACTCGAACCCGGTCACATGACACGCGCTCACGCCATCCTGTTCGATCTCGACGGAACGCTGCTCGATACAGCGCCTGACATGATCGGCGCGCTCAATCGGCTGCGGCAGGAAGAAGGCGTCGAGCCTCTGCCGTTCACGGCGCTGCGTTCGTCCGTGTCGCACGGGGCGGTGCGGTTGATCACAGTGGGATTCCCCGCGGCGCAGGGCGACGAGTTCGAGCGGCTGCGCGAGCGCTTCCTGAAACTGTATTCCGAGAATCTCGCCGATGGCACGCGCTTGTTCGCCGGCATCGAGCCCGTCCTGGCCGCGTTCGACAACGAAGGCCTGCCTTGGGGCGTGGTCACCAACAAGCCGGGCTGGTTGACCGATCCATTGATGGAGCAACTCGACCTCACGCGCCGGGCGTGCTGCATCGTCAGTGGCGACACGGTCAACGAACGAAAACCGCATCCGTTGCCCCTGTTGCATGCGGCCGCGGTCACTGGAGTGTCGCCGGACTACTGCGTGTACGTCGGCGACGCCGAGCGCGACATCGTCGCGGGACGCGCGGCGGGCATGCAGACCGTAGTCGCCGCGTATGGTTACCTCTCAGAGGACGACCGCCCCGAAACCTGGCAGGCCGACGGCATCATCCACCGACCGGAAGATGTCGTGGACTGGCTGCATCTGCATGACCGCGATAACCCGGTGAATGCGTGATCGAGCTCAGCCTGCAATCGCTCGCGCTTGCGGCCATCGGCCTCGTGCTCGGCCTCGTCGTGGGATGGCTGGTGGCCCGCCGCGCAACGCACCGAGCGGAAGTGCGGCTCGCCACGGCCGAGGCGTCGCTCAATTCAGCTGCCGACGTCGCGAACGAGCGGGAGCAGGCCCTCGAAATGGCGCTGGAGCGGCTTCGCAACGGCTTCGACTCGGTTGCAGGGCAGGCCCTGCGCGGCAACAACGAGGTCTTCCTGCAACTGGCACGGCAGACGCTGGGCCAGCAACAGGAAACGGCGTTGCGTCAGCTGACCGAACGCGAAAAATCCGTGGAGTCGATGCTCGCGCCGGTGCGTGAAGCGCTCGCAAAAACCCATGAGCAGATCGCGCGCATCGAGAAAGAACGTGCGGAGAGTTTCGGCGCGTTGCGCAGCTCAATTGAGAGCGTGGCGCTGGGCCAGGTCGCGCTGCAGCGCGAAACCCGCAATCTGGTGACCGCACTGCGCCGTCCTGAAGTCCGGGGCCAGTGGGGCGAGATGACTTTGCGCAGGCTCGCGGAACTCGCCGGCATGGTCGACCGCTGCGACTTCTGCGAGCAGGTCCACGTGCACGGCGAGGAAGGCTCGCTGCGTCCGGACATGATCGTCAACATGCCCGACGGGCGGCAGATCGTCGTCGACGTCAAGACGCCGCTCGATGCGTACCTGACTGCGGCTGAGGCGACAACGGATGAGGACCGCGCCGTGGCGTTGCGCCGTCATGCCCTCGCGGTGCAGGAGCGGGTGCGACAGCTTTCGCAGAAGGCGTATTGGTCGCAGTTCGAGCAAAGCCCGGAGTTCGTCGTGCTGTTCATCCCCGGCGACCAGTTCCTCAGCGCGGCGGTGGCCGAGTTGCCGAACCTGCTGGAGGACGCGATTCGCCAGCACGTGATCATTGCGACGCCGACGAGCTTCATCGCACTGTTGAAAGCAGTGGCCTATGGCTGGCGCCAGAACGCGCTGGCCGAGAACGCGCAGCACATCCAGGAGCTCGGCGAAGATCTGTACAAACGGCTGGCGACGTTCACGACGCACATTTCCAGGGTCGGGCGTACCCTGGGTCAAAGCGTCGAGGCGTACAACGCCGCGGTCGGCTCGCTCGAGCGACAAGTGCTGCCCGGCGCACGCAAGTTCACGGAGCTGGGCCTGCGCCCCGCCCGCGAGATCGAGGAAATTTCCCCCGTCGACAAGCTGGCGCGGACGGTCATTGCGGACGGCGCTGGCGAGCTCGACGAGCGATGAACGACGAACCGTTGCACCGCGGCACCCCGCCGGGTTCGCTGCGTTATTTCGCCGTGCTGTTTGCCCCCGAGCGCTCGCGCCCGTTGCTGCATGCGCTGTACGCATACGAAGCGGAGATCTGCGACACGCTGCAGGCCTCGCACCACGAAGTCGCACACACGCGACTGCAGTACTGGCGTGCCGAAGTGGATCGACTGATCGGCGGCACGCCGCTGCATCCAGTCACTGTCGCACTGCTGCCGCTGCGCGAGCTCGGCGCGGACCTGTCGCTCCTGCACGAAGTACTGGTCGCGGCCGACTTCGACCTTGCGCGCGTCACGCTGCACGACGACAGCGAAGTGGCTGCGCTCGCCTATCGTGCGCAGGGTTCCCTGCAGACATTGGCGGCCATCGCCTCGCGCGGCGCGGCGATCGTGACTGATTCAGAGCGCGTCTTTGCCCGCCGGTTGGGTGGCGCAGTTGCGGGCGTCGAAGCGTTGCGCGACCTGCGCGCCGACGTCATGGCGGGCCGTGTGCGCTTGCCCCTGGGTGAACTCGAGCAAGCCGGGATCGATCCCGCGACACTGCTCGACGAGCCCTCCCCGCCCGTGCTGGCGCCACTCCTGGATAAGCGCAAGTCGCACCTGGCGGGGGAACTGCAGGCGCTGCCGGATCTGCTGTCAGGCACCGAGCGTGCGCTGCAACGCCAGGGGCTGGTGCTCGCCGCCCTGCACGCCCGCCTGCTGGACCGGATCGGCTTCTCTCGCGGTATTGCCCGTGACCGCGCGCAGGTGCAGCCATGGTCCCGCCTCTGGGTTGCATGGCGCACCGCTGTCCGTCATGCCTGACGAGCCCACGTCTTTTTTCGTGCTGTTTTCCCGGAGCCCCGATGCCCGCACCCACTTCCGCCGAACTCCGGCACTACGTCCCCAGTGACGGCCTGCTGGCTGATCGCATCATCCTGATCACAGGCGCAAGCGGCAGCATCGGCGGCGCGCTGGCGCAGGCCTGCGCACGGCTCGGCGCACAAGTGATCCTCAGCGGTCGCTCGGTAAAGAAATTGGAGAAAGCCTACGACGCGATCGTCCTAGCCGGCGGACCTCGACCGTCGATCGCACCCATCGATTTCGAGAAGGCCGATGCGGCCGCGTACGACGCGCTGACCGAGGCCATTCGGTCGGAGTTCGGTCGACTCGACGGTCTCGCACACGTGGGTGCCATCCTCGGCGACCGCTCGCCGATGGCGCACTACGACGTGCCGACCTGGCTCAAGGTGATGCACGTCAACGTCAACGCCCCGTTCATCCTCACGCGCACGCTGCTGCCGCTGCTGGAGAAATCCCGGGACCCGTCGATCGTGTTCACGACCAGCGGGGTCTCGATCAAGGGTCGTGCTTACTGGGGCGCCTACGCCGTGTCGAAGTTTGCCAACGAAGGCATGATGCAGGTGCTCGCGGATGAGTTGGCGACCGAGCAACCCGTCCGCTCGAACAGCGTGAACCCCGGCGCCGTGCGATCGCCGATGCGCGCAAAAGCCTACCCCGGTGAAGACGCCGCGCAGCTCACGGCACCCGATGCCGTGCTGGCGCCCTTTCTGTATCTGCTGGGCCCCGACAGCCGGGGCGTTACCGGCTGCCGCTTCGACGCGCAGTAGATTTCTTGCGCCGGTCAGGTGCCTGCCGGGGTCGGGGACGCGGTTTCAGACCCGTGTCGCTGCGGTCGCGTCCAGCGAGCGTGTAGAGCGCATCGAGGTCCGCGCCCTCGAGTGCGCGTGAGCGTCCGCGCGGCAGGTCGCGCGGCAACGAAATCGGTCCCCATTTGACCAGCATCGCGCGACTGATCTTCAGGCCAGCCGAATCGAACAAGGCACGGACCGCGCCGCGTGGCAGCGTGCGTTCGCTGACGAGCCTGAACCACATGTTGGTGCCGCTCGCACCGGCCGGCTCGACCACGGTAAACGTCACGCCCTGCCCCTCGACGTCGACCGACGTCGGCATGACGGGCCAGTCTTCTTCCTGGCTCGGGCGCAGCGCCCGCACGCGATACTCGACTGGGATTTCGTGATTGTGCCGCGCGATCGCCAGTGCGAACTTGCCTTCGCTCGACAGGATCAGCAGGCCATCTTCGCCGAAGCCGAGCGCATTCACTGCAACCCAGCGGCCTGCGTGCAGCGCCGGCAGCTTCATCTCGACGCTTTCGCGATCGTCGCCCGCGCGGCTGCGCAGCATTTCGCCGGTGGGCTTGTGGTACAGGATGACCTGCAGCTTGCGCTCGACGGCGAGCAGACGCGTCACGTCCTTGCCGTCCACGACCACGCGCTCGCCCGACTGCAAGGCATGACCGATCCCAGCGGGCCGCCCATTGACGAGCACGCGACCTTCGCGGATCCAGGCCTCGACCTGGCGACGCGAACCGATGCCGTGCTGCGCGAGCAGCTTGTGCAGCCGTTCGCTCAACGGGGCACTTCGGCGGAATCGGTTTCAGCCTCGGCGACAGAACCAGCGGACGCCGCCACCTCCGCAGTCGCAATCGCAGCGGGCAGGTCGAGTTGCTCGCGGATGTCCTCGAGATCGCGCAGTTCGGCAAGGGTGGGCAGATCATCGAGGCTTTTCAGGCCGAAGTAATCGAGAAACTCGCGCGTCGTACTGAGCAGCTCGGGGCGGCCAGGAACTTCACGATGGCCGACGACGCGAATCCAGTTGCGCTCGTGCAGCGTGCGCATGATCGTCGTGGCGACGGTGACGCCGCGGATGTCTTCAATCTCGCCGCGCGTGATGGGCTGACGGTAAGCGATCAGCGCCAGCGTCTCGAGCAGCGCACGCGAATAGCGGCTCGGGCGTTCCTGCCAAAGGCGCGAAACGACGTCCGCATGTTGCGGTCGGACCTGTACCCGCCAGCCACTTGCGACTTCGCGCACTTCCACCCCGCGGCCATCGTAGCTCTGCTGCAGGTCGGCGAGCGCCGCAACGATGTCTCCGGCGTTGGGGCGCTGGCCCTCGTCGAACAGTTCCAGCAATTGCTCGACGGTCACCGGCCGGCCGGCCGCCAGCAGCACCGCCTCGACCACGCCGCTCAGGGGATGTTGACTCATGATTCGGTGCCTTGCGGGCCTTGCTCGGCCCGATCATCGCCATAGTCGATCATGTTCGCATGGCGCGGCGCGCCGGCGCGCACGTGGATCGGCGCATAGGGTTCGGATTGGACGATCTCGACCAGTCCTTCGCGCAGCAGCTCGAGGATCGCGATGAAGGTGACCGTGACACCCATGCGTCCTTCCTCGGCACGGAACAGCGTCACGAACTCTACGAACGATTGCGTGCGCATCGCGTTCAGCACTTCGGACATGCGCTGGCGCACCGACAGCCGCTCGCGGCTGATGCGGTGGTGGGCGAACATCTCCGCACGACCCAGCACGTCACGCAGGGCCACCAGCATTTCCTGCAGCGAGACGTTTGGTTGCAGTCGCACCACGCGGCGATCGACGAGTTCGGCGGAGGCCGGGAACGTATCGCGGTCGACGCGATGCAGCTCTTCGATGTCGAGCGCGGCGCGCTTGAACCGTTCGTACTCCTGCAGTCGGCGCACGAGTTCGGCACGCGGATCCGCTTCGTCCTCGCCGGCTGCCACGGGGCGCGGCAGCAGCATGCGCGACTTGATCTCGGCGAGCGTGGCGGCCATGACCAGGTACTCACCGGCCAACTCGAGCTGCATGCCGCGCATCACGTCGATGTACGACATGTACTGGCGCGTTATTTCCGCGATCGGGATGTCGAGGATGTCGAGATTTTGCCTGCGGATCAGGTACAGCAGGAGGTCAAGCGGTCCTTCGAACGCCTCGAGGAAAACCTGCAACGCATCCGGAGGGATGTACAGGTCCTTCGGCATCTGCGTCACGGGCTCGCCGTCAACCACGGCAAAGGGCATCTCACCCTGCTCGTGTGTTTCGGGCAGGTGCGGATCGGCCGGCGGCATCTGCCCCAGCCCGCCTTCAATTAACTTGAGGTCCGGTTTGGTCATGGAGTGGACTCGCCTCAGCGATAGGCCAGGCCCATCGCCTGCTTGACGTCGGCAATCGTCTGGCCCGCCACTTCGCGTGCCTTCTCGCAGCCATCCGCGATGATGCCTCGCACCAGGTCCGGGTTGTCTTCGTACTCCTGCGCGCGCTGCCGCATGCCGGTGATTTCTTCGACGATGCGATCGATGACGGGCTTCTTGCACTCGAGGCAGCCGATGCCCGCCGAGCGACAACCCTGCGCAGCCCAGGCTTGCGTGGGCGCATCGGAGTACAGCTTGTGCAGGTCCCAGACGGGGCACTTCTCGGGATCGCCCGGGTCGGTGCGTCGCACGCGAGCGGGATCCGTCTGCATCGTCTTGAGCTTTTTGGCGACCTCCTCCGGGTCTTCACGCAAACCGATCGTATTGCCGTAGGACTTCGACATCTTGCGGCCGTCGAGGCCCGTTACGCGCGGCGTGGACGTCAGCAGCGCCTCTGGCTCGGTCAGGATCGTGCGGCCAGTGCCCTCGAGGTAGCCAAGCAGCCGCTCGCGATCGGCCACCGTCAGCCGCGAGTTGCCGTCGAGCAGGCCGTGCGCCTTGATGAGCGCATCCTGCTGGCCCTGCTCCTGGTAGTTCTTGCGCAACTCACGATAGAGCGTCGCGTTCTTTGCGCCGAGGTTCTTGATCGCGCGCTCGGCCTTGGCTTCAAAATCGGCCTCACGCCCAAAAACGAAATTGAAGCGCCGCGCGATCTCGCGTGTGATTTCCACGTGCGCCACCTGGTCCTCTCCGACCGGCACGCCCAGTGGGCGATACAGCAGGATGTCCGCGCTCTGCAGCAACGGGTAACCCAGGAATCCGTAGGTGGCCAGATCCTTTTCCTTCAGTTGCTCCTGCTGGTCCTTATAAGTGGGCACGCGCTCGAGCCAGCCGAGCGGCGTAATCATCGAAAGCAGCAGGTGCAGCTCGGCATGCTCAGGCACGCGTGACTGGATAAACATCGTGCACACGGCGGGGTTGAGTCCGGCGGCGAGCCAGTCAACCACCATCTGCCATGCATAGTCCTCGAGATGGCGCGTGTCGTCGTACCCCGTGGTTAACGCGTGATAATCGGCAATGAAAAAGTAGCAGTCGTACTGGTACTGCAACTCGGTCCAGTTCTTCAGCGCTCCGTGATAGTTGCCCAGGTGCAGGCTGCCAGTCGGGCGCATTCCGGAAAGGACTCGACGCGGCGTGGTAGCGGTGGAACTCAAACCTGTTGCCTTGCGACTTTGTCGCCGTTTAATTCTATGATTGTCAATGGCTTGCGTAACATACGTCGAGCAATTGTTTAAGCTGCGTCGATCCACAAAGTCCGCGCAAGGGCGCGATTATACGCAGCCCACCCCACGCCGTTCACTCGAACGCGGATACGTCGCCTTTGCCGCGCCTGATGACCACGGGCGCGGGACCCGACAAGTCGACGACGCTGCTCGGCTCGATGCCGCCCGTGCCGCCGTCAATCACCAGATCGACCAGTTGATCGAGTATTTCCTTGATCTCGTCAGGCTCGGTCGGACTCGTCGTATCACCCGGCAGCAGCAGGGTGGAACTCATGATCGGCTCGCCGAGTTCGGCGAGCAGCATCTGCACGATGGCGTTGTCGGGCACGCGTATGCCGATGGTTCGCCCTGCGCAATCGCCTCTTCGCGTTCGGCGATTTTGAGAGTTTCCGCCAGGCCGAAGAGCGGCTCTTCAATCTCAACGTGCCTACCGTGGCACAGAAAGCGGGCAACTTTTCTGAGCGGACGGTGGCCATTTTTGACCCGGCCACCACGCGCCCGAATCCCGCCGGCGCGGGTTCCATTCGCGATGCCTTTCCGGGATTCGTGGTGCCCGCCGCGCGCTTCGATGCGCCGGGCCCTAAGGTGGCCGCGCTCTATCCCGATCCGAACCGGCCCGGCTTTGTTCAGAACTTCCAGCAGTTGCTGCCGCAGGGCACAGACACTAACAAGTTCGACGTGCGCCTGGATTGGCGCGCCTCCGACCGTGACATGGTGTTCGGCCGCTACTCCTGGGACCATCAGCTCGCTGGGAGCGCCCGCGCCTTCCCCGCCGCGGGCGGTGGCA